>NZ_JAMPMI010000003.1:0-485535 GCF_028478065.1 Providencia sp. PROV255 | reverse complement strand
TTTAGGGGCGTAGTTCAATTGGTAGAGCACCGGTCTCCAAAACCGGGTGTTGGGAGTTCGAGTCTCTCCGCCCCTGCCAGTTACCAATTAAGTAATAATAAAAGAAGTATCTATTGATAACCCGATTAGCTTAATCGGGTTTTTCTTTATTTATCTAATAGCAAATATAGAGTTACTTTTCCCCTATTTGCTAATTTTCATTTGATCTTAGCTAATCTACTATCCCACTGTTTTATATACTTCAATTGTATTCATCACTTTAAATGCAAGAAATAAGCTCCCTGATTTATTTTTCTCTCATCCAATCTTTTGATGTTCTTTATTAATACTAAAAATAGGCGAGTTATTACTTACTGTTTATACCTTTTAATTACATTTACCACTCAAATGTATTGATGATATTACCTAATTTCCCTCCAAACTACCTTCTCTTTTATTTTTATCAGCTTATATGCATTTTCACCTAATGAGTAAGTTGTTACTTGCTACTTTATGTTTTTCAATAGTATTTGTGGGTTGAAAGGTATTTTAATGTGCTCAATCTTTAATTTAGATAAATGTCGTATACCGAGAATTGCTGGTTTAGCTTTATTAATCTCAAAAAATCATTTTGTTTATATTGTATAAATAAATGCCGATGAGTTATTCGTGATTGGTATATCTTATTAAAAGATAAAAAGAAGCATCAATTAAGAACATTGTGCAGTGGAACATAGTTTGTTTATAAAGTAGTAGGAAGGTGAGTGAATTCTGTTACTCACCTTCTTCTTTTATTGTTCACTTAACTGTGCATTTTTTATTGGCGTTTTAATCAGTTGATTGATAAGAGCTTGCTGATCGTTTTTTTGGAGCCAGACTGCATACAAAGGTTTGTTTATTGAGGTTTCTGAGAGCGTTTTTAGGCCTGGATATTGATATACCCAATGAGCAGGTAAAAATGCCGCTGAAAGCGATACAGGAAGTAATTGGCGGGTAATATGGGCAGAGGTCGTGATCATTACGGGTGTATCATCTTGGGTTAGTGATGGTTCATTTTTGGGATGAAAATCAACCCCCCACTCTAGCTTTATAAAATTATATTTTGTTAATGCAATATTTTTTTGGGAAGCCATAAGCTGTAAATCAATCGTACCGATGATAGTGCTTTCAAACTCATCCATTTTTGGGGGTTCAGTTGCGATTAATAAGTCTAATTCTCTAGAATGTAGTTGCTTAACAAGAGACTGGCGCGTTGAAACCCTAGCTTCGAGCCGCAGTTCATCATGTTGATTATAAAGTTCTTCTACCCAGTCAGTTAGATAACCTTCCCAAAGTGAAGCTGTTGCACCAATAGAAAGCTCAGTGTGTTGTGAGGCATGAGATATTTCTTTTTTAGCTTGCAACCAGGTATTCATTAACGATTCGGCATATGGAACAAGCCTTTCTCCCGCGGCTGTTAACCGGATATTGTTTCTATGCCTAGTAAATAAGCTTGTACCTAGCTGTGTTTCTAATTGTCTAATACGAAAGCTAACCGCTGATTGCGTTAAATAGAGTGATTCTGCGGCTCTACCGAAGTGCCTAGTCTTACTGACCTCTAAAAAAGTTCTCAATAACTCGCTGTCCACATGCATCTCCAATTATTTTTGTCGTGATGATTTAAATGTTTTGTTTTACAGATTGTCAATGCTGTCTAATACTCCGCGCCATATAGAGTTTGACTGTAATAAGTTAGGAGTGTGTCAGATGGCAGATAGCTTCATCACGACTAATCGTTTTTTTGATAATAAACATTACCCACGTGGCTTTTCTCGTCATGGTGATTTCACCATCAAAGAAGCTCAGTTGCTAGAACGTCTCGGCCAAGCTTTTAATGAGCTTGATATAGGTAAACGCGAACCTCAAACAGAAGAAGAAAAACTTTTCGTCGCTGTATGCCGTGGTGAGCGTGAACCTGCTACCCCAGAAGAAAAAGTTTGGGCAAAATATTCTAGCCGTATTAACCGTCCAAAACGCTTCCATACTTTATCTGGCGGTAAACCGCAGATAGATCCATCGGAAGACTACACTGATACAGATGATTAATATCATCATCGTATGATAAGAGGGACTACGGTCCCTTTATTTTTACGAGATAATAAAGTAGTTATCTGTCCATTCTTCTCAGCTTACTTGTTTTTGCAAATGAAGCAATAACTTATCCATCGCTCGATACCCTAGAGCTTCTAATAAATCAGAACGCTCAATAGTTTCTGCGGCATTAAGGTCGGCTATTGTTCTGGCAACTCTTAATATTCTGTGCCAAGCTCGGATGGAAAGACCTAACTTATTTAATGCATGTTCTAAGAATAATGCATCTTTTGCGGTTAGTAGGCAAAATTGTGTGGTTTCTCTTGGCGTTAGTAAACTATTAATTTTTCCGGCTCGCCTAAGTTGCCTATTTCTGGCTTCGATAACTCTTTGTCTGACGTGTTCACTTGTTTCACCTTGATTGGTTTGGCTACTCAATGAACCGAGAGGTAACAATGGAATTTCTATAGAGAGATCAAACCGGTCAATAAAAGGCCCTGATATGCGTGAAAGGTAACGTAGGATACGGGAAGGAGTTGAACGACTCATTTCTCCTTGGTAATGACCTGTTGGGCTAGGGTTTAGAGCTGCAACTAACTGAAAACTAGCGGGATAGCAAACTTTTGCTTTTGCTCGAGAAATACTAATTTTTCGGGATTCTAGTGGTTCTCGTAAAGAATCGAGTACTGAGCGGCTAAATTCTGGTAATTCATCTAAAAATAAAACACCGTGATGTGCAAGTGAGATCTCGCCAGGCTTGGGAAGAGAGCCACCGCCAATTAAAGCTGCAATTGATGCGCTATGATGGGGCGCTCTAAAAGGCCTTATCGGCCAATTCATGTCTTCTTTTGTATTTTCACTCAAGCTATGTAATGAAGCAACTTCTAACGCTTCCTGAGAGGTTAATGGGGGAAGTAAAGTCATTAGCCGACTGGCTAACATCGTTTTTCCTGTTCCTGGCGGACCCAATAAGAGTAAATTATGCCCACCAGCGGCACAGATTTCTAATGCTCGTTTACCATGTTCTTGGCCAATGATATCGTTAATATCACCTTCTTGCTTGATTGAGAGAGGTGCTTGGTGAATTTGTTGATTACAAAGCAATGTGTTTTTGTTATGTAAAAAATGACAAAGCTCCAATAAGGATGTTGCGAAATAAACGCTATTATCTGGGAGTAGGCCTAATTGATGTTGATTCTCCATAGATAGTATTAAGGAGCGTTGTTGTTTTAATGCTGATTGGGCGGCAGGAATAGCACTGCTGACATAGCGAACATCGCCAGATAAAGCAAGTTCACCTAAAAATTCATACTGTTTTAATGGCTCGTGGGGGAGCTGTCCTGATGATGCGAGTATGGCAATCGCGATTGCAAGATCATACCGACCACTTTCTTTTGGTAAGTCAGCTGGAGCTAAATTAACCGTCATTTTTTTAGCTGGATATTCAAATCCGCTATTTAGTAGAGCGCTTCGAACTCTATCTCTTGCTTCTTTTACGGCCGTTTCTGGTAGCCCAACGAGTGTTAAACCTGGGAGCCCATTACTAATATGTGCTTCAACAGTAACAAGAGGTGCTTCTAACCCAATTGATGCTCTAGTGTAAACAATCGCTAATGTCATGAGCCCTCCAATATTATTTACAGAGTAATATTCTGCTAAAAATAATTTGATTTATCTTGAATAGATAACATGTTTGCGAAGCCGATCGATAATTTAATTACTTAGTTACTGAGTTGTTTCAATTTACTACGAGTGGCTTCGAAGCTAGGTTATAACTGGGATTGTGTTAGTTTTATGAAGCGAGGATACTGTGCCGAGCTTGGTTATGCATAAGAAAAAGTAATTAGTTATGTGGGGTGAGTTTTAATGGTGCCAAATGACTAATATGGATGATGTAGCTGATTATGCTATGTATTCTATTGAATTTTACTGAGGAATGGCTATTTAAGTAGTTTATAATGCTAATTTCATTGTTATTATATGATTTTAAAGTAATTTAATGTTTTGAAAATAAATAAATTAAATAAAAGTTGTCAAAACGCCTTTAAAATGATAACTCTAAATAATAGATGATTAAGAATATTGAAAAAGTAAAACACATGAACGCATTTATCCAAGCAGTTAGCCTAATTATTATTAGCGTGGTGGTGATTATTATCCCACCGTGCGGGGCTGCACTTGGACGACGAAGGCTAAAATAACAGCCAGATCTCACGAGAACCCCGCACCGAAAGGCGCGGGGTTTTTTTTGACATAAATGTTGATTGATGCAAGCACACTAAATAAAACATAACAAATACAAATAGATAAAGTAGACAGACAGGAGATAAAGCATGAACGGAGCACAATGGTTAGTTCAAGCATTGCGAACACAGGGAGTTGATACCGTATTTGGGTATCCTGGTGGCGCAATTATGCCAGTTTATGACGCATTGTATGATGGTGGAGTTGAGCATTTGTTGTGTCGACATGAGCAAGGAGCTGTAATCGCGGCAATTGGTTATGCACGATCAACAGGAAAGACAGGGGTGTGTATTGCAACATCTGGGCCTGGCGCAACAAATGTTATCACGGGGCTAGCGGATGCATTATTAGACTCTGTTCCTGTTGTCGCCATTACCGGTCAAGTAGCTTCTGAATTTATCGGAACCGATGCCTTTCAAGAAATCGATGTCTTAGGGTTATCTTTAGCTTGTACTAAGCACAGTTTTTTGGTTGAAGACATCGAGGATTTACCTCGCATTCTTGCTGAGGCTTTCGCAATCGCAAATAGTGGGCGACCAGGCCCTGTACTGATTGATATTCCGAAAGATATTCAGCTACAACACGCTGAGTTGTCTCCGTTTTTAATGCCGGTAGAGCAAGAAGTCACGTCACCTTTATCAGAAATCCAACAGGCAAGAATGCTATTAGAACAATCAGAAAAGCCTATGTTGTACGTTGGTGGCGGTGTTGGAATGTCAGGTGCCGTAAAAGAATTACGCGAATTTATTGAGTTTACAGGTATTCCTTCAGTTGCAACATTAAAAGGGCTTGGTGCTGTGAGCCCTTTAGATGAAAACTATTTAGGTATGTTAGGTATGCACGGTACTAAAGCGGCCAATATTTCTGTGCAGCGCTGTGACTTACTCATCGCTGTTGGTGCTCGTTTTGATGATAGGGTAACAGGTAAGTTAAATACTTTTGCACCGAACGCCAAAGTGATTCATATCGATATAGACCACGTAGAATTGGACAAATTACGTCAAACGCATGTTGCGTTGCATGGTGATGCAAAAGTATTACTACCTGAATTAATGCTTAAAAAATCAATAGCACCTTGGCAGCAGGAAGTTCAGCAACTTAAAAAAGAATTCGGTTGGCGTTATGACCATCCTGGTGAGCCTATTTATGCACCACTGTTACTGAAACAACTGTCGGATAAAATGCAGCCAAATACGGTTGTTACTACCGATGTAGGGCAACACCAAATGTGGTCAGCACAACATATCACCGTTGATGGCCCTGAAAATTTCTTAACCTCAAGTGGGCTTGGAACCATGGGGTTTGGTATCCCTGCGGCAATTGGAGCACAGGTTGCTAGGCCTGAAGATACGGTTGTTTGTGTATCAGGAGATGGCTCATTCATGATGAATGTCCAAGAGCTGGGAACCATCAAACGTAAGCAACTTCCTGTAAAAATTCTTTTAATCGATAACCAGCGCTTAGGCATGGTTCGCCAGTGGCAAGAACTGTTTTTCGAACAGCGTTATAGCGAAACTATTTTAACAGACAACCCTGATTTTGTGGCATTAGCCAGCGCGTTTGGTATTAAAGGCCAACGGATCACAGATAAGTCGGAAGTTAATGCGGCATTAGATGAATTACTTAATAGCGAAGGTGCCTATTTATTACAGGTATCAATTAATGAACTAGAAAACGTCTGGCCGTTGGTTCCGCCTGGGGCTAGTAATGAAAAAATGATGGAGAAACCATTATGATGCAACACCAAATCTCGATATTGGCCCGTTTCCGTCCTGAGGTTTTAGAGCGTATATTAAGGGTCACTCGCCATCGTGGATTTCGTATTAATGCCATGAATATGGGACAATCGACAGACGGCGACAATGTTAATATTGAACTTACTGTAAGTAGTCAAAGGCCATTAACCCAGCTTTGTGCACAGTTAACCAAGCTTTCGGACATTACAGAAGTTGAAGTACTACAACAAGAATCACGACTATTACGCACACAAAGTGCAATGTAAGGAATATACAAATGACTAAGAAAGCTGACTTTATTTGGTTTAACGGTGAAATGACGCCATGGGCTGATGCAAAGGTTCATGTTATGTCTCATGCTCTGCACTATGGTACATCAGTGTTTGAAGGTGTCCGTTGTTATGACTCGCACAAAGGTCCTGTGGTCTTCCGCCACCGTGAGCATATGCAACGTTTGCATGATTCAGCAAAAATTTACCGTATGCCTGTCAGCTACAGCGTGGAAGAGTTAATGGAAGCATGTCGTGCAACTCTGCGTAAAAATAACTTAGTCAGTGCGTATATTCGTCCATTAGTGTTTATTGGTGATGTTGGTATGGGTGTTAACCCTCCAGACGGTTATAACACCGATGTGATTTTAGCCGCTTTTCCATGGGGAGCGTATTTAGGTGAAGAAGCGTTAGACCAAGGTATTGATGCGATGGTCTCTTCTTGGAATCGTGTTGCACCAAACACCATTCCTACAGGGGCAAAAGCAGGTGGCAACTATTTATCTTCTCTACTAGTTGGTAGCGAAGCTCGTCGCCATGGTTACCAAGAAGGTATTGCATTAGATGTTCACGGATATCTCTCCGAAGGTGCTGGGGAAAATATTTTTGAGGTGAAAGATGGCATCCTGTATACACCTCCGTTCACATCATCTGCATTACCAGGTATTACGCGTGATGCGATTTTAACTTTAGCAAAAGATTTGGGTATCGAAGTACGTGAGCAAACACTATCACGTGAATCTCTCTATCTTGCTGATGAAGTCTTCATGACAGGAACCGCTGCAGAGATCACTCCGGTTCGTAGTGTTGATGGTATCCAAGTTGGCATTGGCCGTTGTGGCCCAGTAACCAAGCAAATTCAGCAGGCATTCTTTGGCTTATTTGATGGTACAACAGAAGATAAATGGGGCTGGTTAGATCCAGTAAACCCTTAATAATTAAATTTAAATAGATGTTACAGGCGGACGTTCCCCGCCTGTTTTAAACACGGGAGTTAAAGATATGCCTAAGTACCGTTCAGCAACAACAACTCATGGTCGTAATATGGCTGGGGCTCGTGCATTATGGCGTGCAACAGGCATGACCGATGCTGATTTTGGAAAGCCCATTATTGCTGTTGTTAACTCATTCACACAGTTTGTTCCAGGCCACGTACATTTACGTGATTTAGGCAAATTAGTTGCAGAGCAAATTGAAAATGCAGGTGGTGTTGCGAAAGAGTTTAATACAATCGCTGTTGATGATGGGATTGCCATGGGACATGGCGGAATGTTGTATTCCTTACCTTCCCGTGAATTAATTGCGGATTCTGTTGAATATATGGTGAACGCACACTGTGCGGATGCCATGGTGTGTATTTCAAACTGCGATAAAATCACCCCAGGCATGTTGATGGCGTCATTACGTCTGAATATTCCGGTTATTTTTGTTTCGGGCGGTCCAATGGAAGCAGGTAAAACCAAGCTTTCAGATCAAATCATCAAGCTCGATTTAGTTGATGCCATGATTCAAGGGGCTAACCCTAATGTGAGTGATGCAGATAGTGAGCAAATAGAACGTTCAGCATGCCCAACGTGTGGCTCTTGCTCAGGAATGTTTACTGCAAACTCAATGAACTGCTTAACTGAGGCGCTTGGGTTATCTCAGCCAGGAAATGGCTCATTGTTAGCGACTCACGCAGACCGCGAAACTTTATTTATCAATGCAGGTAAGCGCATTGTTGAATTAACCAAACGCTATTACGAACAAGATGATGAAAGTGCGTTACCACGCAATATCGCTAATAAATCTGCATTTGAAAATGCGATGACGTTGGATATTGCCATGGGTGGTTCAACTAACACAGTCCTGCATTTACTTGCAGCAGCTCAAGAAGCAGAGATCGATTTCACCATGGATGATATCGACCGTTTATCACGTAAAGTCCCACATTTGTGTAAGGTTGCACCGAGTACACAAAAATACCATATGGAAGATGTTCACCGTGCTGGTGGTGTCATCGGTATTTTAGGTGAACTGAGCCGTGCAGGTTTATTGCAAGAAAACGTGACGAATATTTTAGGTCTGAGCTTCCAAGAAACATTAGCGCAATATGATGTGATGTTAACAAAGGATGAGGCTGTTAAATCGATGTTTTCCGCGGGCCCTGCCGGTATCCGCACGACAAAAGCCTTTTCACAAAATTGCCGCTGGCCGTCATTGGATACTGACCGTGAGAATGGGTGTATCCGTAGTATTGAGCATGCGTATAGTTTGGATGGGGGGCTGGCAGTCCTGTCTGGAAATATTGCAGAAGATGGCTGTATTGTTAAAACCGCTGGAGTTGATGAAGGCAGTTTAACATTCCGTGGCCCTGCCAAAGTCTTTGAAAGCCAAGATGACGCAGTAGAAGCTATTCTGGGTGGCAAAGTCGTTGAAGGCGATGTGGTTGTTATTCGCTATGAAGGGCCTAAGGGGGGGCCGGGCATGCAAGAAATGCTGTACCCAACCTCATACCTGAAATCAATGGGATTAGGCAAAAGCTGTGCATTGATAACAGATGGTCGCTTCTCTGGCGGTAGCTCAGGGCTTTCTATTGGTCATATTTCACCAGAAGCAGCGAGTGGTGGCTTACTCGCATTAGTTCAAGATGGCGATATTATTGATATCGATATTCCAAAAAGAACGATGGTGCTGGATGTGAGTGAAAGCGAATTGAGTCAGCGCCGTGAAGCGGAATTAGCTCGAGGCGATAAAGCTTATACTCCGCGTAATCGTCAGCGTGAGGTTTCTTTTGCTCTGCGCGCTTATGCTTCATTGGCGACGAGTGCAGACAAAGGTGCTGTTCGTGACAAGTCGAAATTAGGGGGCTGATTGTGGCAGCAGCAAAACCATTACCGGTTGCCCCAACCGGAGCAGATTACTTAAAAGCGGCGCTGAGTGCGCCGGTTTATGAAGCTGCGCAAGTAACGCCTCTTCAACAGATGGATAAAATATCTTCACGCTTGGGGAATACCATTTTAGTCAAGCGTGAAGATAGGCAGCCAGTACATAGCTTTAAGCTTCGTGGGGCTTACGCCATGATTGCGAGTTTAACCGAAGAGCAAAAAAGCAAAGGTGTGGTGACAGCTTCTGCGGGGAACCACGCTCAAGGCGTTGCGTTATCAGCAAATCGTGTTGGTGTGAAAGCAAAAATAGTCATGCCAGTTGCGACAGCGGATATCAAAGTGGATGCAGTACGAAGCTTTGGTGGTGAAGCTATTTTACATGGCGCTAATTTTGATGAAGCGAAAGCGAAAGCCATTGCAATGGCCGCAGAGGATGGCTATACCTTCGTTCCACCTTTTGACCACCCTTCAGTGATTGCGGGGCAAGCTACGATAGCTCTCGAGCTATTGCAACAGGATGTGCATTTAGATCGAATTTTTATTCCTGTAGGGGGCGGTGGGTTAATTGCGGGCGTTGCTGTGATTATTAAGCAGTTAATGCCTGAAATTAAAATCATTGGTGTGGAGTCTGAAGATGCCGCTTGTTTAAAAGCCGCGTTAGAGGCTGGGCATCCTGTTGATTTACCACGTGTTGGCCTATTCGCAGAAGGAGTGGCAGTAAAGCGTATTGGAGATGAAACCTTCAGGTTGTGCCAGCAGTATGTTGACGATGTTATCACTGTTGACAGTGATTCCATTTGTGCTGCATTGAAAGATATTTTTGAAGATGTTCGCGCGATAGCAGAGCCTTCGGGCGCTTTAGCATTGGCCGGATTAAAAAAATACGTACAGCAGCATAACATTAAAGGTGAACGTTTAGCGCATATTTTGTCCGGTGCGAATATGAATTTCCATGGGCTGCGTTATGTTTCTGAACGCTGTGAAATTGGTGAACAACGAGAAGCTTTACTCGCAGTAACCATTCCTGAGCAAAAAGGCAGTTTCTTACGTTTTTGCCAGTTATTAGGCCATCGAGCCATTACGGAGTTTAATTATCGCTATACGGATGCGGACCCTGAACGCGCATGTATTTTTGTTGGGGTGCGTTTAAGTGGCCGTGATGGCGAGCGCTCGGAGATTATCCAAGAGCTTAGAAGTCACGGCTATGAAGTCGATGATTTATCAGATGATGAAATGGCAAAACTTCATGTGCGTTATATGATTGGTGGGCGTCCATCAAAGCCATTAGACGAAAGGTTATATAGCTTTGAATTTCCAGAGTCTCCAGGTGCATTGTTGAGATTCCTAGAAACCCTAGGGACTCATTGGAATATAACGTTATTTCATTACCGTAGCCATGGTACAGATTATGGACGTGTGCTGGCGGCATTTGAACTGGCTGGGCCAGAAGTGCGTTTTGATAGGCATCTTGATGCGCTAGGTTATGAATATCATGATGAAACAGGAAACCCCTCTTTCCGTTTTTTCTTAGCACCACAAGATAACCAAAGAACTTTAGATTGAATTGTCTGGGAGTAACTCCCAAAACGCTTTAATTAATGGTTCACTCAGGCGTTTGCTTAATAGGCAAACGCCGAGCTCAAAAGGTTCTACCATTGAAATATTATCGAGCTGTGAAATACGGCTGCGTACGGGTTCTGGGCTGTTATCAACAACCACACTGGGAATTAAGGCGATACCGCACCCCAAAGCGACCATTGATACAATAGCTTCATGGCCTGAGACCGTCGCATAAATGACAGGGTTATTGATATTATGGCGACGGAACCAGAGCTCGATACGTTTACGGGATGGGCCGTGCTCAGGCAGGATAAAAGGGACGGTAGACCAATCAGGTTCAGCCTCTGTTACCATGCTTCGTACTGCACAGGGTAGTGATGGGGCAATCAAAACGAGAGGGATTTCGCCGATTTTTGCAAAACGGACGTTATCGGGTAAGCGCTCAGGTTTCCCTGCAATACCAAGATCAGCCTCATGAGTTTCCACTTTTTCAACGGCATCAGCTGCGTCACCTGTCGTGAGTTTAATTTCAACTAGTGGATGTAGCGCACGGAATTTATCTAAAACTTCGGGTAAATGGCTATAAGCTGCCGTAACTGAGCAAAAAAGATGCAGTTCTCCACTAAGTGATGGGCTTTGCTGATTGAGAGCATGTTGTAGTTGTTGATATTGCAATAATGTTTGTTGGGCAAATTGCTTAAGGTGCTCTCCTGCTTGGGTCAATTTAACTGAGCGGTTATCGCGCACAAATAGCGGATGACCAAGCTGTTCTTCGAGGCGTTGTATTTGGCGAGACAATGTGGAAGGGCTGACATGCATCGCTTTAGATGTGCGCCCGAAGTGGCAACTTTGTGCTAAATGCAAAAAAAGCTTGAGATCACGAATGTCCATTTTGCCCTCTAATAACATAATTAATGATGTTGCAGATATTGCAACATTGTATTGTTAATATATCAATTTAAGCAATGCTAAACATCGCATATAGTAAATCCATAAACGCTCAAAAATGAGCGACAGGCAGACTGTCTGACATAACGAACACAACAGAACAATGGAGTATGACAATGGCGAATTATTTTAACACATTGAATTTACGTGAGCAGTTAGCTCAATTAGGTAAGTGCCGTTTTATGCAGCGCGAAGAATTTGCGGATGAAGCGGGCTTCCTGAAAGGTAAAAAAATCGTCATCGTTGGTTGTGGGGCACAAGGTTTGAACCAAGGCCTGAATATGCGTGACTCAGGTTTAGATATTGCTTATGCATTACGTGATGAAGCAATTGCAGAGAAACGTGCTTCATGGCGTAAAGCGACAGAAAATGGCTTCAAAGTTGGCACTTATGAAGAATTGATCCCTACCGCTGATTTGGTTGTTAACTTAACGCCGGACAAACAGCATTCAGCCGTTGTTCGCGCTGTTCAGCCTATGATGAAACAAGGTGCAGCACTGGGTTATTCACATGGATTCAACATTGTTGAAGTTGGTGAAGAAATTCGTAAAGACATTACTGTTGTGATGGTAGCGCCAAAATGCCCAGGTACCGAAGTTCGTGAAGAATACAAGCGTGGTTTTGGTGTTCCAACTCTGATTGCAGTACACCCAGAGAATGACCCGAAAGGTGAGGGGATGGCGATTGCTAAAGCATGGGCGGCAGCGACTGGTGGCCACCGTGCCGGTGTTCTGGAGTCTTCGTTTGTTGCAGAAGTTAAGTCTGACCTGATGGGTGAGCAAACTATTCTGTGTGGTATGTTACAAGCAGGCGCATTACTGAGCTATGACAAAATGGTTGCTGACGGTGTTGAGCCAGGCTATGCAGGTAAATTAATTCAGTTTGGTTGGGAAACTATCACCGAAGCGCTGAAACAAGGTGGTATCACGCTGATGATGGACCGTTTATCTAACCCTGCAAAAGTTCGTGCTTATGCATTATCTGAACAACTGAAAACTATCATGGCGCCATTGTTCCAAAAACATATGGATGACATCATTTCAGGCGAATTTTCTGCAACCATGATGGCAGACTGGGCAAATGATGATAAAAACTTGCTGACATGGCGTGAAGAGACAGGCAAAACGGCATTCGAAAATTACCCTGAATATGAAGGGAAAATTGCCGAACAAGAATACTTTGACCACGGTGTTTTGTTAGTTGCTATGGTTAAAGCGGGCGTTGAATTAGCGTTCGATACGATGTTAGAAGCGGGTATCTTAGAAGAATCAGCTTACTATGAGTCCCTGCATGAGTTACCACTGATTGCAAATACCATTGCTCGTAAGCGTTTATATGAAATGAACGTGGTTATTTCAGACACAGCAGAATACGGTAACTATCTGTTCTCATTTGCAGCTGTGCCAATGCTGAAAGAATTCATGACGAAATTACAAGCGGGCGATTTAGCGAAGCCAGTTGCAGATAATGGCACTGATAACGCACAGTTACGTGATATCAACGAAGCTATCCGTAACCATCCGATTGAGAAAATCGGTAAGACGTTACGAGGTTATATGACGGATATGAAGAAGATTGCGGTCGGCTAACTCATTTTTCGTCACTCTTCGCGTGATAGGCGCGTTGGCTGCACTCGGTGACCCAAGTCACATACTTGTGTATTCTCTTTGGGATAACCTAATTTTTCGTCGCTCTTCGCGTGATAGGTGCGTTGGCTACACTCGGTTACCCAAGTCACATACTCGTGTATGCTCCTTGGGATAGCCTCCTTTGCCGCCTTCCTCTAACGCGAATAGTTTAGAAAAATGTATTGGTGGTATAAAAGAAAAAGAACAAAACCACATCTTTCTGATGAATGATGTGGTTTTTTGTTTTTTATAAATAGAGAAGATCGTTGCTCAAGAGTTGGGTCGGTTTCTGCTACAATCTGTAGCGAATTCCTTTTTGAATAACTAAGTGATGTAGAAAACCATGCGATTAAACCCAAGCCAGCAGCAGGCAGTTGAATATGTAGAGGGTCCATGCCTTGTGTTAGCCGGGGCTGGGTCAGGTAAAACGCGTGTTATCACGAATAAAATTGCGCATTTAATTCGCCAATGCGGTTATCAGCCTCGACAAATTGCAGCGGTGACTTTCACCAATAAAGCGGCGCGGGAAATGAAAGAGCGCGTGGCTCAAACCTTGGGGAAAAAAGAAGCACGCGGTTTGATCATATCCACCTTCCATACATTAGGGTTGGAAATCATTAAGCGTGAATATAAAGCGCTGGGTATTAAAGCCAATTTTTCGCTATTTGACGACCAAGATCAGATGGCATTATTGAAAGAACTTACCTTTGATTTATTGGAAGAGGATAAAGACTTACTCAAACAATTGATCTCAGCGATCTCAAATTGGAAAAATGATCTTATCTCGCCACAACAAGTGATAGGCCAAGCACGGAGTGAGAAAGAGCATCACTTTGCGGAGTGTTATCGCCGCTATGAACTTCATCTGAAAAGTTGCAATGTGCTGGATTTTGACGATTTAATCAGCAAGCCTACCTTGTTGTTATACCAAAATGAAGAAGTTCGCGAGCGTTGGCAGCAAAAAATTCGTTACTTGCTGGTGGACGAGTACCAAGATACCAATACGAGTCAATATCAGTTGGTTAAATTGCTTGTGGGGCAGCGAGCAAGGTTTACGGTTGTGGGCGATGACGATCAGTCAATCTATTCATGGCGTGGAGCAAGGCCACAAAACTTGGTTTTATTGAATCAAGATTTCCCTAAATTAAATGTCATTAAGCTTGAGCAGAATTACCGCTCATCAGAACGAATTTTAAAAGCGGCGAATATTTTAATTGCCAATAATCCTCATGTATTTGAAAAAAAATTATTTTCTGAATTAGGGTATGGAGCGCCACTTAAAGTCCTGACCGCGAATAATGAAGATCATGAAGCTGAAAGAGTGATTGGGGAGCTTATCGCACATCACTTTATTAATAAGACGGAATATAAAGATTACGCCATTTTGTATCGTGGCAACCATCAATCACGTATTTTTGAAAAAATGTTGATGCAAAACCGTATTCCGTATCGGATTTCAGGGGGGACTTCATTTTTCTCTCGCCCTGAAATCAAAGACTTGTTAGCTTATTTGCGAGTGCTTACTAACCCCGAAGATGATAGTGCATTCTTGCGTATTGTTAATACTCCGCGTCGAGAAATTGGCCCTAAAACTATCCAAAAACTTGGGGAGTGGGCAAACCAGCGGGGTAAAAGTTTATATCAAGCCAGCTTTGATTTAGGGCTTGAACAAATCTTAAAAGGCAAAGGATTAGAAGCATTACAGCGTTTCACTCATTGGATGGACAGTATTGTACGAACGTCGGAGCGTGAGCCTTTAATTGCGGTGCGTGACTTACTGCGTGAAATGGATTATGAAAGCTGGCTATATGAAACGTCGACCAGTACTAAAGCTGCCGAAATGCGAATGAAAAACGTCAACCAACTATTCACATGGATGAGTGAAATGGTTGAAGGCGATGAGCTCAATGACCCAATGACATTGAGCCAAGTGGTTACACGTTTTACGCTGCGCGATATGATGGAGCGTGGTGAGGATGATGAAGAATCAGACCAAGTTCAGCTCATGACGTTACATGCCTCTAAAGGCCTTGAGTTTCCTTATGTTTTTTTGGTTGGCATGGAGGAAGGGCTGCTACCACATCAAAGTAGTATTGATGAAAACAATATTGATGAAGAACGCCGTTTAGCTTATGTAGGAATTACGCGGGCGCAAAGAGAGCTATTCTTTTCTCATTGTCGTGAGCGTCGCCAATATGGTGAATTGATCCGTCCTGAATTAAGCCGTTTTCTCCTTGAATTGCCTCAAGATGATTTACAATGGGAGCAGCAGCGTAAAGTGGTTAGTGCGCAGGAACGTATGCAGAAGGGGCAATCAGCTTTAGCCGATATTAAAGCGCGTTTAGGGTTAAATAAAAAAAGTGAGTAACCGCAACTAATTGAATTTCCACACTAGAGTAGGTCTAGTGTGGAAAATATTATCAATTTGAACTATTACGTTCTTCCAACTCTAAAGCCCAATTTACATAGCCCTGCCATTGAACTTCTTGCTGTAAATTTTCCGCTCGTAGAGGGTGATCGGATAACCAACGATAAGGCAGCGTGATGGTTAACCTTTGTGCATTCACATTAAGCCTTAGTGCTGGCAAGGTGTCATCACGTCTACGGCTCGCAAAAATAATGGCAAGGCGAAGTAAACGACATAAATTATATGCATGCTGCATAGGGAGCGCATTTTGTTGGCTTAATGGCGTTAAATCAACAGGGCCTTGCTGGTTTATCAATAATGCAGCAAGTAACCGCTTTTGAGCTGGGGTAAAACCAGGTAAATCAAGGTGTGTTATGAGGTAGCTAGCGTGCTCGGGGCCTTTACGGAAATCAACACTCAAGCCAATTTCATGTAACGCGCATGCACTGGATAGTAAATCACGACAACGTGTATCTAAGCCCCAATCTTTCGCGACTTGTAAATAAAAATATTCTGCAAGTTGACGAACTCGGCTTGCTTGTTCGATATCGACTTGGAAGCGCCGCTGAATATTGCGAACGGTACGAGCGCGAATATCCTGCTCAATAGGAAGCTGTAGCATGCCATAGACAAGCCCTTCACGAAGTGCTCCGCCAGCGAGTGTCATGTTATCAATTTCTAATGCTTCAAAGATAGCGATCAAAATAGATAATCCGCTTGGAAAAACAAGAGCACGTTCGAAGGTTAGGCCATCAATTTCAAGCTCTTCAAGTTTTTGGCATTGAATGGCTTTACGCTTAAGCTGTTGTAATTTAGAAAGTGTGATCAGTTCATCCATGCCTTGGGCAATCATGATTTCCTGAATCGCTTGTACGGTGCCGGATGCACCAACACAAATCTTCCACCCATGTGTCTTAAGTGCATCTGCAATAGGGGCGATGACATTATGGGCAGCGGCTTGAGCTGCTGAGAAGTTTTCTTCTGTTAAACTTCTATCGCCAAAGTAGCGCTCAAGCCAAGTTACACAACCCATTTCAAGACTATAGAGTTGCTCCGCTTTTGCGCCTGTACCTGTAACGAGCTCAGTACTTCCTCCGCCAATATCAACTACTAAGCGTTGGTCTGGCCCGCCAGTTGTATGTGCAACACCTTGATAAATTAAGCGAGCTTCTTCTTCTCCTTGAATAACTTTTACAGGGTTTCCTAAAATTTGGCTGGCTTTTTCGATGAAAATATCGGCATTTTTAGCTAAACGCAAAGTCGCAGTTGCGACAACACGAATTTGTGTATTCGGAATATCTTGTAAGTGTTCCGAAAACAGGCGTAAACATTGCCAGCCTCGCTCCATTGCTTGCTCAGAAAGCAGGTTGTTGTTGTCTAAACCTGCGGCAAGACGAACTTTGCGCTTAACCCTAGAGATTACCTGAATGCTACCAGCAGTTTCACGTACGACTAGCATATGAAAACTGTTTGAGCCTAAATCGATGGCGGCATAAAGAGAAGAAGATTTCAGCATATCGTTTTTACTCAGCCTGGACGTTTATGGTTGTTACGTGGGCCATTGTGGCGACGCTGCGAATTCGAATTACGACGTGGGCCTCCAGGGCGTGGGCGATGGCGGCGTTTTGGCGCAGGTAAATCACTCAATAATGCATCACTGTTATATTTACTAACAGGGATTGAGTGTTGGATATACTCTTCAATAGCAGGCAGGTTAAGTGAATATTCTTCACACGCTAAGCTAATTGAGTTTCCACTTTCACCCGCACGACCCGTACGGCCAATACGGTGTACGTAATCTTCGCAGTCATCAGGTAAGTCGTAGTTAAATACATGAGTTACTGATGGAATATGTAAACCACGAGCTGCAACATCAGTTGCCACTAAAATATCTAAATGGCCTTGTGTGAATTGCTCTAATATACGCAGTCGTTTTTTCTGTGCGACATCGCCAGTTAATAAACCTACACGATGGCCATCGGCAGCTAAATGCGCCCAAATATCATCACAACGGTGTTTTGTATTGGCGAAAATAATACAACGCTCTGGCCACTCTTCTTCAAGGAGCGTTTGGAGCAGGCGCATTTTTTCTTCATTAGAAGGGTAAAATAGCTCTTCTTTGATACGGTGACCTGTTTTTTGCAAAGGTTCGACCTCAACATATTCAGGGTTGTTCATTTGTTCGAAGGCTAATTCTCTGACTCGGTAAGATAAAGTTGCAGAAAACAGCAAATTAAGCCTTTCTGCGGCACCTGGCATACGACGGAAAATCCAGCGGATATCTTTAATAAATCCAAGGTCATACATGCGGTCGGCTTCATCAAGTACCACAACCTGAATCGCACTTAGGTCGACATGGCCTTGTTTTGCGTAGTCGATTAAACGGCCAGTTGTACCAATGAGGATATCAACACCGTTTTGTAAAACCTTAAGTTGCTCATCATAGCCGTCACCACCGTATGCTAGCCCCATTTTCAGGCCAGTGTACTCAGCTAGCTCTTTAGCATCCGAATAAATTTGTACTGCGAGTTCGCGTGTCGGCGCCATGATTAGTGCACGAGGCTGGTTCGCTTTTTTACCCTCGATAGCTGGGTGAGTTAATAAATAATGAAATGTAGACGTTAAAAAAGCTAACGTTTTACCTGTACCAGTTTGCGCTTGACCCGCCACGTCTTTGCCTTCGACAGTAAAAGGCAAGGTGGACGCCTGTATAGGCGTGCAAAAATTGAAGCCTTTTTTATTCAGTGCTTCAATGACTTTAGGGTGCAATGCGAAGTCGGAAAACTTCTTTTCTGTCAAGTGTGCTTTACTCATAGTATGTTAGAATATCAGTTAACGGTTGGTTTACGAAAGTGTATCTTTTGAAATAAAGCATACTGCTGCCAATAATGTTACACTAAGTCTGCAAAAGATGATCCTTTGGAGTACAACATGAGCGATAAAATTATACATATAACTGATGCAAGTTTTGCAACTGAAGTTCTGAACGCAAGTTCACCTGTTCTCGTCGATTTTTGGGCAGCATGGTGTGGTCCTTGTAAAATGATCGCGCCTATTCTTGATGAAGTTGCTGAAGAATATACAGGCAAACTGACTATCGCAAAACTGAATATTGATGAAAACCCAGGTACCGCTCCAAAATATGGAATTCGTGGTATCCCGACCTTGCTTTTATTCAAAAATGGTGAAGTCGCAGCAACGAAAGTCGGTGCATTATCAAAAACGCAACTGAAAGAATTTTTAGACGAAAATCTGTAAGTTATCGTTATATGTAAGCTAAAACGTTTAGCGGTATATCTATTTTATCTAGAGAGCCGCTAGACGTCTTCACTTAAGCATGATAAGTTATCCTCATTCCTCGTATAGCACCCATATGAATTACCTTGTATTCCATTGCTCTTATCTTACATATATAGCTTGTTAGTTTAGTATTGTGATGATTGTTTCGTAATGATTGTTATTGATCAAAAACTGATGGCGTAATGATTTTAAATATGAAAATTGAAAGTTTAGACATTGAGTTATAGTCGTATTCAATATCTTTGATTTCAATGTATCTCTCATATGAATTAAAGATAGTGCGTAAACGAACATAATGAAATTCAATATTTTTATATCATAGGGATGTAAAAATGAAGTGGGAGAAGGTTGGCACTTAGCAGTTATGTGTTTTTTAATGCTAATCTGCCATTAAATTTGCGATATTGGGATGGATGTTGTCCTAAATGTACAAAAAACTATTGCTAATATTGCGTGTGTTTCTAATAATATGTCACACATCATCAAGATGAGATGCAGTCAGATGTTAGAGCAATCTTAGTAATGGCTAGCACAAGATTTTTTTGCATTGTTGTTTGCTTTTGGTAAAAATTAGTGAGCAACAGGGCAGTATAAAGTTAAACTGGCACTTAATAATAAGCTGCCGTCAATTTACGTTCATAGTTCGAGAATTACCCCGAGTTAAAGAACCCACCATTATGAATCTTACCGAATTAAAAAATACGCCAGTATCAGAATTGATTACGTTAGGCGAAAACATGGGGCTAGAGAACTTAGCCCGTATGAGAAAGCAGGATATTATTTTCTCTATCTTGAAGCAGCATGCGAAAAGTGGCGAAGATATTTTCGGCGATGGCGTACTGGAAATATTGCAGGATGGATTTGGTTTCCTCCGTTCAGCAGACAGTTCTTACCTCGCAGGTCCTGATGATATCTACGTTTCTCCTAGCCAAATCCGCCGTTTTAACCTACGCACAGGTGACACAATCTCAGGGAAAATTCGTCCACCTAAAGAAGGTGAACGTTACTTTGCTCTCCTGAAAGTCAATGAAGTTAACTACGACAAACCTGAAAATGCCCGCAGTAAAATTCTATTCGAAAACCTAACCCCATTACATGCAAACCGTCGTCTGCGTATGGAACGTGGTAATGGTTCAACTGAGGATTTAACTGCACGTGTATTGGACCTTGCGGCTCCAATCGGTCGTGGTCAACGTGGTTTGATTGTTGCTCCACCGAAAGCGGGTAAAACAATGTTACTGCAAAATATTGCAGCAAATATTGCACACAATTACCCTGATTGCGTTCTGATGGTTCTGCTAATTGATGAGCGCCCAGAGGAAGTGACAGAAATGCAACGTTTGGTCAAAGGTGAAGTTATTGCTTCAACATTTGATGAGCCTGCTGCACGTCACGTTCAAGTTGCTGAAATGGTAATTGAAAAAGCAAAACGTCTAGTTGAACATAAAAAAGACGTTATCATTTTACTCGACTCTATTACGCGTCTAGCCCGTGCATATAACACCGTAGTACCTTCGTCTGGTAAAGTATTAACCGGTGGTGTGGATGCGAATGCATTACACCGTCCAAAACGTTTCTTCGGTGCTGCTCGTAATGTTGAAGAAGGTGGAAGCCTGACAATCATTGCAACGGCACTGGTTGATACCGGTTCGAAAATGGATGAAGTTATTTACGAGGAATTTAAAGGTACAGGTAACATGGAACTGCACCTTTCTCGTAAAATTGCAGAAAAACGTGTGTTCCCTGCAATAGACTACAATCGTTCAGGTACGCGTAAAGAAGAGTTACTTACATCGCAAGATGAATTACAAAAAATGTGGATCTTACGTAAGATTATTCATCCAATGGGCGAAATAGATGCGATGGAGTTCCTCATTAGTAAGTTAGCGATGACGAAAACCAACGAAGAGTTCTTTGACTTTATGAAAAGAGCCTAGCCGTTAAGGTTCGCTGTGTTTTATAAATAGGTGCCAGTTATGGCACCTATTTTTTTGTTTTTATACACCGCGTTAGTTCATAAAAATTAAAACATATCATATTAAATCAGGCCTAATATTTTGCCGATTTAGTTTCAATAGATTAAGATGATGTTTTATTACTTTGTTTATAAATAACGTTAAATAAATAGGCGAAGTTTTTATTAAAAATTAATAATGCACTATAAAAATATCAGTAATATGATGTTAACATTATGAATCAAAAGAAAAATGTTATGTTTATATTTGTTTTGTGACTAGTGTTAAATTTATTTTCATCACTTTATTATTTAATCATCGAGTGCTTATTTAAGCACCAGTCGATTAACTCGATTCTAGAGTGTTGTTTTTATGGCATGCATATTGCAGCTATTCAGTATAAAATTACGGGATGTTTCGTTATTAAATCAAACACCCTAATAAAGTGTAAGAACTAATAATGTTGCAGGAATTTCTTTATGAATAAAGATTCGTCTTATAGCAGATTTCAGTACCAAGATGATAATGCATTGGCTCCTGCTTGTTTATCGGCATTTGCCAAAAAAAATTTAGTTTTGAAAGTTAAATATAAAGATTAAGAGAGTCGAACAGTGGACACCATACACTTTGTAACCAATCTCTTCTACGTTTTCTTGTTTTCATTAGTTTTTATTTTTCTGGCTCGAGTTGTTGCAATAAAAATCGGGTTGGTTGATAAGCCTAATTTCAGAAAGAAACATGTAGGATTAGTTCCCCTTGTTGGGGGAATTTCCGTTTTCTTTGGGATCTGTTTTGCATTTTATATTACAGGTGAATACATTCCTCATAAGTGGCTATATATCGCTTGTGCGGGGTTATTGGTCTTTATTGGCGCATTAGATGATAGGTTTGATATCAGTGTGAAATTAAGGGCTGGTATTCAAGCAGTCGTTGCCGTTGTTATGATGACAGCGGCAGGATTGAAACTTGAGTCACTCGGTCATGCCTTTGGACCATGGGAACTCGTACTTGGCCCATTCGGTTATATCGTTACCTTATTTGCAGTATGGGCAGCAATCAATGCTTTTAACATGGTTGATGGTATTGACGGGTTACTCGGTGGTTTATCTTCTGTTTCTTTTGGTGCTCTCGGCTTTTTGCTATATCAAAACGGTAACTATGCGTTAGCATTTTGGTGTTTTGCCTTTATTGCAGCTATTCTTCCTTATATTCTTTTAAATTTAGGCGTGTTAGGTCGCCGTTTTAAAGTCTTCATGGGGGATGCGGGAAGTACACTGATTGGGTTCACGATTATTTGGATCCTTGTGGCTTCGACGCAAGAGGAAGTCCATCCGATTAACCCAGTTACGGCTTTATGGATTATTGCGATCCCTCTAATGGACATGGTTGCCATTATGTATCGCCGTATTCGTAAAGGTATGAGCCCATTTTCACCTGATCGCCAGCACATTCATCATTTAATTATGCGTTCTGGTTTTACACCAAAAGGGGCATTTGTGCTGATTACATTATCAGCGGCTGCTTTAGCGTGTGTTGGTATTATTGGTGAGCACTTAACATTTGTACCTGAATGGGTAATGTTGGCATTATTTTTGCTTGTATTTATGATGTATGGTTACTGCATCAAACGAGCTTGGAAAGTCGCCCGTTTTATTAAGCGAGTGAGACGTAGAGCACGTAGAGGAGCAGTACGGTAACGACAAAACGAAAATAGAGGTTCTGTGCAGTGAATAACTCAGAAACACAACCGAGTCAGCATCAATCGCCAATAGAGCCGGAATTGGATATCCGTGGTTTATGTCGCTCATTGTGGCAAGGTAAAATTTGGATCGTTGCATTTGCCGTTATTTTTGCTGCAATTGCCTTGGGAGCGTCCTATTTTATGCAGCCTAAGTGGAGTGCGACAGCAATTACGGATTTACCAACCGTCAATAATCTGGGAAGTTATTATTCTCAGCAGCAGTTTCTGCGCAACCTCGATTCCCGTATTAATAATACGGGACAAGAAGGGCAATTACCGACAATTGCAAAAGAAGCTTATCAAGAATTCACAAAGCAGCTCGGCTCTTATGATACACGTCGTCAGTTTTGGCTAACTACGGATTACTATAAGCAGCGCTTAGAGAATGACCCTAAAGCAGATGCCGCATTATTGGATGAGCTCATTAACGATATTGAGTTTACGCCAGCAGATGAAGTCAAAAATTTAACCGATAGCATTAAATTAGTGGCGGAAACATCCGCAGATGCGAACCAGCTATTACGTCAATACACTCAGTTTGCTAACCAACGTGCCACAACTAATCTTAACGATGAAATTAAAGGTACTTGGGCAACGAAGATGCAATCCATGAAAGCATTGGTTAAACGCGAAGATATGGTGGCAAAGGCCGCTTACGAACGACGTTTAAACGCGCTGGAGCAAGCACTAAAAGTTGCTGAAAAACAAGGTATTGTACGTAATCAAAGCGCAACACCTGTGGATGAAATTCCAGATTCTAAAATGTTTATGTTAGGTGCCCCTTTATTACAAGCACAGATTGAAACATTGAAAGCAACCGGGCCCGATCACGACAGTGATTACGACCAAAATATTGCCATGTTATCAACATTGAGCGTAGGGCCCACCCTCCAAGATAATTTTCAAGCATATCGCTATTTACGAACTCCAGAAGAGCCTGTTAAACGCGATAGTCCTCGTCGAGCCTTTATGATGGTTCTGTGGGGAGCCATAGGGATGTTAGTAGGTGCCGGAGTGGTACTTGCTCGCCGCCGCCCATCTTGATTTTGGGATAAGCCACTGGTGAATTCATCAGTGGCATATAAAGTTATTAAGATTACAAAAGCAGCTCACTGCGAAAGATAAATATAAGAGAGTCACTGTGAAAGTATTGACTGTATTCGGCACACGACCTGAAGCCATTAAAATGGCACCACTGGTTCATGCATTGGCTGGGGATGCAGACTTTGAAGCCAAAGTCTGTGTTACAGCGCAGCATCGTGAAATGCTAGATCAAGTACTGAAACTGTTTGAGATCACGCCAGATTACGATCTCAATATTATGAAACCAGGGCAAGATTTAACGGATATCACTTGTCGTATTCTAGAAGGGTTGAAAAGCGTTTTTGCTGATTTTCAACCGGATGTTGTTCTCGTTCATGGCGATACAGCGACAACGATGGCAACTAGCCTTGCGGCATTTTACCATCGTATACCCGTTGGGCACGTTGAAGCTGGGTTACGTACCGGAGACCTGTATTCTCCATGGCCTGAGGAAGCAAATCGTAAAATTGCAGGGCATTTAGCGATGTACCACTTTGCCCCAACCGAAAATTCACGCCAAAATTTGTTAAAAGAATCAATCCCTGACAGCCATATTTTTGTCACCGGTAATAGTGTGATTGATGCGTTATTGTGGGTACGTGATAAAGTCATGAGCGACCAGTATATGATGGAAAAACTGGCCGCAAATTATCCGTTTATCGACTCAAATAAAAAAATGATTTTAGTCACAGGCCACCGTCGTGAAAGTTTCGGTGGTGGCTTTGAACGTATTTGTCATGCTTTGGCAGAAATTGCACAAGCGCATCCAGACGTGCAAGTTGTCTACCCTGTTCACTTAAATCCAAATGTGAGTGAACCTGTTAAGCGTATATTGCATGATATTGATAATATTATTTTAATTAGCCCTCAAGACTACCTACCGTTTGTTTATTTGATGAACCATGCTTATTTGATTCTAACAGACTCAGGTGGTATTCAAGAGGAAGCGCCTTCTCTCGGTAAACCTGTTTTGGTGATGAGAGATACCACAGAACGACCTGAAGCTGTTGATGCAGGTACTGTTCGTCTTGTGGGAACAGATACACAAAAAATTGTGAAAGAAGTTAATCGGTTACTGACAGATGACGCGGAATATCACGAAATGAGCCGCGCACATAACCCATATGGGGATGGTCATGCTTGTCAGCGTATTCTTGCAGCATTGAAAAGTAATCAGGTGAAATTATGAGTTTTGAAACTATTTCTGTTATTGGCCTTGGTTATATCGGTTTACCAACAGCAGCCGCCTTTGCATCACGTAAAAAACAAGTGGTTGGTGTCGATGTGAACCAACATGCCGTTGATACTATTAATCAGGGAAAAATCCACATTGTGGAGCCAGAACTGGATATCGTGGTCAAAAAAGCGGTTGAAGAAGGCCACCTGAAAGCCTTTACTAAGCCACAACCTGCGGATGCTTATCTGATTGCTGTGCCTACGCCATTTAAAGGCGAGCACGAACCTGATCTCGCCTATGTGCGTGCAGCCGCAGAATCCGTTGCTCCCGTGCTGAAGAAAGGCGATTTAGTCATTCTTGAGTCGACATCGCCAGTAGGTACAACAGAGCAAATGGCCGAATGGATGGCCGCAGCTCGTCCTGATTTAACTTTCCCTCATCAAGCTGGCGAAGATGCAGATATCGATGTGGCATACTGCCCTGAGCGTGTGTTACCGGGCCAAGTGATGGTCGAATTAATTAAAAATGATCGTGTTGTTGGTGGTATGACGCCAAAATCCTCTTTGCGCGCAAGTGAGCTATACAATATTTTCCTTGAAGGTGAGTGTGTAATTACTAACTCAAGAACCGCGGAAATGTGTAAGTTAACGGAAAATAGCTTCCGTGATGTGAATATTGCTTTTGCGAATGAATTATCATTAATTTGTGCTGAGCAAGACATCAATGTGTGGGAATTAATCAGCCTCGCGAACCGCCATCCACGTGTTAACATTTTGCAGCCAGGTCCGGGTGTTGGTGGGCACTGCATCGCGGTTGACCCATGGTTTATCGTCGCACAAAATCCAAAACAATCACGCCTTATTCATACCGCTCGTTTAGTCAATGATGGCAAACCAATTTGGGTTGTTGATCAAGTAAAAGCGGCTGTAGCCGATTGCTTAGTGGAAACGGGTAAAAAAGCCAGTGAAGTGACAATCGCCTGTTTTGGCCTGTCATTTAAACCCAATATTGATGATTTACGTGAAAGCCCAGCGATGCACATCACCAAAATGGTGGCGAACTGGAACCCAGGTAAAACGTATGCAGTTGAGCCACACATTCACGAATTACCAACCTCTTTAAAAGGTATTTCTGAGCTGGTTTCGATTGAAAAAGCCGTTAATGAAGCGGATGTGATCTTAATGTTAGTTGACCACAATATGTTCAAAGGCATCCAAGGTTCTGCAATCCCACAAAAATGGGTTGTGGATACAAAAGGAGTATGGCGTTGAAACGCATTTTAATCACTGGAGGCGCCGGGTTTATCGGCTCTGCTGTTGTTCGTCATATTATTGAAAATACTGACGACAGCGCAGTGGTTCTGGATTGTTTAACCTATGCAGGTAACTTAGAGTCCCTCGCAACGGTTGCGAGCAACCCGCGCTATGCTTTTGAGCAGGTGAATATTTGTGATAGAGCTGCATTAGATGCCGTTTTTGAAAAATATCAACCCGATGCAGTGATGCATTTAGCGGCAGAAAGCCATGTTGACCGCTCTATCGATGGTCCAGCGGCATTTATCGAAACGAACATTGTGGGCACTTACACACTGTTAGAGGCGGCACGCCATTACTGGTCCGCATTGAATGATGAGAAAAAAGCAGCTTTCCGTTTTCATCATATCTCAACAGATGAAGTATATGGTGACTTAGAAGGACCTGATGGTTTCTTCACAGAAACAACGCCTTATGCACCAAGTAGCCCATATTCAGCATCGAAAGCATCGAGTGATCATTTAGTTCGTGCTTGGCAAAGAACTTATGGCCTGCCAACGATGATCACTAATTGTTCAAATAACTACGGGCCGTATCATTTTCCAGAGAAATTGATCCCATTAATTATTTTGAACGCCTTAGCGGGTAAGCCTCTGCCTGTTTATGGTAAAGGTGAGCAAATTCGTGACTGGTTGTTTGTTGAAGACCATGCACGAGCACTACATTTAGTTGCTACAACCGCGCAACCTGGCACCACCTATAATATCGGTGGCCATAATGAGCGCCGTAATATTGACGTTGTAGAAACGATTTGTGAACTGCTTGAAGAGCTACGTCCGCAAAAGCCTGAAGGTGTGGCGCACTACCGTGACTTAATCACGTATGTGAAAGACCGGCCGGGCCACGATATGCGTTATGCGATTGATGCTGCGAAAATTGAGCGCGAATTGGGGTGGACGCCACAAGAAACCTTCGAATCAGGTATTCGCAAAACGGTGCAGTGGTATTTGAACAATGAAACGTGGTGGCGTCGCGTACAAGACGGTTCCTATGCGGGCGAACGTTTAGGTCTAGGAAATTAGGTGACAGTATGAAAGGTATTATATTAGCTGGAGGGTCGGGAACGCGTTTGCACCCTATTACTCGCGGTATTTCTAAACAGTTATTGCCTATCTACGATAAGCCGATGATTTACTACCCGCTTTCAGTTTTGATGTTAGCGGGAGTTCGTGAGATTTTAATTATCTCTACCCCTGACGACTTGCCGATGTTTAAACGTTTATTAGGGGATGGCCATGAGTTTGGGATTGAGCTGAGCTATGCGGAACAGCCATCACCAGACGGCCTTGCGCAAGCGTTTATCATTGGTGAAGAGTTCATTAATGGTGATTCATGCTGCTTAGTATTGGGCGACAATATCTTTTTCGGCCATTCATTTAGCCCAAAATTAAAATCTGTTGCTAAACGAGTAAATGGCGCAACCGTTTTTGGTTACCAAGTGATGGACCCTGAGCGCTTTGGTGTTGTGGAATTTGACGATAATTTTAAAGTACTGTCTATTGAAGAAAAACCGCTTAAACCTAAATCCAATTGGGCGGTGACAGGGTTGTATTTCTATGATTCACAAGTGGTTGAATTTGCAAAACAAGTTAAACCTTCTGAACGCGGTGAATTAGAAATTACGTCAATTAACCAAATGTATTTAGAACGTGGTGAATTAAACGTTGAATTGCTCGGTCGTGGCTTTGCTTGGTTGGATACAGGCACTCACGATAGCCTCATTGAGGCGGGTACTTTTGTACAAACCGTTGAAAAACGCCAAGGCTTCAAAGTGGCTTGTTTAGAAGAAATAGCATGGCGTAATGGCTGGTTGACAGACGAACAAGTCGCTTTTTCAGCGCAACAGCTGAAAAAAACAGGTTATGGGCAATATTTAGAGGATTTATTACGTGTCCGTCCGCGCCAGTATTGAGAGCTTGCCATGGGAGAGCGAATTTTTTCATCGCTCAACAGCAAAGTTGAATTTTACAGGGGATAACCTCGAAACTCTCCTTGCTTATCAAATGGATGAATACAATATAGTGCAAGCAAAAGTCGCAGCGTCTGAAACGCAGCTGATTGATGATTTAGCTGGTATGGGGTTTTCATTTGTTGAAGGTGAAATCGATTTCGCTCTTACTATTGGCACAGAAAATGCTTATTTAAAGGCTGGTTTAACAGCGGAAGACCACGTTATTGTTGCACAAGTGGATGATATCCCTACGTTGCGGCAAGCCGCTGAGTCTGTCTTTAGCAAAAGCCGCTTTAGAGCACCTTGGTACCGTGATGGTGATAGCGGGCAGTTTTATGCGTTGTGGATAGAAAAATCAGTTCTGGGTACGTTTGACCACACTTGTTTACTGGTTAAAGATGCGTCTGGTGCGGTATTGGGCTTCGTGAGTTTGCGGCACCTTGATGCAGAAACGGCACGGGTTGGCCTACTAGCGAAAATGCCAGAAGCGAAAGGGCAAGGTGTGGGGCGTAAGTTGATGTCAGCAGCATTTAATTGGTGTGTGGAACACCAAAAAAGACAGTTAAATGTGGCCACGCAAATCAGTAATGTTGCGGCATTAAATCTTTATTCACGTAGCGGTGCAGCAATTGCCAGTACCGCCTATTGGTTATACAGGGGACAACATGATTCCATTTAATAAACCACCCGTTGTAGGTACTGAATTAGAGTATATGAGACAAGCCATGGAAAGTGGCAAACTGTGTGGTGACGGTGGCTTCACGAAACGTTGTGAAGAATGGATGGAAAAACGATTTAATTGCCCAAAAGTGCAGTTAACGCCATCTTGTACGGCCTCATTAGAAATGGCAGCGATCCTGATTGATACTAAGCCAGGTGATGAAATTATCATGCCAAGCTTTACTTTTGTATCAACCTCTAACGCATTCGTATTACGTGGCGCTAAAATCGTGTTTGTTGATATCCGTCCGGATACCATGAATATCGATGAAACTAAAATTGAAGCTGCAATCACTGAGCGCACACGTGCCATCGTTCCTGTCCACTATGCAGGTGTTGCTTGCGAAATGGACACCATCATGGCTATCGCAAAAAAACACAATTTATTCGTGATTGAAGATGCGGCGCAAGGTGTGATGTCGACGTATAAAGGCAAAGCACTGGGGACTATCGGCCACATTGGCTGCTATAGCTTCCATGAAACTAAAAACTACTCTTCAGGCGGTGAAGGTGGAGCTACGCTTATCAATGATAAAGACCTGATTAGCCGTGCCGAAGTGATCCGTGAAAAAGGGACAAACCGTAGCCAATTTTTCCGTGGTCAAGTCGATAAATACACGTGGCGTGATATCGGCTCAAGCTACTTGTTGTCTGATTTGCAAGCGGCTTACTTATGGGCGCAGTTAGAAGAAGCAGACAAAATTAATGACCGCCGTTTACTACTATGGAAACGTTATGATGAAGCGTTGCAGCCACTGGTTGATGCAGGGCGTTTAGTCCTAGCAACTGTGCCGGAAGGCTTAAAACATAATGCTCATATGTTCTATATCAAACTCAAAGATATCGAAGAGCGTACTGAATTCAACGATTACATGAAATCTCATGGTATTTTGACGGTATTCCACTACGTTGCATTGCACACGAGCCCTGCAGGTATTGAGTTTGGCCGTTTCCATGGTGAAGATAAATACACGACATCAGAAAGTGACCGCTTAGTGCGTTTACCGATGTTCTACAACATGACTGATGACGAGCAGCAGACAGTCATTGAGCGAATCAAAGCGTTCTTTGCCTAATGTCTCTCGCTAAAGCATCGGTTTGGACTGCTGGGTCTACCCTGATTAAAATCGGGGTGGGCCTGTTAATTGTTAAATTATTTGCAGTCTCATTTGGCCCCAGCGGTGTGGGGCTGGCGGGTAACTTCCGCCAATTGATTACTGTACTAGGGGTATTATCAGGTGCAGGAATTTTCAATGGCGTCACAAAATATGTAGCAGAGCACCACCAAGACTCACAAAAATTACGTGCAGTACTGGGAACTTCATCGACGATTATTCTTGGGTTTTCAGCGCTACTTGCGCTTATCTTTTTGCTTTGCAGTGCGCCAATCAGCATGGCGTTATTTGATAGCGAAAAATACAGTTCGGTTATTCAAATTGTTGCCTTAATTCAAATGGGTATCGCGTATGCGAACTATTTTTTGGCTATTTTGAAGGGTTACCGAGACGCATCAGCAAACGCATTAGCCATTATTTTTGGTAGTGTAATTGGTGTAATTGCTTATTATTTATGCTATCTAGTTGGCGGGTATGAAGGTGCATTAGCAGGGTTAGCATTAGTCCCTGCGCTAGTGGTACTGCCTGCGGCTGGGATGATAATTAAACGCAAGCAATTTGCGTTATCGTCATTGAAGCCAGCATGGGACAAAGCGATTGCGACTAATTTAGGCAAATTTACGGTCATGGCGATGCTAACCGCAGTCACACTGCCAGTCGCTTATATCATGATGCGAAATCTGCTCGCCCAAACCTATAGTTGGGATGAAGTGGGGTTATGGACCGGTGTGACCACCATTTCAGATGCCTATTTGCAGTTTATTACCGCGACATTTTCAGTGTATTTATTGCCGACGCTATCGCGTTTGCAGCATAAAAATGAAATTTCCGCAGAGATTGTTAAGGCATTGAAATTTGTTTTACCTGCCGTTGCCGTTGTGAGTTTTACGGTTTGGTTACTACGTGATTTTGCGATTTGGTTGCTGTTCTCAAAAGAATTTACCGGAATGAGAGACCTGTTTGCATGGCAGCTAGTCGGTGATGTATTGAAAGTGGGGGCGTACGTATTTGGCTATTTGGTCATTGCCAAAGCCGCATTGCGTTTTTATGTCCTCACTGAAGTTAGTCAGTTTATATTATTAACGGGCTTTGCGCATTGGCTTATCCCTGAACATGGTGCAGTAGGCGCAACTCAGGCTTATATGGCCACTTATATTGTCTATTTTACTTTATGTTGTTGCGTATTTTTGATTTACCGTAGGCGAGCATGACAACCTTAATACATGTACTGGGATCGAATCTCCCACACCACAACCAGACGGTACTGACGTTTTTTAATGACGTCATTTGCCAAGAAATGGCTCCGTCATCAAAGCCGCATTTTATGGTGGTAAGCGATGATGCGCAGCTTGCTGACGCTTATCCTCAGCTAAAAATAGATGTTTTTGCGAATAAACAGGCCATTGCTAATAGTGTTATACAGCGTGCCAAGGCAGACCGCCGTACTCGCTTTTTCTTTCATGGGCAATTTAACGCCCCTATTTGGCTAGCACTATTATTTGGGCAAATTAAATCCCACCAGTTTTGGTGGCATATATGGGGAGCTGACCTCTATGAAGAGTCTAGCGCTCTAAAATTTAAGTTATTCTATATTTTGCGTCGTTTAGCGCAGAAAAAAGTAGGGCATGTGTGTGCAACACGTGGGGATTTGTGCTATTTCCACCAGTCGAACCCTAAAGTGCCTGCGTCAGTGTTGTATTTCCCAACACGAATGGACCCTGCATTGACAATAAGCGAGCCTAAGGTACGTGAAGGCTCTCAATTGACTATTTTACTGGGTAACTCAGGTGACCGTTCTAATCGCCATGTAGAGGCTCTGAGTGCGATTAAACAGCAATTTGGTGATGAGGTTAAGGTTATTGTCCCTATGGGCTATCCTGCCAATAACCAAAGTTATATCCAACAAGTTGAACAGGCTGCGAGTAGTGAGTTTACCTCAGGGCAAGTGGAAATCCTGAAAGAGCGCATGGAATTTAGCGAGTACCTTAATTTGCTCAAAACCTGTGACCTTGGCTATTTTATTTTTAATCGCCAGCAAGGTGTTGGCACCGTTTGTTTGCTAATCCAATTTGGCATTCCATTTGTAATTAGCCGTCAAAATACCTTTTGGCAGGATTTAACTGCTCAAAATGTCCCAGTCTTTTTCTATGGTGACAACCTGACGACACCGCTAGTGGATGAAGCTCAGCGCCAAATGAGCCTATTAGATAAACACCATATTGAATTTTTTGCTCCCAACTTTATTGAGGGCTGGAAAGCCGTTCTCAGTGCCGTGGAGGAGCGAGCATGACGCTGACGGAATTGGGCGGCTTAGCACTGGTCTACCTGATATCAATTATTTTTATTGGTACTTTGTTATACAAAGAGTTTTTACGGGCTCGGTTTAACTTCAATATTTTCTTTTCCATGCTGTATTTATTGACGTTTTACTTTGGTTTCCCATTAACCTGCGCGTTAGTTTTTCAATTTGATGTTGCCGTTGTGAAGGCTGATTATTTACTTTACGCTCAACTAGCAGCGACTAGTTTTTATGCGATTTATTATGTTGCCTATAAAACTCGACTTTCTAGGCAACCAGACGCACCACGGCGTGCGTTGTTTAGCATGAACAAAGTGGAAACGAATCTAACCTGTCTGTTATTGATACTGGTTGCAGTCGTGACAGTAGGTATCTTTTTCATGCAGAACGGTTTTTTGCTATTTAAGCTAAAATCCTATAGCCAAATTTTCTCCAGCCAGGTTTCTGGCGTGGCATTAAAACGCTTTTTCTATTTCTTCATACCGGCAATGTTGATTGTTTATTTCTTGCGACCAACACAGAAACGCTGGATTTTCTTCCTCGTTAGTACCGTCGCATTTGGTTTCTTGACCTATGTTATTGTCGGAGGAACGAGAGCGAACATCATCATTGCTTTCGCACTCTTCTTATTTATTGGGATTGTCAGAGGTTGGATTACGCTGTGGATGCTAGCCGCGGCTGGGGTCGCCAGTATTGTAGGAATGTTCTGGTTAGCCTTAAAACGCTATGGCTTAGATGTCAGTGGTGCTGAAGCATATTACACTTTCTTGTATTTAACGCGGGATACATTCTCCCCGTGGGAAAACTTAGCATTACTACTAAGCCATTATGATGAGATGGATTTTCAAGGTCTAGCTCCGATTATCCGTGACTTTTATGTTTTCATTCCTTCTTGGGTTTGGCCTGAACGCCCAGACGCGGTATTGAACTCTGCCAATTATTTTACGTGGGAAGTACTGAACAACCATTCTGGGCTGGCAATTTCTCCAACACTGATTGGTTCATTGGTGGTGATGGGCGGAGTGATTTTTATACCCCTCGGAGCTATAGTTGTGGGGCTTATCATCAAATGGTTTGATTGGATCTATGGCATGAGCCTGAAAGAACCAAATCGCTATAAGGCAGCCATTATGCAGGCATTTTGTTTTGGCGCCATTTTCAACATTATTGTTTTGGCTCGTGAAGGCGTGGATTCTTTCGTCTCACGGGTGGTTTTCTTCTGCTTAATATTCGGACTGTGTCTGGTGTTAGCAAAATTACTGTATTGGTTATTTGAAAGTGCAGGGCTTATTCGCACAAAAACAGCTTCTTTTTTAAGAAGCCAACAGCGTGAAAGCCGCTAAAGGAGTATCATGGAATCGTCATCAACTCAGTCTTCATCCGTTACACAGTCATCTATTCCACAATATAGTATTCGTGGTCATAATATTTGGGGTTTTAAAAATATGGCCCATTTTTTAGACTATTTATTTGCTGGTGGAGAAACAAAAACGGGAACACTTGTTGCGATTAATGCAGAAAAAGTGATGATCGCTGAACAAGATACGGCTTTAAATACATTACTAGGCCAAGCTGAATATTTATATGCTGACGGAATTAGTATTGTCCGTGCTATCCGTCGTAAATACCCACAAGCTGAAGTTTCTCGTGTCGCTGGTGCTGACTTATGGGAAGGGCTAATGGAAAGGGCCGGTAAAGAAGGCACGCCAGTTTTCTTAGTGGGTGGTAAACCCGAGATTCTAGAGCAAACAGAAAGCAAACTACGCTCGCAGTGGAATGTGAACATTGTTGGCTCGCAAAACGGCTATTTTACCGCTGAAGACCGAAGCGCATTATTCGAACGTATTCGCGCAAGTGGCGCTAAAATTGTCACCGTTGCGATGGGGTCGCCGAAACAAGAAATTTTTATGCGGGATTGCCGAAGTGTGTATCCAGATGCGTTATATATGGGTGTTGGTGGGACTTATGATGTGTTTACAGGGCATGTTAAACGCGCCCCGAAAGTGTGGCAAAACTTAGGTCTAGAATGGTTATATCGCTTATTATCTCAACCTTCCCGTATTACTCGACAGTTTAAATTACTGAAATTTTTAGGCTACTATTACGGTGGTAAGCTGTAGTTTTTGTAGTAGTTTGATTTATATTGTTATTTTCAATGAATTTAACTCACTGTAAGTAGGCTTAACAGGCTTACTTACAGTTCGCACGGTTCCGAATAGCTGGTCTCTTCCTTCAAATATTTCTATAATCCCTCAAAAATAAGTATATTCGCATCAGTTTGTGCTCAATCTTGCGGCTATGGCATTTTTTTAATCGCCTAATTGATACTTTTCGAATAATTGCAGTGATTATTACTAACTGAGTTTCAATTAAAACTGCATTTTAATTATCTAATTTTGACAGGGGTATGTATGGGAAATCCACAGCAGGGGCTTCAACGTGGGTTAGAAGCGCGCCATATCGAGCTTATCGCGCTCGGGGGAACCATTGGCGTTGGTTTATTTATGGGGTCGGCCAGTACGCTGAAATGGGCGGGGCCTTCGGTTTTACTGGCATATATCATCGCCGGGATTTTTGTTTTCTTCATTATGCGTTCAATGGGGGAAATGCTATTTCTTGAGCCTGTAACGGGTTCTTTTGCTTCATTTGGTTATAAATACTTAAGTCCGTTTTGGGGGTGCCTGACTGCTTGGGGCTACTGGTTTATGTGGGTGGCTGTTGGTATTTCAGAGATCACTGCGATTGGTGTATATGCCGAATATTGGTTCCCTGATATGCCTCAATGGATTTTTGCCATTATCGCGGTGGTATTAGTGGCATTAGCGAACTTAGCCGCTGTACGGCTGTATGGCGAGCTTGAGTTTTGGTTTGCCATGATCAAAGTCACTACGATTGTGGTGATGATTTTAATTGGTTTAGGGCTGATTTTTTTTGGTCTGGGTAATAACTTTGAGCCGATTGGGCTTGCGAATCTCACTGAACATGGTGGTTTCTTTGCCGGGGGCTGGAAAGGCTTTTTATTTGCTTTGTGTATCGTTGTGGCCTCTTATCAAGGGGTTGAGCTGGTTGGGATCACCGCGGGTGAAGCGAAAAATCCGCAAGTCACGTTAAAAAAAGCGATCAATAATATTTTATGGCGCATATTAATTTTTTATGTAGGTGCTATTTTTATTGTTGTGACGCTATTTCCGTGGACGGAAGTGGGTTCACAAGGTAGCCCGTTTGTCCTTACCTTTGCGAAAGTGGGAATTGTGTCCGCAGCGGCGGTAATTAACTTTGTGGTGTTAACTGCGGCGTTATCTGGTTGCAATAGTGGCATGTATAGTGGCGGGCGCATGCTGTACGCTTTAGCACAAAATAAACAATTGCCTCGCTCATTATTGAAATTAACAAAAAATGGCGTACCGGCACGTTGCGTGGGCTTTACTATCCTATGCTTAGTCGCGGGATCAAGCTTGAATTACATTATACCGAATCCAGAGAAAGTCTTTGTTTATGTCTATAGTGCGAGTGTGTTACCAGGAATGGTGCCTTGGCTGGTGTTATTGACTAGCCAAATCCGTTTTCGTCAACAAAACAAAGAAAAACTTGTAGGGCATCCTTTCAAATCGATTCTTTTTCCATGGGTTAACTATGCGACCTTGCTCTTTTTAGCCTGCGTCTTGATTGGAATGGCGATTAACCCAGATACTCGCTTATCTTTAATCGTTGGAGCCATCTTCTTAGGAGGTGTTTCTCTCCTTTATTTCATCATTCGCCTGTTCAATAACCGTAACGGAAAAGTTTAACGGCGGGGTTTTGATAGATTTTTATTAGGTGCATAGCGAAAAAGAGGGTAAATATGCTCTCTTTCTCAACGAAATGGATAAAAGGCAAGCAATCGATATTTTTATTTCAAAAAGGACTAGACAGCGGGAGGATAAATCCGTACTATCCTCTCCCGCAACGGCGTTAAGCGCCCGTAGCTCAGCTGGATAGAGCGCTGCCCTCCGGAGGCAGAGGTCTCAGGTTCGAATCCTGTCGGGCGCACCAGTTTTAGCGCTTCGCTACGGTTGGCAAAATGACGTTGTATGTAGTAATATAGCAACGCTTTGAAAAAAGTGAAGTTATGGTGGCTATAGCTCAGTTGGTAGAGCCCTGGATTGTGATTCCAGTTGTCGTGGGTTCGAGTCCCATTAGCCACCCCATTTTTTTGTGACATTGCGAGGGTGGCGGAATTGGTAGACGCGCTAGCTTCAGGTGTTAGTGTCCTATGGACGTGGGGGTTCAAGTCCCCCCTTTCGCACCACGAAGAAATGTAATAGTACTATTCACTATTAATAAGTACTACAAAAATTTCGGCGAGTAGCGCAGCTTGGTAGCGCAACTGGTTTGGGACCAGTGGGTCGGAGGTTCGAATCCTCTCTCGCCGACCAATTTAAAGAAACCCGTCTTAATCGACGGGTTTTTTGCGTTTTATACTCTTCACTCTTCACACTTCAAACCGTAGCGTTATTGGCTTCGTTCATCTACCCAAATCACATACTTATTCGTACTCATCGGAATATCTTTACTTGCCACTTAGCCATAACTTGAATTGCTTAGAGTATACTCGGGGGCGTTTCTTCAACGAATGACAGGGGTATGGTTAATTGCTTGTTTTTATTTGTAATTTAGCAGCTTATCTTACTTGTGTCGTAAAATAGATACAACCCATCATATCAATGTCGTCAAAAGGTGACACTTTACTAGTTGATTTATAAGGAAATATAAATAACTGTTTTATGATGTCTCTAAACTGCGACAAAATAGAGTGGTAAGTTTCGGGCAACATATTAGTGAATTTTTTAAAGATAGAGCGGTTTACTACCAAGAAGAAAAATAGTTGTGTAAAACCGAGGGATAGGAAAGAAACCAAAAGAGTGAGCTAAAAAAATACCGTTTTAAAAAAGTTGGCACGTATTGTGCATTATTGTATATGTAGATGCTCATCTCACTTCTTATGACAGCGAAGCTTCATAAACCCAGAGATGACGCAAAGCCGATTATCGGTGCCTATTGTCCACTTTAGATGATCAAGAGCTCATCCTCTTACCATCAACGAACGGGCGAAACGTTGAGTGAGGCACCATCCGTCTGTAGACCTGATTGTATTTTACACCTGCCTTGTGCAGGTGTTTTTTTTTGTCTGTACAAAACACTTAGCCCCCTAGAAAATGACTAAGAGGCTGAAAATAAGATAGCTATTAGCTTCTACCTTTACTAAACCATTTACTGAACCAGCGAGTAATATAGGTATAGCAGAGGATAATGAATGTAATAATGAAAATGTCTTTACTAAGATCTTCGGTATTAAAACCAATAATCATAATAAAAACAAAAGGTGATAATACTAACAGCAGAAGATCAAAGAATATTTGTAAACGGTTTGGGGTTGCAATAATCCAGCGCCAAATAGTTTTAATTACATTCATATCGATATCCCTAATTCATGCAAAGCAAAGATGTATATAAAGCTTTATACACTATGTGTTTATTTTATAACATAGCGAAGTGTGTTTTCCTTATCCTTAAATAATGATTATTGATTAAACATTGAATTATTTACCTGCAATGTTGCCAATTATAAACCTCATATTTTCCTTTTATGATGATTTAATACGATTAACGCGATGTATTTAAATTGTTTTTACGTTTTTATTGGGGAAGGTCAGATTAGTCGCCGTTAAGCTTATGAATAAAAAAACTCCACCAAAATGAGTGGAGTTTTTAGATGAGGCCAAACAAGAATATTATTTCCGTTCTTGTTTTAATGAATGGTTTAATGCATCTTGGCGAATTTTTGCGGCATCGCTAGGCTTATGCTGCCGGTCAAAAGCATCAGCTAACCATGATGCATCTTGTACATCAAAACGTTGAGCTAAAGCGGCTTTAAAGTAATTTTCAGCTTTGTCCCATTGGGCATGCTGTAGCGATAAAACGCCTAATGTACTGTTAAGTAACGGGGTGGCACCGTTCTGCTTCTGCAGATGTAAAAGGGTTTTTTCTATAACTTCAGGGCGTTCGCTATTCAGTTTTGGCACCAACAGGATCAAGCGTTCATCATATTGCTGTTTTAAACCGTCAATAATCATTTTTTCTGCACTTGCAGTATCGCCACATTCAATCAAATGCTCTGCTAAGAAAGCTTGCAATGCGGTTTCATGTCGAACTCGGCGAGGTTGTGCTTTCCACCAAGCTTTTAGCCCATCACTACCTCCTTCAGCCATATATTGGTTCATCAACCCTTTGTAAGCCTTTAATTTCAATGCATCGAGCTCATCTTCATTGTGTAACTGTACTTTAGCCATGACAGGAAGTAATTCAATCAGCGACTGATAGGCGCCTGAGCGTAAGTAAGCTTGTTCTGCTAGGCGCAGCACCTCAGGGTGCCTTGGAGCTTTGTCGAGAAGTTTATCAATGCCATTACGGGCAGCATGGACTTCTCCTTCCGCTAATTGGATACGGACACGGCTGATATCAACGGGGAGCTGGTCACTTCCTGCGGCTTCGGCAGCTCTATCCAAGTATTGGTGAGTGCGATATTCATCACCACGCTGTTGAGCAGCTTCGGCTGCCATGAGGTAGTTAATAACCGGCTGTTGAGAAAAATCAGCATGTTTGCTCATTAATTTTTCAACTTGCTCGAAATCACCTTCTGCTAATTTCAGCAGCGCTTTTTGTGTTTGGGTATGTGCTTTGTGGTATTTACGACCACTTACCCAACCTCGGGTACGTGATGTCGTGCTGATAAAGCGGCGGTAGCACCAACCAAGGAATAACAGCACAAACTGGAGCAAGATAAAGCCCAAAACGAGGCTGGTTACACTGGTCGTAATGTCATAATTATCTGTACGGATAAAAACATAACCTTGGTGACCCGCTAATAATGGGCCTAAGATTATCCCTGCAATAAGTACTATAAATAGGATCAAGACTTTTATCATAATTACCCCCTATTACCAGCAGGGTCTGCTGATTCAAAAGGGTGTGCATTGTCAGCTGACTCCGCTTTTTGCGTATCCGTGGCGGGAACTGCGGCATCTGCTGCGGCTTCTGTTGGCGCTTCAGTTGCATCCGCTGCGGCATCAACGGCACCATCGCTAACTTTTGCATTGTCAGACGACTGAGAAAGTAAGCTACGAACCCGTGTTTGCATGATTTTTTCTAGCTTTTCTTGGCTTTCTAAAGTATCAGGCATATCAATATCAATCGGCTGATTGATTAGGTCATCAATGGTTGATAGAAAAGCTTTAGTTTCAGGCGCCTCAGTATCAAAATAGGCTCTTACCCAAGTCGAAGCCTGCTCTAATGACTGTTTGTAAGTGGCTTCTTGATAACGTGGCACGGCTTGTGCTGCGATTAATAGTTGAGAGCGAATGTTTTCTCGTAGATAAATATCCTGATTTGGAGCTAAAAGCGGGGCTTCTGAGCCATCACGAGCGCGTACGGTGACGAAGTCATTTGCGAAACTTTTCCAGCTACGAGCCAAATTTTGTTTCCAATCCGAAATATCCTCGCTGACATCCGCGTTATCTTCATTTTTCGCATCGCCGCTGTTTAAATCCGCTAAACGTAAGTTGTCCACTTCATTACTGAGCTGGTTTAAACGTAAGATAATACCGTCATAGTCAATTTGATTGATTGCGGCTAATTTAGCCATATCACTGTTAATTGATTTACGAATGTCGAGTAGGCTCGGGTCATTCATTTCGGCTAAACTTGAGTCAGCACTTTTTAATAGAACCGCTGCGGTCACAGGGTCGCGATCATTCCACAGCTTTCTTCCCGCCATTTTAACCATAAAGTCAGCTTGTGCGAGAAGCCAACTTTTAACATCAGCGCTGGATAATGCCGTGACGTGCGCTTGTAGCTCTTGCATGCGACGGTTGAGATTCTCTTCATATTCACGAGAATGGCTTTTTATTTCAGTATTAGCCGCAACTAAAGCGTTTAACCGTTGCCTGTCTGAATTTTGCTGTTCGATTAAATCACTTAATTTTTGTTTTAATTCATTGTTTTCATTTACTAAAGTGGCAGTGCTTTGTTGGGTGAAATAGTATAATCCGCCACCAATAGCGATGATAATAGCAATAGCAATTACACCGCCTATTAGACCAGAACGTTTTTGCTCCGAAGAAGGTTTAGTTTTTGGGCGCTGTTGTTCTGCACCAGCTTCTGGGGTAACCGTCTCGGTTGTTTTATCGTGTTCCGTCATAAATTAGCATCCCATATCGATTGAAATTAATGCTTCTAATAAAGCATTATTATCTGCGCTATTAGCTACACAGACCTTTTGCCATCCGCCTCTGCGGGCTTGGTCTGCAATCCGTTCACTGACGACAAGTAGGCGGCGGGAAAACCACCAAGTTTGGTATTCTTCAGTGATTAATTCGTCTAACAAGGCTAACATTTGACCACTCGTGATCACAACATCTGTAATACCCGTTTGAAACCATTGCTGATTGAACAGGGCTCTATCATAGTAAACAGGATGCCTTGTATAACATTCACAATAGCTGACTTTTGCGCCCCTAGCCCTTAATGTTGATGCGAGAAGCTCTCGTCCGCCATTTCCTCGTAATAATAGAGCGTTTTTCCCTTCGAGAAATTGAAGTTCAGGGTGTGTCAGTAGTACTTCACTGGTTTCACCTTGTTCAGCCCAACTTATGTTTTTTCCTGTTACTTGTTGAAAATACTGCCCTGTAGAGCGGCCAATTCCATAGTAAGATAACTTATCTGACCAGCTACGCGCCATTTGTTCAAGTGTTAAATTTGCATATTCGACTGCATTTTTAGATAAAAGAAAGACTAAATCATTCGCAGTAAGGCTATCAAGTTGAGGTATAAGGGTATTTAACTCAGAGCCAGGCCCAATGCGAATTAAAGGAGAGGAGAAGGCTTCCCCCCCTTTGGCGGTGATTGCTGTGATCAGCTCCGAACCTGCTGGTTCAGGGCGAGTGACAAGCACCTTCATGCAGGCGGGTTTCCTTGGTAAACATCCGCCAGAATTTCCCTTGCACCACGCTCAAGTAATTCTTCAGCCAATGATACACCCGCTTGATTAGCTTCACTCGGAGAAACGAGTCGTTCCCCTCGAATAATCACACTACCGTCTGGCGCTCCTACCAAGGCCCGTAGCCATATTTTGTCATCTTGCCAAATAGCGTAACTGCCAATCGGAACTTGGCAACCGCCTTCAAGGCGCATATTCATTGCTCGTTCAGCCAGAACACAGGTTGATGTTGAGTCATTATTGAGTTTCGCGAGTAATTCGCGGGTTTTACTATCATTTAAACGGCATTCGATACCGACAGCACCTTGGCCAACTGCAGGTAAGCATTGCTCAGGTGCAAGAGCCGTTTTAATTCGAGTGTCTAACTCCAAGCGTTTTAACCCAGCAACGGCTAAAATAATGGCATCATATTCACCGTTATCTAATTTTGATAGGCGTGTACCTACGTTACCACGTAAGTCGCGAATGACTAAATCAGGGCGGAGTTCCCTTAATTGGCATTGACGACGTAAACTCGATGTTCCGACGATACTGCCTTTTGGCAATGCATCAAGATTATCGTAGTGGTTTGAGACAAAGGCATCTCGAGGGTCTTCACGTTCACAAATCGTGACTAATCCTAAGCCTTCAGGGAATTCAACAGGGACATCTTTCATCGAGTGAACGGCAATGTCTGCGCGTCCTTCCAACAAGGCAAGTTCTAATTCTTTGACGAATAAACCTTTCCCGCCGACCTTAGCAAGAGGGGTATCAAGAATGATGTCGCCTTTTGTCACCATAGGCACTAATTCAACCTGTAAGCCCGGGTGAAGCTGCTCTAATTTATCTTTGACAAAGTGCGCTTGCCATAGGGCTAAAGGGCTTTTGCGCGTCGCAATACGCACGATATTTGTTGATGTCATTTTACTGTTTTCTCTGGCTAAGAGTGCCGCAGATTAACCATACAATTGGCATTAGTTTTAACATGTTAAGGATATTTTTTCCAGCTGGGTGCAAAACCGCGCTCTGAATTGTTTATAGCCGATTTACTTTTTCTACCATGATGCAAGAAAGTGATTCAAAATGAGATGACCTAGAATAGCTATTAAGCAATTTCTTTAGCTTATCGTGCTATTTTTTGTGTGGAACAATCTGTGTTTTCTATTAATTCGTGTTGAAGCGTGTAAGCACAGACGCTGTGCGTATTGTACTTAATATCGTTTGGTTTTGCTGTTTTACTAAACAACAGAGTAAAAAGAAATTATTCCATTGAAAAACAAGGGATATTTTACAGATTAAAAAATAAAAAGCCTTTTTATACAATATGTTGAAAAGCATTTTGTATCAAAAATAAGCGCGTAAAATTATGTGATCTACTTTACCCTTTTGATGCAAGGTGTTAAATTGATCACGTTTCCGACAATCCATTTGAAAATTATTTTAAATCTATCTCTATCTGTTGGGTGCTGGGAAATTCTCAGGTTTGTATTACTTTCATTCAATCAGGCGTAACCTTTGTATCTCTATATTGAAACCTTAAAACAAAGACTGGATGCAATAAACCAATTACGGTTAGAACGTGCAACAGCTTCTATGAGTGAAACCTTCTCGAAGGTTTATAGCTTGCTGCCTGTCTTGTTTCATTATCATCATCCCATGATGCCTGGTTTTATTGAAGGTAATGTCCCTCATGGTGTCTGCTTTTTCTCTCCTGATGCAGAGCAAAAAAAATGGTTGGCACCTTTTGAACGTTTTTTACCCGCGATTGAAACTGAAGCGAACGGTGAATTACCGATTACAGGCATTTATTCGATGGGTAGCACTTCATCTGTTGGGCAAAGCCAGTGTTCAGATATCGACGTTTGGGTTTGTCATCCGTCTTGGTTGGACCACGAAGAAAAACGTTTTTTGCAAAAAAAATGCACCTTAATTGAACAGTGGGCAGCATCTTTAGGGATTGATGTCACTGTGTTTTTAATCGATGAAAATCGTTTTCGCCATCATGCCAGTGGGCATATTGGTGGGGAAAACTGTGGTTCAACGCAACACATCCTATTGTTAGATGAATTTTATCGAACCGCTGTACGTATGGCGGGTAAACGTTTGCTGTGGACCATGGTGCCGGTTGAAGAAGAGCAGCATTACGATGAATATGTTATGGGGTTATATGCACAAGGAGTGCTAACACCGAACGAATGGCTTGATTTAGGCGGGTTAAGTGAGCTTTCTGCCGCGGAATATTTCGGTGCAAGCCTATGGCAGTTGTATAAAAGTGTTGATTCCCCTTATAAAGCGGTATTGAAGAGTATTTTGCTGGAATCCTATTCATGGGATTACCCTAACGGTAAATTATTAGCCATGGAGTTTAAGCGTCATTTACATGCAGGCGAAATTGTGTGTTATGGCTTGGACTCATACTGCTTAATGTTAGAGCGTGTGACACGTTACCTGACTGAAATTAATGATTTAACCCGTCTTGACCTTATCCGCCGTTGTTTCTACCTGAAAGTATGCGAAAAACTATCTGAAGAAGAGGGGAATACTTGCGCAGGTTGGCGCCGTGATGTGTTGTCTCAATTGGTTGAATCATGGGGGTGGGGATCAGAGCGTTTGTCGATACTCGATACACGCAATCAATGGAAAATTGAGCGTGTCCGTGAAGCACATAACGAGTTACTTGATACGATGATGCAAAGCTATCGTAACCTCATTCGCTTTGCCCGTAGAAATAATTTAAGTGTTAGTGCAAGCCCACAAGATATTGGAGTATTAACCCGTAAATTATATGCGGCTTTCGAAGCTCTCCCGGGTAAGGTGACGTTAGTTAATCCACAAATCTCACCTGATTTGAGCGAAGCGCATTTAACCTTTATTTATGTGCCAGAGGGGCGAGCTAACCGTAGCGGCTGGTATTTGTATAACCAAGCGCCAAATATTGATGCCATTATTGGCCATCAACCTCTTGAATATAACCGCTATTTAAATAAATTAGTGGCATGGGCTTATTTTAATGGTTTGCTGACTGAAACCACCCAGGTTTACATGCATAATGGGAAATCCCAGTGTGATGAACGAAAATTGCTTGAACTGATGCACGATGTTTCAAGCCATTTCCCTATCAGGTTACCAGCCCCAACGCCAAAAGCGCTTTATAGTCCATGTGAAATTCGCCATCTTGCAATCATTGTTAACTTAGAAAAAGATCCAACACAGGTATATTCTGAGCAAGTTGTCCATGTTGATTTTAGAAAACTGGATATTTTCAGTTTTGGAGAATCACAACAGTGCCTGATTGGTAGTATTGATTTGTTGTATCGTAATTCGTGGAATGAGGTAAGAACGCTACATTTCAGCGGAGAACAGTGCATGTTAGAAGCACTTAAAACCATTTTAGGAAAAATGCATCAAGATGCATCGCCTCCTGAAGCGGTTGAGGTGTTTTGTTATAGTGAGCACTTACGTGGGTTGATCCGTACTCGTGTACAACAGTTGGTATCTGAGTGTGTTGAATTGCGTTTGTCAAGTAACCGAAATGACCCTGGGCGTTTTAAAGCATTGCGTATCGCGGGGCAGACGTGGGGGTTATTCTTTGAGCGTCTGAACGTATCGGTACAAAAACTTGAGAATGCGGTTGAGTTCTACGGGGCTATCTCCCATAACAAACTACATGGCTGGCCCGTTAAACTTCAGGCGAAGAGTGATAACCATTTACCTGCAGTTGTTGATGGCTATGCGAGTGAAGGGATTGTACAGTTTTTCTTTGAAAATACGGCAGATAATACCGGTTTTAATATTTATGTTTTAGATGAGGCGAATCGGGTTGAAATTTATTCTCACTGTGAGGGGTCGAAAGAAGATCTTGTTCGTGACGTGAGTAAATTCTATTCTTCTTCCCATGACCGGTTTACCTATGGCGCAAACTTTATCAATTTCAATTTACCGCAATTTTACCAAATCATTAATCAAGATGGTAAAAATCAAGTTGTTGCATTTTCCGGGGCAACATGGCCATTCACAGCGGAAGAAGATGATGACGTTGGGTATGAAGTGCATTCGAACCAATCACCGCACCCACAAGCGCACTATTATTGATATTAATGGCAGGCAGTATAGCGTGCTGCCCACCTTCGAAACTTGTAATGCTTAAAATGAAAAGGGCTCTTGGCTTTGAAAGGCAATTGCCTCGGCTAATTTAGCTTTAAATTCATGCCCAGAGCGGTCACAAACCCAATTACCTTGTTGATAATCATAATGGTACCCACCCTGTTTAGTCGCTAGCCATATTTGGTGGAATGCTTCTTGCTTGTTGATAATAATTTTACTGCCATCTTCAAAGCTAAGAGTCATCACACCCCCATTGATTTCACAATCAATATCGGCATCACCCTCATAATTATCTAAATGCTCTTCGATGGTGCTCAGTAGCGTTTCTGCTAGCTGATGAAATTCGCTGTCATTCACGATTAATTTCCTGTTTGCTCACAATGGGTTAATTGAAATTATTATTGTTAGCTGAAATTATAGGAGGGAATCTGCATCAGGGTCAATCTAAGCATACCCACTAAAAACTTCAGACTAAATTTAGCCTAAAGTATATAATATCAGCATGCTAGATAAACAGGCGTGATTTGCAAGGCCACTCCTGTTATTGTGTAAATTATCAGATGTCAAAAGTGAGCAATACGGGCGAAAAAGAATGAAAAAAAGTTTAATTGGGCTTAGTGCACTAGTTGTTTTATTTACCCTTTCTGGCTGTGGCTTAAAAGGCCCGTTGTATTTTCCGCCGGAAGAAACTGCAGCACCGGCTAAGGCATCTGATGTGCAACCTACCGCACAAGACAGCACTGCCAAAGAGCCTGCTCAAACAACAAATAATCAGTAAGCCACCTCTATGGAGCGTGAAATGCAATTTTCTAAAATGCATGGCTTAGGCAATGACTTCATGGTTGTCGATGGCGTTACACAAAATGTATATTTTTCGCCTGAATTGATTTGTCGGTTAGCGGATAGACACACAGGAGTTGGGTTCGATCAACTACTATTGGTTGAAGCACCTTATGACCCTGACCTTGACTTCCATTATCGTATTTTTAATGCAGATGGTAGTGAAGTTGCACAATGTGGCAATGGTGCGCGTTGTTTTGCTCGTTTTGTCAGGCTTAAAGGTTTAACGAATAAGCAAAAAATCAAAGTCAGTACTCAGTCCGGCCGTATGACATTAACCATAAATGAGAATGATGATGTCTGCGTTAATATGGGCGTGCCTGATTTTGAACCACAGAGAGTGCCATTTCGCGCAGTTAAAGAAGAAAAAACCTATATTATTCGAGCACAAGAACGTACAGTTCTGTGTGGGGTGGTCTCAATGGGTAACCCGCATTGTGTCATTCAAGTTGAAAGTATTCATACGGCAGAAGTCGAAGTTTTAGGTCCCGCTTTAGAAAATCATGAGCGCTTTCCAGAACGTGCCAATATTGGCTTTATGGAAATTATCAGTGCTGACCACATCCGCTTGCGCGTTTATGAACGTGGGGCTGGGGAAACTCAAGCTTGTGGTAGCGGGGCATGCGCCGCTGTCGCGGTTGGAATTAGTCAAGGATTACTGGCGAAGCGGGTCAAAGTTGATTTACCAGGGGGCTCATTAGATATTTCCTGGGAAGGCCCTGGGGCGCCACTTTATATGACAGGCCCTGCAACGCATGTTTATGACGGAGTCATTCAACTATAATTTTGAATAGCTGAAGAGGGAAAAATGGATAAAACCAAAAAAGCACAGGAATTGGCTCATCAAATTGATGAGGTCGATGTCGTGCGCTACTTAACGGAAAACCCCTATTTTTTTCTTCGTAATGCGCAACTGTTGGAACAGCTAAAAGTACCCCATGTTGTGCGGGAAGCTATCTCATTACCTGAGTTAGTGATGAGTCGTCAACGGTTGAAAATCAAAGAGCTCGAACAAGATATTCGTTTTATGGTTGAGCAAGCTCACGAAAATGTGGAGCTTTTTGATGAATTGTTAGTGTTGGTGATTGAAATGTCATCAGCAGAAAGTTTACAGCAAATGCTGCTAGCGCTAAATCGTTGGGCAAAAAAACTGGGTTTATCCGGTGCTCAAGTGCGTTTGTTTAGTGACAGCTGGCATTTATCCGCTCCTTTGGATGCGCATCAATTAGTTATTTCGCGTCGTGTATTTGAACCCGTGAGAATTCAACGATTTGGCGATAAACGTAACTACCTCGGTCGGTTGAATGGCCCTGAAATTCAATTACTTTTACCTGATGCATTAAATGTCGGTTCAGTCGCTATTTTACTGTTTGGTCAGCATGGTGAATCCGGTATGGTCATCTTTACTAGTCGGGATCGTGAACATTATCAACATGGTATGGGAACGGTCATGTTGGAGAAAGTCGCTCAGATTCTACCGAGGTTATTATGCCAATGGATAGAACGCCTATAAAAAATCAGCCTGAAGGGCTGATGACCCAAATTGAGGCCTTTCTGTATTATCTGCGTGTTGAACGTCGGCTAAGCCCTGTCACGATAACTAATTATCGTCGCCAATTGAGTGTTATTGTGGAAATGTTAGTCTCACTAAATATCCACGAATGGCAAAAAGTTGATGCAACGATTGTGCGCAACGTTGCCGCTAAAAGTCGTAAATCGGGCTTACAAGCCGCAAGTATGGCGTTGCGGTTATCATCACTGCGCAGTTTTTTTGATTGGATGGTGCACCAAGGGGAATTACCCGCAAATCCCGCAAAAGCCGTTCATGCCCCTAAATCCAAAAAGCGTCTTCCTAAAAATATGGATGTGGATGAAGTCTCCCAACTTTTGAATATGGAGAGTGGTGACCCGCTCGTCGTACGTGACCGAACGATGCTTGAAGTGATGTACGGCGCAGGGTTACGTTTATCTGAGCTAGTTGGGCTAGATGTTCGCCATCTTGATTTAAATACGGGTGAAGTGTGGGTTATGGGGAAAGGGAGTAAAGAACGCAGGGTGCCAATGGGAAAAACTGCCGTGAGTTGGCTACAGCGTTGGCTTGAGATGCGAGAGCTCTATGAGCCAGAAGATGACGCTGTTTTTATTTCAACCCAAAGTGGTAAACGTATTTCGAATCGGAACGTACAGAAACGTTTTGAGCAATGGGGTATAAAGCAAGGGGTTAATAGCCACATTAACCCGCATAAATTACGCCACTCTTTTGCGACACATATCCTTGAATCAAGTGGGAATTTACGTGGAGTGCAAGAACTTCTTGGGCATGCAAATTTATCGACAACACAAATCTATACGCACCTTGATTTTCAGCACTTAGCAAATGTTTATGATGTGGCTCATCCAAGAGCAAAGAGGGAGAAACCTTAATGCATTTTTACCGTCCGTTATCACCCATTCTGGCGATCACGTTTGATTTGGATGACACGCTTTACGATAACCATCCAGTTATTGATAAAACGGAAGAAGAAGTTTTACGTTTTGTCCGTGAATATGACCCGCGTTTTAATCATTTTAGTAATGAAGATCTTTATGCTTTTCGTCGTCTTGTCGAAGAGCAAGAACCTGATATCTATCATGATATTTCACGCTGGCGTTGGCTTTCTTCCAAAATGATGTTTTGCCATTATGGCTACTCAAAAGAAGCCGCACAAAAAGGGGCAGATGACATCATGGCGCATTTCACTTATTGGCGAAATAGAATTGATGTCCCAAAGTCTACTCATGAAACACTGTGCCAACTGGCAGAAAAAATTCCGCTGGTGGCGATCACTAATGGAAATGCAGAACCGGAAGCGTGCGGGTTAGGTCAATATTTCCAATTTGTCTTGAAAGCAGGGCCTGACGGGCGCTCTAAGCCATTTTGCGATATGTATCGTTTAGCCGCGAAGCGGCTTGAGATTGAGCCACAATTTATTCTTCATGTTGGTGACAACTTGCTAACGGATGTTGAAGGTGCAATTAACAGTGGCATGCAAGCTTGCTGGATCAACACAAACCAAAAAACACTGATGGAAGAGAAAGAGGTGCGTTTATTACCGCATGTGGAAATTTCGCGGTTGGATTCTCTCTTATCATTGGTATAATCATTTACTGTATAAAAAAACAGTGGCATTCGCCATTGTCAACAACCTCACAGTGGTGTTAGCCACTGTTTTGCTTTGATGGTAACTATGGACGTCTCTTATCTGCTTGAAGGTCTTAACGACAAACAGCGCGAAGCGGTTGCCGCACCGCGTACCAATTTACTTGTCCTTGCGGGGGCTGGTAGTGGTAAAACTCGGGTGCTAGTGCATCGAATCGCATGGCTGATGTCTGTGGAAAATGCTTCTCCATTTTCAATTATGGCAGTGACATTCACGAACAAAGCAGCGGCAGAAATGCGCCATAGAATCAATCAATTGATTGGTACTAGTGAAGGCGGTATGTGGATAGGAACATTCCACGGCTTAGCGCATCGTTTATTGCGCCAACATTATATGGACGCCAATTTACCACAAGACTTCCAAATTCTAGATAGTGATGACCAATACCGTTTAATTCGTCGTTTACTTAAGGCGATGAATTTAGATGAAAAACAATGGCCGCCACGTCAGGGGATGTGGTACATCAACGGCAAAAAAGATGAAGGTCTGCGGCCTCAGCACATTGAAGCCTATGGTAACCCAGTTGAAGCCACATGGTTAAAGGTATACCAAGCTTACCAAGAAGCTTGTGATAGAGCCGGGCTGGTGGATTTTGCGGAATTATTGTTACGCGCCCATGAATTGTGGTTAAACAAGCCTCACGTATTGCAGCATTATCGTGAGCGCTTTACCAATATTCTTGTCGATGAATTTCAAGATACCAACAATATCCAATACGCATGGATCCGTGTACTCGCTGGAGATACAGGCAAAGTCATGATTGTTGGTGATGACGACCAGTCAATCTATGGCTGGCGTGGTGCGCAAGTCGAAAATATCCAGCGCTTTCTCAATGATTTTCCTGGCGCAGAAACTATCCGTCTAGAGCAAAACTACCGTTCAACGAATAATATCTTAAAAGCGGCGAACGCACTGATTGCGAATAACAGTGACCGCTTAGGGAAAAATTTATGGACGGAAGGCGGAGATGGCGAGCCAATATCCCTCTACTGTGCGTTTAATGAGTTAGATGAAGCACGCTATGTGGTTGGCCGCATCAAACAATGGCATGAAAATGGTGGGGCCTTACAAGATTGTGCCATGCTGTATCGTAGTAATGCCCAGTCTCGTGTATTGGAAGAAGCGCTCATCCAAGGTGCAATGCCATATCGTATTTATGGTGGGCAACGTTTCTTTGAACGCCAAGAGATTAAAGATGCACTTTCTTATTTGAGATTAATAGCAAATCGTAATGATGATGCCTCTTTTGAACGAGTGGTAAACACACCAACCCGTGGCATCGGTGATAGAACATTAGATACTGTTCGCCAAACTGCACGGGATCAACAGCTAACACTATGGGAAAGTTGTGAGTACTTACTTCGCGAGCAGGTGTTGGGAGGTCGTGCAGCGGCCGCAATTGAGCGTTTCTTAGAATTAATCGATGCGTTAGCCAAAGAAACTCAAGATATGCCATTACATGTTCAGGCAGATAGAGTGATCAATGACTCAGGCTTGCGTGCGATGTATGAGCAAGAAAAAGGTGAAAAGGCACAGGCTCGTATTGAAAACTTGGAAGAGTTAGTCAATGCAACCCGTGATTTCAGCTATCAAGACGAAGACCAAGACTTAATGCCATTGCAGGCTTTTCTTTCTCATGCGGCATTGGAAGCTGGAGATGGGCAGGCGGATGTCAGCCAAGATGCTGTTCAATTAATGACTTTGCATTCAGCTAAAGGCCTAGAGTTTCCAGTTGTATTCATTGTGGGCATGGAAGAAGGCATGTTCCCAAGTCAAATGTCGATGGATGAAAGTGGTCGTCTTGAAGAAGAGCGTCGTCTTGCTTATGTCGGTATTACCCGTGCAATGGAAAAACTCACGATTACTTATGCAGAAAGCCGTCGTTTATATGGCAAAGAGGTTTATCACAGGCCTTCTCGTTTTATTGGTGAGTTACCGACAGAGTGTATTGAGGAAGTTCGCTTGAGAGCGCAGGTTTCAAGACCCGTTAGCCATCAGCGCCTTGGTACACCGGTTAGTCAAAATGATTCGGGTTATGCCCTAGGCCAGCGTGTTATGCACCCTAAATTTGGTGAAGGCACGATTATTAACCTTGAAGGCAGTGGGGAGCACTGTCGCTTGCAAATCGCCTTCCAAGGTCAAGGGATTAAGTGGCTGGTAGCGTCTTATGCGCGGTTAGAAAATATATAAAAATCATATTACCAATAATAAATATCACTGATAGTTAATTCAGTGATATTTTGCATAGCAATAATAAGTAATTAACTCGCTAATTATTTATTATTGTTATGATAATTAAATTAGGTCTATGTCTGTTGTATTATATAAATACTAAATTAGTTATTTATTACCTGCTCATGTATCATTTTTTGCGGTACATATCAGTTTTATAGTATTAATACACTAAGGGATATAAAAATATGGGTGCTAATTTTGATATTAAAAATAATGAAAAGCATAAAGAAATTGAGTCATTACTTCTATCAATAGAAAATCGAATAAAAAAAATAAAAAGCGTAGAGGACTCATTAAGACAAGAAATTGCAGAGTTGAAAGAAAGAAAGTATACAGATGATGGAGTATCGTCAGAACCATTAGTAAGAGAAATGAAAGATAAATTAAAAGAGATTTTAATTAGTAAGGTAAAATACCAAAGAACACTCAAACTAGTGAATAAAACAATTAAAATTAGAACGGATAATATTATTGGCGGTTCAGAACTAAATCCTGAAGCTGATTCTACGATGAATGAAAGAATAAGTATGGTTAATTTAACTTCAATAGTGTCACATAAAACAAAAAATAAACTATCTGATTCAGCAAAGGGTAACATTATTAGTTTCAATAATCAGAGTATTAAAATACAAAAAGCGTTAACTAGAGTTATGGAACTAACAAATCAAATAAATAGCGAATATAAAGAAGCTAGATTGAAGCCATTAGTCCAAGCTAGTAATCAGCAAGCCATTAGCGAGCAAATGGCTTCTTTTTCTATGCCTGATAAAATGAGTGCTGTAATAGAATTATCAATAAAAATGAAGAGTATTACTCACCATAACTATGGTGGTTTAGATAGAACAGGGCAGTACTTATAGAGGCATTTAAGCTAACTAATCGTTTTACTTCTGGAATTAAAGGTATTCAACAAAGAGTTGAATACCTTTTTTAATTTTATTGTATGGTTGAATGATAAGTGTGAGTATTGTGATTTTTACTTACTTTATGATAATTAACATTATATTTTTAGTGATTGGTATTGATTGATTGTTTTCATTATCAGGATTCAAGTTTTTAATTTTATTTTTACATCTTTTTGCCGTATAAAGTTTTACCGAGTAACCTTCCTAACATTCATCATGTCAATTAATAAACTTATTGATTCGCTTTCCTCACAAGGCTGGTATGTGTGGGACGATTTTCTGACCTTGTCAGATATCCAAAGGATAAAACAATGCATACCCAATACATTACAAGATGCGCGTATTGGGCATCGAGATTCATTACAAGGTAATAAAGCGATTCGCGGCGACCAAACGGTTTGGTTGGAGCCCGAAATGGGGAGTTCTATAGTTCATTATCTCAATAAAATGGAGCAGGTCAGGCAAGAACTTAACTGTCAGCTTTATCTTGGTCTACGTGATTTTGAAACACATTTTTGCCGTTATCCAAATGGTGGTTTTTATAAGAAACACGTGGATAACCCAAGAGGTGTCGGTCGACGAAAAATTACGACAGTTCTATATATGAATGAACAATGGCACCCTAGCGATGGTGGTGAATTGGTTGTCTATGACCAAGAAGATAATCAATTGTTTAAGTTAGAACCCATTGCAGGTCGTATGATCTTTTTCATGTCAGAAGAATTTCCTCATGAAGTGCTCCCGACAGAACAAACTCGCGAAAGTATCGCGGGGTGGTTTTTAACTGAAAAAATACTTTAACCCGTTCAGGCTATTACCACCTCTTATAGAGGTGGCTGATAGAAGTATTCTCATTATTTATACACATAACAAATTTTATAATAGTTATTTTAATATATTTATTTGATTTTCTGTTTTTCTTGATGTTAAATTTATTTGAACTTTGGTTTTTTTATATTAAATTATATTTTCTGCTGTGTGACTAAATTATATAAAAAGGAGTTTATAAATGAACGGCACTGATAAGTTTGGTTATGGTTCTAAACAATTTCAACAAGGTGTTAGTATAGCGGAGTATAATCGCCAATTAGAAAAAGCTTTGAAGGAATTAAGCGAAAAAAATATTGGTGATACCGTGATGATTAATTCTAATAATGATATGTCATCATTAATACAAAGTGTAAATTATTTCCCAGTACCAAAAGACCATTGCTCGGTTATTGAGATGGGTTGCTACTCCTCTAAATTGAATAATTCGATTCTTTATGATTTTAAATAATCTACTTTAGAAATCGAATCATTGGATATTGTTTAATATTACATTAAATTATGTGCCACCTCTAATTCGAAGTGGCACTAATTTTACATTAATCGTTTAAATTCATTTCCTACAAAAGTCATAGTCGCATTTCCTCGCTCAATTTGATAGTGAGATTGATGGCGCTGTTTATCTAATGCATTTGATTGTTTCGATTGATACTCATCAAGCTTCCATTGTATTAATTGTTTTGCGAGTTTTTTATTTGCATGTTGGCTACGTTCAGATTGAACTTTAACTGTAATTCCCGTAGCAGCATGCTTAGCTCTAACCGCTGAGGACGTTTTATTAACATGCTGCCCTCCGGCCCCTTGCGCTTTGGTGAACTCAAATTCAATTTCACTCTCTTCAATTGGTTTAATGGGAGAGAAACGGGTGACACTCAAAAACCAATTTTTACGTTTATGTCGCGGCCTAATAGGGCTTTGGCATTGCCATTGGACTGTACCGCACCAAGACTGGGCCAATATTTCTGCATCTTCACCTTCTAGGCAAACTAAGGCAGATTTTAGCCCTTTTTTAGAGGGAAATGACTCCAGTACGTCATAAGCGATATGATATTTTTTAGCCTCTTGTAGAAAGCGGGCAAGGGCCTTTTCAACAGCAATACAACATTCTTCAGGCCCCTGAGCAGCGGAAAATTGTAGCAATATCATGAGCAATCTCCACTGGTTTTATAGGTGATAACCGGCTTAAGTCGTGCAATAACTTGGATGATGCCAATATTCACCATGCTTTCAATTACAGTATCAATGGATTTATAAGATTGTGGGGCTTCTTCGTAAATCAATTGTTTGTTTGCACAGATAACACGACTGCCTAATGCCGTTCTTGATAATTGAATCGGTGTATATTTATGAGATAAGCGCCCTTTACACTCAGTTCGCATCCACTTGCGGCCAGCTCCGTGAGCAAGAGAATTCAGACAAACTTCACTTGGCTGTGGGGATACCAGATAGCTGTAATCACCTCGAGAACCAGGGATAACAACTAGCCCGCGATCTGATGGCGTGGCGCCTTTTCGATGTATCCACCCATCAATGCCATTGATTTTACAAGATTCAACTAGGTTATGATTAAGGTCGAGAACGCATTTACCTTTTGACTTTACTTGTTGCAGCATACGTAAACCGATCATTTGGCGATTTAGTTGGGCAAAATCTAAGGCATTTTGATGCGCTTCTAAGTAATTTTTAGCATCTTGAGAGCTATCTATAAGCCCATCATGGCTATGACTTTCTACATGTTGACGAAGAATTGATTGGCCTAAACCACGAGAGCCACTGTGAACTAATAACAGTAATTGTTGTTTATTCAAGCCACTCATACCGAATAATTCTGGGTTTAATATTTCGTCAACGGCTTGAAACTCAGCAAAATGATTCCCGCCACCAATAGAACTTAATGATGGCATAAAGTCATGTGATTGCATGTTATCTGGGACATGTTCTTCAAGCCAAGATAGAGGCGCATGATCTGACATTTCAAAAAGTTGTTTTTCGAGTTTATCGAGGTTAACTTTCGATTTTTTAATATCCGTTTGAAACAGTGTCATTCCACAACCGATGTCATTACCAACCAGCGCAGGGTAAAAACGCTTGGTAGAGAAAAATGCAGCACCAATTGGATAGCCGCGACCAGGATGTAAGTCAGGCATGCCGACAACGGATACCATATCAGGTAAGTTTGCGGTTGTTTGTAATTGTTGGATTGCTTTGCTTTCAATCCATGTTGATTCTGTGGCGATGTAGCTAACTTGCTGATCCACAGTATGTAAGGTATTGCCCATAAGCTATTAACTCATTTTTTAATTGAAAAATAAGGTGATTAGCAGGCAAATTTAAGAAAATAGATTAACTAACGAGAGTGACTATTTCTGAGTGTGCCCGCAAAGAGTTTGATTAATTGTTGTCATGGTAAACCTCCTTGCAGTTAGTAGATGAATATAAAACGCTGCGGATACTAACGGTAACTTTTTTCTTTTGCAAGCGCTATTTTTAGCATTACGGATTTTTAGTCATTTTCTGAGATAAAAATATAAGTAAATAATTTAAACCTATTAATGATTATTTACCTAATAATTATTTAAATAAACTATTAGATAATTAAATTTATATTTTTATTTATTTCTATGGAATTAAACGTGAGTGAGATATAAAACTTTGTTATTATTTTGGCGGGTGCTTGAGCCTTTCTGGTTTAAGCATATTAAGTTGGAAGAAATGTTTGGATTAGAAAGGAAAAAGCCCCGTTAGTTATTATTAACCAACGAGGCCCGATCTAAACCTGAACAGTTGAGATTGTGCCTCTTAACCATTAAGAGGTCAAGGGAAATGAGCAAATTCGCAGTGATGGCGTTTGTTTTTGCGTTTATTACCGTGTTCAGTATTTCAGTATTAATGCAAGATAGGCTTTGTCTAATCGTGATTAGTCATGGAAATACAGTTGTTCAAACAACGTTTTCTTACGAAGAGTAATGTTGCTTTACGAGGGAAGTTATTCCCTCGTAATTTCCCGATTTAATTGTGCGTATTCAGGTTTGGAATTAAATGCCCAATTAAAAACACCCCAAGATATTATTTAATCTTTGGGGTGTTTATTTAATTAGCTATCTAAATAATTAAATTATTAAGCAATATGTACAGTTTTTCCGCCAATAATAGTACGTAATACTTTTACATTCTCAATATCATCTGCAGGGATCTCAAAGACATTGCGATCTAGCACAATCATATCTGCAAATTTTCCTGCTTCTAATGAACCAAGTACATCTTCACGGTGCTGTGCATAAGCTGAGTCTATCGTCGCAGAGCGTAAAACCTCAATGACCGTTAAGTCTCGGTCATTATCAAGTCTTGGCGCTTTTTGCCCATTTATGTCACGACCACGGCGTGTTGCAGCCACTTTTAAATCATACCACTCGTCGAAATCATCAATTGGCCAGTCACTACCAAATGCAACAACCGCGCCAGCGTCGACAAATTTAGCGATGGGTTCAAGTTGCTCAAAACGTTCATCACCGAGCATTTTTTTCTCAAAAGCGGCGAGTTCTGGCGTTGGGGCGGCCCACTGGAAAGATAAGCAAGCGATGGTTTTTAAGCGCGCAAAACGGGCATAGTCATCAGCATGGACTAATTCATTATGAGCAAGCCCTGGGCGAATATCTTTTTCTGGGTGAGCAGCACGCATTTTTTCAATCGCATCTAAAACGATAGAAACGGCACCTTCACCAACGGTATGCAAGTGTGGGTCATAGCCCGCTGCGGCAATTTTTTCCATTAATTCATCTAGAATTTCAGCCGTGAAATAGAGATCACCGTAGTTATCGGTTTCTACCCAATTCGGAGCGTCATCCGTGCCTTGATTGATACGGTATGGCTGCAATAACGATGCTGTCATTGTTGGAAATTGCATCACACCATCAACAAACATTTTAATATTATTTAAGCCAATGCCAGGGGCTGGCGTCCAATCGGCTTGGTGCCATTTTTTGGCAAATGCAACGGCTTTATCAACAGCTGCCGCTACTGAGGCAACATCCGGTGTTTCATCAGGGGTTATTTCACGGGCAGCTTGGAAACGGATCGTAAGGTCGCCACGTTGTTGTAATTGAGAAAAGGCTTCAAGCTGTTGTTCTGAAACGCGTGCATCCATCACCATTGTCACACCTTGCTGATTAAGTACTTTCTGTACTAATTCAGCAACTTCAATAGCTTGGTCGTCACGAATTGAAGGAATGCTATCGGCAGCACGCATAGCGGGAGCATCTTCTAAAATACCGTTTAATTCACCATTCTCGTATTTACCAATCTTACCATCAGTTGGTTCAGGCGTATCTTTGGTGATACCGAATAATTCGAGGGCTCGGCTATTTGCTAGCAATGTATGGCAGTCATTTGAAAACAAGACGACAGGGCGTTTCGTATTGAGTTTGTCCATATCTTCACGGTACATATCAACACCTGCAGGGATCATACCTTGGCGCAGCCATGCAGTGACTTTGAGCCAATCATTTTCCCCGGTACGCGGGTCTTTATCGAGGTGATCTTGTACGCGTGCTAAAATTTGGTCGATAGTTAACGATTCATAATTTAAATGGCAACCGAAGAGTTGAATACCGCCCCAAAAAGGGTGCATATGACCATCAATGATGCCAGGCATCATCATTTTGCCTTCGAGATCGATACTCTCTGTCTCAGGACCAACATATTGATGAAGTTCATCAGAGGTGCCTGTGGCAAGAATATAGCCATCACGAACAGCAACCGCATCGACAACGCGATTTTTATCATCTGCAGTATATATATAACCGTTAAAGTAAATAACGTCAGCTAATTGATTATTCATTGTAAACCGTCTGTATCAGTGGTGCTTTGGTGGCACCAACGCTAAAAAAACAACGGGGAAGGCAAGTGCTCCCCCGTAATCATTTATAAGACTTGAAATGCTTAGTTAATAATCATTTCAGTTTCATCGTCAGAGATTGCAGGTGGACGACGAGTAAAACCATGGGTCAGAAGTGCTAAGTAAATTGCACCTGCAGCTAACCACCATAAACCCACTTTAAAGGCTTCGCTATCAAGACTTGTCCATAACCATAATGTTAGGATAACACCAATAGAAGGCATAATCAGGCAAGTGATAATTTTTGTATTATCCAGTGGTGCTTTACGGTCAATATAAAAATGTTTAATGACCGATAAATTCACAAAAGTGAACGCAATTAAGGCACCAAAACTGATCATTGAAGCGACCATGCTGAGCGAAAGCACTAATGAAAGCAGTGATGCTAGCGCAACAAAAATAATCGAGTAAATCGGTGTATTGAGCCTTGGATGTAGATAAGCAAACAGCGAACGAGGTAATACACCTTCACGACCCATCGCATAGAAAATGCGTACAATACTGGCTTGTGAGGTCATTGCTGAGGCAAATACACCAATAACATAAGCGGTGATAAAGCTAGATGCCATCATCGCTCCACCAACTTGTTTCATTACCGCAAGGCTAGCAATATCGGTATTAGGAATAAAATCTTGCCACATCGGATAAACCAGATGCGCACCATAGGAAATGATGACAAACAGCGTACCTGCGATAAACACGGTGTATAAAATCGCTTTTGGTAGCGCACTACGTGCATCTTTGGTTTCTTCTGCCATGGTGGAGATCGCATCAAAGCCAAGGAAGGCTAAGCAAAGTACCGCTGCGCCTGCAAATAACCCTGATACTTGTTCTGACATGACCGTAATCGGCGCCAATAAAGCGTCCGTATCCAATACAAATGAAGTTTTAAAACTCAAGTATAGGAACACGGCAATAAATACAAATTGCATTAAAATGATTAGCATATTCATTGAGGAAACTAATTTAATTCCCAAAATATTCATGATGCTAACAATTGTAATTGTGCTGCAAATAATGACGTACATTGGGATATCGGGGAACGCTTCGTGAACAAAGATCCCAATCGCAATGTAGTTAATAATAGGTAGAAAGAGGTAATCGAGCAGTTGTGCCCAACCCACTAAAAACCCGAGTGTGCCGCCAAAGGTTTTTTGCACGTATGAATAAGCAGATCCTGAAAGCGGAAGTGCGCTTGTCATGCGGCAATAGCTCATGGCAGTGAAAAAGACGGCAGCTAATGTAATTAAATAAGCGACAGGCAGATGGCCTTCACTTAATACAGTTACTTGTCCATAGGTGGTGAAAATTCCGAGTGGCACCATATAAGCCAGCCCGAAAAAAACTAACGCAGGTGTGGTCAGTACGCGTTTCATTTGAACGGTATTCTGTTGCATTTTTAAGCCCTTCCCAAAAGCCCTTAAACAACGTTAACTCTGTCTGAATGCACAGGCCGAGTGAACCTAAAATGCAGCCGTACTCGTCATACTTCGAATCACAACGTCGTTGGCTTTGCTCGCTCGCACTAGTCACATACTTTTGTATGCTCCTAGCGACTCCCTTGCTTGCCGCCTAGTTGTATTTTCGAATTATTTAGAGTCGTACTCGTCATACTTCGAATCACAACGTCGTTGGCTTTGCTCGCTCGCACTAGTCACATACTTTTGTATGCTCCTAGCTACTCTTTTGCTTGCCGCCTAGTTGTATTTTCGAATTATTTAGAGTCGTAACGCTACATGATTGTATTAAATTAAATTTTAGAACCGGCTGTATTCAATTTCAGAAAACCTCGCACCAGGACATTTTTAAAATGAAATGTCATCGTGCGCACTTTAATGAAACGTCAGTGATGAATCGGACCATCACCATCCGCTGGGGTGAATACAAGCGGCGTACAATATAATTACCAAGTCCCTATTAAGCAATCATTAATTGAAAAAAATAAACAACTACTTTTATTTCAAAGAGTTGTTTGATGGATATGTTTATTAATTGAAGTGGATTTAAGATAAATTAAATAATAGCCATTATGGATAGAAAATCAAGGTGAATTTTTTTCGTTTAACTTATTGATTTTATATGGTTAAATTTATTTTTCTCAATGGGTATTATAGATAAGAACAACGAGATTTGATTTAAGCTTAATTTATTATGAGGCAGGCAAAGAATTGGCTATAAAATTAAATAGCCTATTTGCATTAATTAAACTTACTATTCAAGTTCCATATAATGAAACACCGACTTCGTTTAAAATATAAAACGAGAGTCGGCATTTAATATTAACGCTATTTATCGGTCATCTGAGTTTCTGAAAACCGTTATCCGTTATTTTCTTCTCAGTTTTTGCTGGGTATATAAAGCATCTAATGTAAATAAAATTAATGCAACCCAGATAAAGCCAAAGGTGACTAACAATTCAGGTGTCATCACTTCACCGTACATAAACACGGCGAGTAAGAACATAATACTTGGCCCCATATATTGGAAAAAGCCTAGAGTTGACAGCCTTAAGTGGTTAGCTGCCTCTGTAAATAGTAACAGTGGCACAGTTGTAATTACCCCTGCGGCAACTAGCAGTGCATTTAAATGCCAATCATTCATTGCCATATCGCTAGTTGGACTATCTGCAAAAAATAATAAGAAGATAATACCGACAGGAAGTAGCCAAAGTGTTTCGAATGTCATCCCTGTTTGTGCATCGACACCTAATTTTTTACGTAATAAACCGTAGGTAGCAAATGTAACGGCCAAACTTAGACCAATCACAGGCACTGAGCCGAATTGCCAAAGCTGGATCAATACACCCGTTAGTGCAAGACCAACAGCAATCCACTGCATACGGCGAAAACGTTCTTGTAAAAATAGCATTCCAAACAGTACGTTAACTAGTGGGTTAATAAAGTAACCTAAGCTAGCTTGTAGCATATAACCATTATTAACTGCCCAAATATAAATTAACCAGTTACATGCAATTGTCGTTGCCGTCACCCCAAGAACTAATATTTTCTTTGGTTGCTTCAGTACTTGGCGGACATAACTCCAATGGCGTGAAACGGTTAATAATAAAATCATAAAGAAAAATGACCAAATAATACGATGAGTCAGGATTTCTTCTGCGGGCACTTCTTGGATACTTTTAAAATAAATAGGTGCGACACCCCAAATAAAATAGGCGCCTAAGGCACATAACACGCCTTTGGTAGTATTTTGCTGGCTCATTGTTGGCTCTGAAATTGAATTAAAGACTAAAAAGATACTTATACAGAGAGACCGAGCCGATTTAAGCAGCTCGATTTTTGATACCACTAATGTGACATTGCTCAGGTTTTTTTACAAGTTATTAGTTTAGTAGGTGACTAATTATTTGTATCTATTTTATCCCACCAGGTAAGTTGCCGTTGCTGTCGCAATATGCTGATTGTTTTCATTATGAAGTTCGCAGCGTGTAACGGCTATTTTATTACCATCTCTTAATAAGCTGGCACTGGCGGTAAAAAGTTGGCCTCGACCAGGGCGTAAATAATCAACTCGTAGGTCGATTGTTCCCATGCGAGACATTTTGTCGACAATCTCAGTATGAGTTAATGGATTAATGCGCTGCAAAATACGGTTAATACACACCATGCCTCCTGCAACATCTAAAACCGAAGCGATCACACCGCCATGTAAAATGTTCTGAGTGAAATTACCAATTAATTGCTGACGATTTTCAACGGTAAGCTGAACAAAATCATCATTTAGACTCATTAACTTAATCCCAAGTAATTGGTTAAATGGCATTTTATAAATAAATGCATGGCTCATTAACTCACTGGCTTCTTCTAAAGTATAAGTACGGTCATTCATCGTTTTCATCCTTTAAAAATATGTAAATAATAAGTTAACATTACGTGTAAATTATGTCTCTAACAAACGAATGAATAATCTTTCAACAGTTATTCAGTTTTGTGTGTAAAATAGGACAAACTTTTTTTGGACGATGTTGAAATAGGAATGACTAATGCGCGCTTTACCGATTTTGTTAAGTGCAGTGCTCAGCTTTTGGTCTGCTTCACTGTTTGCGACTGAAAATACAAGTATTCAGCCTGAACAAGATGTCAAAAATACCCTACCAATACGTGGAAGCATCATTTCAGGATTACTACAACACCATGATAATCCATTTGTATTGTATCCGTATGAATCGAATTACATCATTTATACCTATACCTCCTCGATGAATAAAAAAGCGATTTCTAGCTATAATTGGGGCGATGATGCGTTAAAGGATGAAGTTAAATTTCAACTAAGTTTAGCTTTTCCATTATGGGCCGGTATTGCTGGTGATGATTCCATTTTAGCCGTTTCTTATACTCAACGTTCTTGGTGGCAGTTAAGCAATAAAAAAGAATCTTCACCATTTAGAGAAACCAACTATGAGCCTCAGGTGTTTGTTGGCTGGCTAACTGACTACCAATTTGCGGGTTGGACGTTACGTGAGATTGAAACGGGCTTTAACCACGAGTCAAATGGGCGCTCAGAACCGACCTCTCGCAGCTGGAACCGTGTATATGCGAGGGCAATGGCGCAAAATGGTAATTGGCAAGTTGACCTTAAACCTTGGTACCGCATTCATGAAAGTGAAGGGCGTGATGATAATTCTGATATTACCAAATACATGGGCTACTATCGCTTAAAGGTAGGATATGCATTGGGAGATAGCGTATTTACTACGACTGGACGCTATAACTGGAATACCGGTTACGGTGGTGCAGAGTTGGGGTGGAGTTATCCAATTAGTAAACATGTGCGTTTTTATACCCAGTTGTTTAGCGGATATGGTGAGTCGATGATAGACTACAATTATCGCCAAACCCGTTTTGGTATCGGTGTTATGCTAAACGATATGTTGTAATGGAAGAAAAACTCAGTGCTCTATTCAGTTCTGAGTGAAATACCAAGTCATAAATCAACAAATTCGCTGCTCAATTGGGCAGCGGCTTGTTTTATCGATTGAGGAAGTTTGTGTCCACAGCTTGCGTCATTAACCAACTTTCATTGGCTGAACATGTGCTTAATAGTACATTTGGTTATCAGTCATTTCGCCCCGGGCAAGATGCTGTCATTGGGGCCATTTTAGATAACCGTGATTGCTTAGTGTTAATGCCAACAGGGGGCGGTAAATCCCTTTGCTACCAGGTCCCTGCTTTAGTTAAAGAGGGGGTCACACTGGTCGTTTCGCCATTAATATCATTAATGAAAGACCAAGTTGACCAATTAAGGTTACATGGGGTTAATGCGGCATGTTTAAATTCATCACAAACGTCACAAGAACAGCGTCAAATCATGGAGCTGTGCAGTCAGGGGGAAATAAAATTACTTTATGTTGCCCCTGAACGGCTATTAACTGATTATTTCCTAAGCCAATTAGCAGGGTGGAATATCACTTTGCTAGCCGTGGATGAAGCCCACTGTATTTCTCAATGGGGACACGATTTTCGCCCTGAATATCGTGCACTAGGCCAATTACGGCAATCATTACCTAATGTACCCGTGATGGCGTTAACCGCAACTGCAGATGAAACCACACGTGCAGACATTATTCGCTTATTGGAGCTACATGAGCCATTAGTTCATGTGAGTAGCTTTGATAGGCCAAATATTCGTTATACCTTAGTCGAAAAATATAAACCGTTAGATCAACTTTGGTTTTTTATTAAAGGCCAAAAAGGAAAAGCGGGTATTGTTTATTGTAACAGTCGCAGTAAGGTTGAAGAAACGACAGAGCGCTTGCAAAAACGAGGCCTAAGCGTTGCAGCATACCATGCAGGGTTAGAGGCTGCTCAACGGGAGTGGGTACAAGACGCATTTCTAAAAGATAATCTGCAAGTTGTCGTGGCGACAGTGGCTTTTGGGATGGGAATTAATAAATCAAACGTTCGGTTTGTTGCTCATTTCGATATTCCACGTAATATCGAAGCGTATTATCAAGAAACAGGGCGAGCAGGGCGTGACGGTGTTGAGGCCGAAGCCATTTTATTTTATGACCCGGCCGATATGGCATGGTTACGTCGTTGCCTTGAGGAAAAACCTGCAGGTATGCAGCAAGATATCGAACGGCATAAGCTGAATGCCATCGCGGCTTTTGCTGAAGCACAAACCTGCCGTCGTTTGGTGTTACTCAATTATTTTGGCGAAAATCGTCAGCAGCCTTGTGGTAACTGTGATATTTGCTTAGACCCGCCAAAACAGTACGATGGGTTAGTGGATGCGCAAAAAGCGCTATCCTGTATTTATCGTGTTGGTCAGCGGTTTGGTATCGGCTATATTGTAGAGGTATTGCGTGGTGCTAATAATCAACGTATCCGTGATTTAGGCCATGACAAACTGCCTGTTTACGGTATCGGTAAAGAACAAAGTAATGAACATTGGGTTAGTGTGATTCGCCAATTGATCCATTTAGGTATGATCACTCAGAATATTACGCATTTTTCAGCGCTTCAATTAACTGAGGCTGCACGGCCTATATTACGGGGTGAAGCGGCACTAAAACTAGCAGTTCCGCGTGTTTTAGTGGTAAAAAGCCGTAATCAACAAAACAAAATTTATCATGGCAATTATGATAAAAAATTATTTGCGAAACTGCGTAAATTACGTAAGTCCATTGCAGATGAAGAAAATATTCCACCATTTGTCGTGTTTAATGATGCAACATTAATTGAAATGGCTGAGCACACTCCAACTTCACCAGCCGAATTATTGTTAATTAATGGTGTTGGCGAGCGTAAACTCGAACGTTTTGGAGTGGCATTTATGGCACTTATCCAAGACCATCTTGAAGGTTATGAATGAATAAATAAGGAAACTGCAGGATGACGCCTGAAAACCTAAAAGAGAGTTGGCTGAATCGAGAAACTCAATTTTCTGCTTTTACAAATGGCCCGCTTTTAGATTTCTGGCAACATCGAGAAGAATCTCAATTTATGGGAGTTGATGATATTCCCATTCACTATGTCCGTTTTATTCATCCAAAGCACCATAAAGCGATAGTCATTTCACCGGGGCGTAGTGAAAGCTATGTGAAGTACCCTGAAGTGGCTTATGATTTTTATCATTTAGGCTATGATGTTTTTATTATTGATCACCGTGGTCAAGGGCGATCAGGGCGCATGTTAGCTGATCCTCAAAAAGGCCATGTTGAAAAATTCACTGATTACATTGACGATTTTGAAAAGTTCATTGAGCTTGAGGTTAAATATCGGCATTACCCAAAATGTTATGCATTAGCACATTCAATGGGAAGTGCTATTTTAGCAGGGTATTTGTTGCGAGATAACGTCACATTTGATGCCGCAACCTTATGTGCACCGATGATTGGTATTAATTTACCCATGCCTCGTTGGATGGCGAGCTTTATTGTTGATAGAGCGGAATCGCGCGAAAGCGTTCGTAATGATTACGCGGCCTCTACTGGGAAATGGCAGCCATTACCTTATTTAATCAATGTATTAACACACAGCTCGGAGCGTTATCGGCGCTACTTACGTTATTATGCCGATTATCCTGAATTACGCTTGGGTGGGCCAACTTATCATTGGCTACGTGAAAGTTTTGTGATTGGCGATGAGCTAATTGCGAAAGCGGGAGAAATTGATGTGCCACTGATGGTGTTGGAAGCCAGTGAAGAAAAAGTGGTCAGCAATAAAGAGCTACAAGCTTTTTGTCAAAGCCGACAAAAAGCGCAAATAGGACGAGAAGAAAAATTACCTCTCATTATTGAAGGGGCACACCATGAAATCCTATTTGAAGTGGATGCATTAAGAGCGATGGCGCTCAATGCTATCTGTGATTTTTTTGAGCAGTATTAGTTAGGGTTTGAATATGAAATATCCTGTAGTTGCTTCCGATTTGGATGGGACACTGTTATCTCCCAATCATGACTTAACGTCTTATACAAAAGACACTTTGAAACAGCTAGTAACTTCGCAAGATGTGCATTTTGTGTTTGCAACAGGCCGTCACCATGTGGATGTTGCTCAAATCCGTGATGGTTTAGGCATCGATGCGTATATGATCACGTCTAATGGTGCGCGGATCCATAATACCCGTGGTGACTTAATTTTTGAGCACAATGTTGCCCCTCAAATTGCTCATGAGCTGTGTTTAATGGAATTTGATAACCCTGAGCTTGTCACTAATTACTACCATGGTGATGATTGGTTTATCAACCGTGAAAGCCCTGAACAAAAAGAATTTTTTAAAGAATCGGTATTTAACTACCAGTTGTTTGACCGCCACAATTTTGTCACCTCTGAGGTCTGTAAAGTTTACTACACCAGTGAAGATCATGATTTGCTGGTGGATTTACAACGCCGTATTCAAGCTCGCTGGCAAGATAGAGTGAATGTAACGTTTTCACTGCGTAGCTGTTTAGAAGTTATGGCTGGTACTGTTTCTAAAGGGGAAGCTTTGAAGCAAGTAGCTGCTCTACATGGCTATACACCGAGTGATAGTATTGCGTTTGGTGATGGTATGAATGACAAAGAAATGCTGACGATGGCCGGAAAAGGCTGCATCATGCAAAATGCACATCAGTTGCTAAAAGATGCGTTACCACACATGGAAGTCATTGGCTCGAATAGTGATGATGCTGTTGCTCGTTATCTGAGAAATAAATACCTTAATAACGCATAATTCATTTTGTTATTTGAAATAGAGAAACCAGATAGGCAATATGTTTATCTGGTTTTTTATTATCGCAATTAGACTAGAAACGTAAGTTCCCACAGTGAAAATACAGCGAAACGTGCTTTTTGTGAAATTTAGGTCACTTTTCCTATTTTTTCTGACAAAAAGTAAATTTAAACTAGGGGGATGAGTGTTTAGGTCGATATTAATGGATAGCACTGTTTTCACAGGTTGCATACTGCACTGTTGAGGGTTCCTTAGGATGAAAAGAATTGCGTTAGTACTGTTGTTAGGCTCGATTTGTTTTAGTTCCGTTTTAACTGCTAAACCTACCACTGCGCCAGCATCGGCAACAGTAGCACAAGAGCCCTCGATTGAACAAATTACGCAGTTAGCGCAAAAAGGTGACCCTAAAGCCCAATTCCAGCTAGGTGAGCGTTATTTTAAAGGGTTAGGTGTTTCTCAAGATTCTAAAGCTGCGGCTGAGTGGTTCATCAAGGCAGGAAACCAAGGGAATTCAGATGCGCAATTCCGCCTTGGCACGATGTTCGTAAATGGTTTTGGTGTGCGTCGTGATTATGACAAAGCGATGCTGTGGTACGAACAAGCCGCTGCTCAAGGTGATACCCGAGCTGAAACAAACATGGCGATGATGTACGCGCAAGGCTTAGGTGTTACTCAAAACCTAGAAAAAGCGGCATTTTGGTTTAGAAAAGCTGCGCAGGGCGGGAATATACTGGCTCAATTCCAGATAGGCCAAATGTACTCGATTGGTAGTGGTGTTGATTTAGATGATGAGAAGGCGGTCTTCTGGTTTAGAAAAGCCGCGAAACAAAAAGATGCTAAGTCTCAAGACCGCTTAGGTGTCATGTACTCTGAAGGACGTGGCGTGAAGAAAAACTTGCAGCAAGCCTACGCATGGCTTGCAACTGCGGTTTACAGTGGTAACGCAGAAAGTCATCGTCTACAGAATAAGATTGCGGAGCAGTTAAGTCCTGAAGAATTACAGCAGGCACAAAAATTAGCGGAAGGTTATATTAAATCGTATGGTTTTAAAGCCAGCTAACGATTAAGCAGATGTGTGGGATACGATTTTGTATCCCACCAGTATGACAACCGATAATACAAGATAGCACCAAGAAAGCCGATAAAAACGGTTATTTCCCCAGCCTCGACGAATGGCAAGCTGCTGCTGTTTCGATGATAGCTTGCCACAAAGTACACGAAACCCGACGATATAAACCGCACAATACACTTGCCAAAGATATAGCGTATTAAATGCAAAAGCTTTTCCAACAATTAATAAGATAATTAATGGAATCAAAAAGAATAAAATCGACCCAACACGTTCAAGTTGGGCGATCCTCAAGATCACTAATTCGTCTTTTTCATCTAATTGTAATGGCATAATACGGCTTACAGTTCCCCAGATTTACGGCTTGGATTACGTCCTGAAAGATTGTTTGTCGCACTTTGCAGAGAGTTATCACGGACATCCACCCTTGCTTGGAATGGTGGGAATGGCAAGGTAATCCCTTGTTCAGCAAAGGATACTAGGATGTTTTGATGTATTTCATGGCGCGCAGGTAACCGGTGGCCCATTTCTGCGGCATAGACACGTAATTCAAAAATCTGAATACCTTGTTGTAAATCAACAAGATATACTTCAGGTGCCGGGTTGTCTAAAATCATCGTAGAGCGTTGAGCTGCACGTAAAATAGTATCTGTCACTAATTCACTATTGGCATCAGAAGGTGCAGGAATCGTCATGACAATACGTGTGATCGTGTCAGAAAGTGACCAGTTAATAAATTGTTCAGTAATAAATGCCTTATTTGGCACAATAATTTCTTTTCTGTCCCAATCTGTTAGCGTGGTTGCACGGGTATTGATCTTGGTAATACTGCCGGTCAAGTTACGGATAGTTACTGTATCTCCAATCCGGATCGGTTTTTCAAATAAGATCATCAACCCTGAGATAATATTAGCGAAGATTTCTTGTAAGCCAAAACCAAGCCCGACCCCCATCGCCGCTACAAGCCATTGTAGTTTTGACCACTCAATCCCTAACATAGAGAAGCCAACAATGGTCCCGATAATAGTAATCGTATACTTGGTTAGTGTGCTGATAGCGTAACCGGTACCTGGCGTTAAATCCAAATGTTGGAGTACTGCCAGCTCAAGTAAAGCGGGTAAGTTACGAACTAATTGGGCAGTAACGATAATAGTCAAAATAGCAATGAAAATAGAGCCCATGGTGATAGGTTGTACCGTATCAACGCCATTAACCGTTGAGGTCACATCCCATAAGCGAATATTTTCAAGGAAAGAGAATGCAGTATGTAGCTCAGACCATAGCCAAATTAATGAAACCAAGGCAATCATGGTTAAAATCGAACGAACTAACCCCACAGATTGGGTGCTAATGGTATCCAAGTCGATAACCTGTTCTTCGATATCAATATTTCCTTCGCTACTGGCGTTTGCTTGCTGGCTATCGTCTTCACCTTTAGCACGTTGCGCCAATATCTCAGCACGGCGTTGTTTCGCACGCTCGAAGGCTAATTTACGGCGCTGCATCGACATCCAACGGCGAATAGTATGATAAACGATAAGGATGACAAACCAAATGGCGACAGAAGTTTCTAAACGTGCAAGCAGGGCCTGTGAGGTTGAGAAATAACCTAAAATGGAGAAGAACCCAGCAACAATAGGTGCGAGTAATATCATCCACCACAAGGCCTTATTAACGATATTCTCACCGGACCCATGTCTATCTAAATAGAGAGGGATTTGTGAACGACGCAAGTTGTTGGTAATTAAGCTAAGTGCGACACATAAAAAGATAAAACAGAAACGACCAATACTGGCTGCAAATTCCCTATCGCTATAATGTTCAAAGGTAATAATTGCCATCACTAATGGAACGATGACAAAAATCGCCATTCGGTAATAACGCATCGCACGTTTAACGGAATCTTTGTCCCAACCGAAGTGAGAAATAAATAGCCCGGTTGGACGAGAAAAGGTTTCGCTGATCATAAACAGCCACAATAAAGGTGTCGTCGCACTGACACCATAACCTATCGCCGCGGCCATGGGGTATTGCCATGCACTTTGTAAGCCATAGCCGATGGCAGACCACATCATAGGTAGAGGAAGAGCAACAATAATTGACCAGAAAATAGTTCGAATGGTTAAGTAGAACCGGTCTTGTGTCACCTTACCAATACGTAAACTGGAACGGTCAAGAAATGCTTGGTAGTGCTTACGCGTGCTAATACTGAAAATGACTAATGCTATCGAACCAAGAAGATACAAAAAGGTATCTTGAGTTGTCAGCATAACGTTCAGTGCACCAGCAAGTTGGGACAAGGTATCCAGTGAAAGTAATTGAGTAATATCAGTTACTAACATGACAGGATAGCTGATGCTTATTGGTGGAACATCTGCGACCCAGAAAAGATAACGGTTGGAAGCATCTTTGACTTCTTTTAATGCATCGGTTAATTGCCCAGTAGCGACATTAAGCTTCGTTAGCTCTAACATTTCAGCATCGAGGCCTGAAATTAAAGAGGTCAGTAGCTCTCGGCGGGTTTTAATTAATGACTGATAAACTTGCACTTGAGCTGCATTAAGCTCATGCTCGGTTTCTTGCTCGGTTGTATCTACTTTACCTAATCTATCGAGGCTATCTTCATAATTTAAGCGTTGTACACGTAAATCAGCCATTTCACGATCAAGTTGTTGGCTTTTGGGGATATCAGGCAAACGAGAAAGCTGTGTTCTGAGAGCTTCCCCTAATGTACTTGAACTGCTGATCCACTGAGCTTGCTCGCGAATAGTTGTGAGTGCTTGGCGAGCATCACGGATACTGGTTGAAATTTCTGCTTGGCTATTGGTGATAGCGCTCATGCGCTGTGCCTGAGCGGTTAATTCCTGAGACATTTTGCGGTTAATATCAAGCTGCTCAGTTAAAAATGGCGTTAGTTCCCCTTGTGCGGCCAACATTTCCGTGTGTTCTAACGCTAAAATTGCTTTTTGTTGGCGTTGGGTATTTTGGAAATCACGTAGGTTTTGTAACTCAAGTTCCATACGTTGATAGCGTTTTTTGTATAATTCCAACGTAAGGCGTGAGATTTCTTGGCGGTTATTGGCAGAAAGCTGCGCCATTTCCAGTTCATTAACCGTTGACTTGCGAGCACTTACTTCGGCTTGAGCCAATGTATACTGGGCATCGGCTAATGGCGTTGACGGTGTACTCAGAGACTGAAAGCGCGAAGTGGCTTCAGTGAGTAAACGTCTGGCTTCAGAAAGCTGTTGTGGCAGAATATTTAATGATTCACTGATTTCGCGGCCTTTATCTTGCTCTTGCTGAGTTAAGCGGCTTTGATCGAGTAATTGGCTGCTAAGCTGAATAATACGTTGTTCAAGTTCACCTAAGCTGATACCCACTGGTATTGGGGCCGGCTCATCACTTTCATTAAGAATTTTTTGTCTTATTTCTTTGATAATTCTAGGAAAGTTATCAATGGCTTCTTGATAAGATTTGGCTTTTGCATCGGACTCTCGTGTTTCACTCATCCAATTCAAAGCACCCTGTAATGCTTGTGCTATCTCTGCATCTTTGGGGTTGGTGCTTGACTCAAGTTGTTTGAGCTCCTGCTTAATCTGTGCTTCATCCTGCGCTGCAGTTGGTGCTGCAACGGAAGAGAAAACGATTAACAGACTAAGAAAAAAACTGATAATCACACGCACAGTGAGGAGCTCCTTCAAGAGATAATAATTTAACTAAACGTCGATGGATTCTTCTGTCACTGTATTTGCAACAGTTTCAGCGAGTAATTCGCCCATGCGAGTTGCATAACCGGGGATTAGTGATGAATTAAATGTCACTTTGTTAGGTTCAAATAAATTAATCACTGTTGAACCCAATTTAAACAGTCCCATTTCCTCACCTTTTTTCAAGAAAACAGCCCCTTCAGAGTCTAACTCAGGGTAAACCCAACGCTTAATGACGCCTTCACGAGAGGAGTTAACGCAACCGCTCCATACGGTTTCAATACTACCAACGATGGTTGCACCGACGAGGATCTGTACCATTAGGCCGACAGGGGTGTCAAAGACACAAATCAAGCGTTCATTACGTGCAAATAGATTGGGAACATTTTGTGCCGTCAACGGATTTACAGAGAATAAATCGCCAGGAACATAAATCATCTCTTTGAGCAAACCGTCACACGGCATGTGTACACGGTGATAGTCACTCGGGGAGAGGTAAGTGGTAATAAAGTCACCACCACGAAAACGTTCCGCTAATTGGTATTGGCCTGCAAGTAACGCTTCCACTGTGTAATTATGGCCTTTAGCTTGGAAGATAAGGTCATCATTAATCGGGCCTAATTGGCTAACTGCACCGTCAGCAGGTTGAGCAAGTTGGTGCTCTTTTTCGACAATCGGGCGTGCGCCTTCTTTTAGCAGACGGATAAAGAAATCATTAAAAGTGGCATAAGCAGTAAGTTCGCTTTTTTGCGCTTCATTCATGTTGACTTTATAGGCTTTTGCGAACAGTTTAATTGCCCATTGTGTCATGAAACCCGCATTGCGGCTTGCAAACCAGCCTGCAAATTCAGTAAGACATTGTTTTGGAAGCATATATTGCAAGCGAATTTTAATTTTATCTAGCACGTTAACCTCTGATTTTTAAAGGTATGTTAGCAAAAGGGCGGCTATTGTACACAGTTTACTCATCATATTTCAAACGGTCGCGTAACAGGCTAACCGTAATTAAATTATTTAGAGCTGTCTTAGCGTTAGGGAGTTAATTGTAAGCACTCACTAACATTATTTATCTTTTGCCGTAAAATTGCCACGAGGTTTGATTTGTTCCATGCTTTCTAAAATGCGATGGTAGTTTTCAAAACGTGATTCAGCAATTTTATTTGCTTCTACGGCTTCACGTAACAGACAACCTGGATCATCTAAATGTTTACAGTCACGGAATTTACAGCCACCAAGGTAATCTTTAAATTCGACAAATCCTTTGGTCACTTGTTCCGTTGTTAAATGCCATAAACCAAATTTGCGCACACCAGGGGAGTCAATCACATCGCCGCCCAACGGGAAGTGGTATAAACGAGCTGTTGTTGTTGTATGTTGCCCTAGCCCTGAGTTGTCTGAAACCTCATTGACTAAAATCATTTCTTCATTGTGAGGGAGTAATGCATTTAATAAACTTGATTTGCCCACACCAGACTGCCCAACAAATACTGAAACTTTACCTGCTAGCGCGTTAGTAAGTGCTTCCATGCCTTCGTTGGTATGGCTTGAAACTTCGAGAACTTGGTAGCCAATATTGCTATAAATCGTCATTAAATCGCTTACCCACTCACGGTTTTCGTCGTCGAGTAGGTCGACTTTATTGAGAACGATAACAGGCTTAATCCCTGTGGTTTCGCAGGCAACTAAATAGCGGTCAATAATATTCAGCGAAAGCTCAGGTAAAATAGCGGAAACTACGACAATTTGGTCAATATTAGCAGCAATCGGTTTTAAGCCATCATAATAATCGGGACGAGTTAGAACAGAACGGCGTTCATGAACAGCTTCGACGATGCCATTTACTTTGATATCGCTCTGTGTGTTCAAGGCTGGCCGCCACACCACGTTATCCCCTGTTACGAGGGATGAAATAGTTCTACGCAAGTTACAGCGCTGGATAGTCCCGTCACTTGCTTGAATGTCAGCATGTTGCCCAAAACGGCTAATGACTAAGCCTTCTTGTGCTTCACCTAATTGGCTATCATCAATTTCAACTGTTTTTTGCTTTTTAAGTCTTTTTTGATGATTTTCTTGAACTCGGCGCTGTTGGCCTTTCGAAAGTTTCTGTTTAGCCACCTGTCCTCTCTTTACTATGGGCTGTATTTTAGGGGTTACTCACGCCTGTCACTGAAGGCATGAAGAGTGCTATCATACCTTAACTTCATAGAATGCAGTTAGGGTATATCATGCAAAAGAATGAGAATAATTTAATTTGGATCGATTTAGAAATGACGGGGCTCGATCCTGTTCGTGATCGTATTATTGAAATAGCGACTATTGTAACAGATAGCCATCTTAATATTTTAGCAGAAGGCCCTGTAATTGCAGTTCATCAAACGAATGAACAACTTGCTTTAATGGATGAGTGGAATGTAAGCACTCACACCAATAGTGGTTTAGTTGAACGTGTGCGCAAAAGTACCGTGAGTGAGCGTGAAGCTGAGCTAGCCACCATTGAGTTTTTAGAAAAATGGGTTCCCCAAGGGGCATCACCGATTTGTGGGAATAGTGTTGGGCAAGACAGGCGTTTTCTATTTAACTACATGCCTGAATTAGAACGCTATTTTCATTATCGTTATCTTGATGTTAGTACACTTAAAGAACTTGCACGTCGCTGGAAACCTGAAATTTTAGCAGGGTTTTCGAAGAAAAATACCCACCAAGCTCTTGATGATATTCGTGAATCGGTCGCTGAACTGGCTTATTATCGGGAAACATTTATTAAAGAATAAATGATTCGTTATGAAAGTCGCCATTGGCGACTTTCATTCGCGGTTTTTTCTCAATAAGTTAACAATGTTAACGTATTGAAATCAGTTTATTACAACGGGTGTTGATAAAATCACCATTGTGATTGAATTGTCAGCAAACGAATAAAAAAATAAAAATTTTGAGCGCAAGGGCTTGCTAGTATCTGAATTTTTCGTATAATGCGCTCCCCGTACCGATGAAGTTTTTGTTATTGAGTCGGCACGTGAAACATCCAGAAATGTGATGCGGGAATAGCTCAGTTGGTAGAGCACGACCTTGCCAAGGTCGGGGTCGCGAGTTCGAGTCTCGTTTCCCGCTCCAAATTTTCTTGATGTTTTAGCTAGAACACTATTTTCGTGATGCGGGAATAGCTCAGTTGGTAGAGCACGACCTTGCCAAGGTCGGGGTCGCGAGTTCGAGTCTCGTTTCCCGCTCCAAACTTTCTTAGTGTTTTAGTTCGATAGTACCCACCAAATGCGGGAATAGCTCAGTTGGTAGAGCACGACCTTGCCAAGGTCGGGGTCGCGAGTTCGAGTCTCGTTTCCCGCTCCAATATTTTCTTTATCTCTTAACTTTTCTTCTTAATTAAATCTCACATAATATTCATTTAACTTAATTTTATTTAAGTAAAATCACTTAGTGCATATGAACTGCGTTTGTTCACTGTTTTTATCCCTTGAACACTGGGATCTAAAAGGGTTTCGCGATCTTTTTTGGATCATATCCAGATTTGTGCTTGCATTCATTTTCAGGGCGCCATAGAATAGCCACCCCTTAGCAATAGGGTGTTTTACTTCCATCTCTAAGATGAAAACATGAAGTTTAAATAATAAACAAAAATATGCTTTTTTATTTACTTCGAGTGTTTTTTCATTTTAATCTTACTTTTTGGTCACTTTTGTATTGCTAGTTAACGTAAAATCAGTGTTTTTCTTTTCAACGCGACATTAGAAAGTTATCCACAGCTAACTCAATCAATCTGAGTTTTTATTGCGATTTGAAATAACTTATTACACAGAGTTATCCACAGGCTAATTAACAAATTCCTGCTGTGCTATTTAATTCTAGCGTTTAAGTTGTATTATTATAACTTGTTGATTTTATTGGTCTGTGAATTATTTTGTCAAAATGAGGCTAGCACAGCTTGCAAATTCTTTACCTATTGTCAGGTAAGCATTTTTTATTTTATTCACATCAATTTGACAATTCTTCATTCCGGATATATAGCAGGCTTTTTTCTAGGCGTCTCTCGGTAAACCTTTGTTAATAGCGCGTACAAGGCGTTTTTGCTGTGAAGTTTGAATTGTGACTTGGTTTGCATCGCGTCGGTTAAGCTGTTGTTGTATAGACCATTGGAAGTGCTCATCTAGCATTTCGTTGATCCCCAATCTATTTTGTAAAGCCAGTACAATACGGTCTTGATAAGGTGCATTACCTAGTGCCACACTGATATTTCGCAGCCACTTAATATAACCAATGCGGCGGATTGCAGAGCCTTCGGTCACCTTTAAAAAGGTTTTTTCATCCCATGAGAACAAGTCAAGTAGCTCTGGTGTATGTAAGTCCTTTCTTGGACTAAAATCATCTTCATCAGTAAGCTGGGAAAAACGGTTCCACGGGCAAATGAGCTGGCAGTCATCGCAACCATAGATCCGATTTCCCATGAGTGGACGAAATTCTTCTGGGATAGCACTATCTAGCTCGATTGTGAGATAAGAAATACAGCGTCTTGCATCGACGGTGTAAGGTTCAACAATCGCACCTGTTGGGCAGGTTGTCATACAAGCAACACAGCGACCACAATCTTCTTCGACAGGTTTATCAACAGGAACGGGTAAGTTAATCAATAACTCACCGAGAAAAAACCAAGATCCTGCTTCACGATTTAAGACTAATGAATGTTTCCCTGTCCATCCTAAACCTGCTTTAACTGCAAGAGGGCGTTCTAAGATTGGAGCGGAATCGACAAAAGGTCGAAAATTAAGATCATCGCTACTGGTGCCATCGGGCAGTATCACTCCGTTAAATTCACGACAATAGTCTAAAATACGATCTGAAAGTTGTTTTAGGCGTTTTTTTAATAGCTTGTGGTAGTCTCGTCCTAGGGCATAACGGCTGATATAACCTAATTCGGGGTTATTTAATGTACTGGCAAATGCGGCTTTGGCGGGCAAGTAATTCATACGCACACTAATGACACGTAACGTGCCTGGGTGCAGTTCGTGTGGTCTGGCTCGCATCATTCCATGGCGGCTCATCCATTCCATCTCGCCATGAAATTGTTTGTCTAGCCATGCTTGTAATTTGGGCTCTTCCGCAGAAAGGTCAGTATCGCAGATCCCTACTTGTTGGAAACCTGCTTCAATGCCCCATTGTTTAATATTCTGAGCGAGAAGATCGAGATCGAGGTATCTTGCCATCAGATCCTATCTTGATAAAGATTAAAACGGCAGGCACTCTATCATGACCTGCGTTGTTCATCAAAATGCATGAAAAATACCGTCAATATTGAGAACAATTATAGGATATTTCTGAACTCATCATTCAAGCAATGTTAATTAAGAAAAAAGCCCCATCTTAGGTTAATATAAGCGGTAATATTGATGTTTGTTGATATCTCTTTATGCATTTTGATCAGCAATATAAACTATGCATTTAAAGGATAAACAGGCGACACCGCCTATTAATGACATAATAAAAGAACAATATGAAAGAATGTACAATACAACTTGCCAATGAAGCGCAAACTGTTGCGTTAGGTAATGCTATCGCTAAGGCTTGCCATCAAAGCACTGTGATTCACTTATACGGTGATCTTGGTGCAGGGAAAACCACCTTTAGCCGAGGTTTCTTACAAGCGCTAGGTCATCAAGGCCATGTAAAAAGTCCAACTTACACATTGGTTGAACCCTATGAATTAGCAGATCGTCAAGTTTTCCACTTTGATCTCTATCGGTTAGCCGATCCTGAAGAACTTGAATTTATGGGAATTCGTGACTATTTTTCTGGAAATTCGATCTGTTTGGTCGAATGGCCGCAACAAGGTAAAGGTTTTTTACCTGAAGCGGATCTTGAGCTCCATCTGACCTATCAAGGCGAAGGGCGTCAGGCTCACTTTGTTGCTTTTTCTGCCAATGGGGAGTCGTTGTTAGAAGCATTACCCCTACTCTAAGGAAGCTATTGCTCATGTTGAATGCATCAATGCACAGAATAACAAAAAAGGGTTTTTTTACTGTTTTCGTCTTGTTTATGGTATCCGTTATGTGGCTGTTTGCTGCAAAAACACAAGCGGCAACATTATCGAATATTCAAGTTAACAATAGTCCATCACAAGCAGAAGTGGTACTAAGCTTTGTTGATGGTAAGCCTGATTACTCCTATTTCCCATTGCATTCACCTGAGCGCCTTGTTGTTGATATCAAACAGCGAGGCGAGATTATTGGCCTACCGCTTAAAGTTCCCGCAGGGGATCTTGTAAAACTAGTACGGGCAAGCCAACCTTCTGATAATCAACACAAACGCTTAGTTTTAGAGCTATCTCGTGCAGCTAAAACGAAAGCAGTACTTAAACAAGTTTCAGGTGAATATCAGTTGGTATTAATGATATCGACGGGAAATTCATCCGGTTCTACTTCCTTTAATCAAACCAATAATACGATTAAAGCAGCGGCAAATAGCGCTCAAGATAAGCCATTGAAGATAAATAATCCTGCGCCTGTTGCCACGCCAACACCGACTAAATATAAAAATATGCCGAAGGGCAGCAAGCAGGTAGTTATTGCGATTGATGCAGGGCACGGTGGAAAAGACCCTGGTGCGATTGGTAAGAATGGTTATAAAGAAAAGGATGTGACTCTTAGTGTTGCACGTAAGTTATACCAACGTCTTGAAGCCGACCCAATGTTTAAACCTGCGATGACACGTGATGGAGACTATTTTATTTCCGTTAGTGGTCGTTCTGATGTGGCACGTAAGAAAGGGGCTAATATGTTGGTGTCAATTCACGCAGATTCGGCTCCGAATAGCAGTGCACGAGGAGCATCAGTGTGGGTATTGTCTAATCGACGTGCAAACAGTGAGCTGGGTAGTTGGCTCGAACAACGTGAAAAACAATCTGAATTATTAGGTGGGGCGGGTGATGCGCTTAGTGGTGCGGACCCTTATTTAAGCCAAGCTGTTTTAGATCTACAATTCGGCCATTCTCAGCGTGTGGGGTACGATGTTGCGGTTAAAGTGATCGAACAGCTGCGAAAAGTGGGTAATATTCATAAAAGAACACCTGAGCATGCAAGTTTAGGTGTATTGCGCTCCCCAGATATCCCATCGATTTTAGTCGAAACTGGTTTTATTAGTAATACGGCAGAAGAACAGTTGCTAAAATCTAATGAATTCCAAGACAAAGTCGCAGAAGCTATCCATTTAGGATTACGTCAATATTTCTTGGCGAATCCAATACAAGCGGCACCACAATAAGGGGGGAAGACATGGCAATACATATTCTCTCCCCACAGCTAGCCAACCAAATTGCGGCAGGAGAAGTGGTCGAAAGGCCTGCGTCAGTGGTTAAAGAGCTCGTTGAGAACAGTCTTGATGCCGGGGCAACGCGTATTGATATCGACATTGAGCGTGGTGGAGAAAAACTGATCCGTATTCGTGATAATGGCTGTGGTATCGGTAAAGATGAACTGATTCTCGCATTAGCTCGCCATGCGACCAGTAAAATTGCCACTTTGGATGACCTTGAAGCTATTATGAGTATGGGGTTTCGCGGTGAAGCGCTAGCGAGTATCAGTTCCGTTTCACGTTTAACATTGACATCCAAGCCCGCAGACCAAACAGAAGCATGGCAATCATATGCCGAAGGCCGGGATATGGAGGTGATGGTTAAACCTGCAGCGCATCCCAATGGCACAACGGTTGAAGTATTAGATTTATTCTATAATACGCCAGCTCGCCGTAAATTTATGCGCACAGAAAAAACCGAGTTCGGCCATATTGATGAAATTGTTCGCCGAATTGCACTTTCTCGTCCTGATGTGGCTATTAACCTGACTCACAACGGGAAATTAGTAAAGCAATATCGAGCCGCTCATGATGAAGCGCAGCAAGAGCGGCGTCTCGGGACGATTTGCGGTACGGGTTTTCTGCAAGGCGCTTTGGCGTTATCTTGGGAACATAGCGACCTTGCTATCAAAGGGTGGGTTGTTTCTCCATCAATGACATCAGGTAGCGAAACGCAATATTGCTATGTTAATGGCCGTATGATGCGTGACCGCCTGATTAACCATGCTATTCGCCAAGCCTATGAAGGGCATTTAGACGAAAACCAACAGCCTGCTTATGTCTTGTATTTGACGATTGATCCAAAACAAGTTGATGTTAACGTACACCCAGCAAAACATGAGGTTCGTTTTCACCAAGCTCGCTTGGTACATGATTTTATTTATCAAGCGGTACGAACGGTATTATTAGAAGCTGCATCTATTGATGAGCTTCCGGGTATTGAACCAGCAAATATAGGGTTAGAAAATCGACCTTCTGCGGGGGAAAACTATTTTTCTTCACCAAACGTGACTCCCAAGCAGCAACATAAGACAGAAAATCATACGCTCATTGAAAATACCGTTCGAGAGTCTAAAATACCTTATGACCAGCCCAGCCACTTAAAGGATAGTGCCGCAAATCACGCTTTTTCTTCACCGAAGACAACGTCAGGTTTTTCAGAAAATGCGCCAGCAAAAACGTTTGGTTCAACGTATGACAAAAAAGCGGGTGAGCTGTATCAGAGCTTAATGTCAATTCCCGTTGCCTCTGAAGATAAAAAACCGCTTTTTCCTGAGCGTAAACCGATAAACTCGCCACCAATATCGTCACAACCTGTAGCAAAAAATGCGGATAACTACCTTTTTGGCAAGGTATTGACAATTTACGCAAAAAACTTTGCATTAATTGAGTCTTCGTTGGGGCTAATCCTGTTATCCTTAACGGAAGCTAATTATTTATTGAAATTGTCACAATTGTCACCGGGTGGCGGAGCCTTAAAGCCTCAGCCATTGTTAATACCTCTAAAAGTGTCACTTAAAAATGATGAAATAGAGGTTTTACAGCGGTACAAGGAACAATTGACAATATTTGGTATCGAAGCCACGATATTACATGGAAAAGTAACAATTCATACGGTATCGTTACCATTAAGAACACAAAATTTATCACAGCTTTTTTCTGAACTACTCGATTTTTTATCGAGAAAAGAAAGTGTCACTGACGAAGAGATTGCACAATGGCTCGCTAAAGCAGTTTCACAGGTTAAAACAGAAGAAAGTTGGAGTTTAGCACAGGCTGTTCAGTTGCTGGCTGATGTTGAGCGGGTATGCCCTCAGTGGGTAAAAAATCCCCCACCAACATTATTACAATTAATTAATTTACAATCCGTGGTAGCTACACTAACAAATGAGTGATTTAGCAACTCAGAAAAAACCTGACGCAATATTCCTAATGGGTCCAACGGCCTCAGGTAAAACCGCTTTGGCGATCGAACTTCGCAAGCATTTGCCTGTGGAAATTATTAGTGTCGATTCGGCATTAATTTACCGAGGAATGGATATTGGCACAGCAAAACCAACAGCGGAAGAACTCAGCCAAGCTCCCCATCGTCTGATTGATATCCTCGATCCGTCTCTACCATACAGCGCTGCCGATTTTCGCCGTGACGCATTAAATGCCATGGCTGAAATTACCTCACAAGGTAAAATTCCGTTATTAGTTGGCGGCACTATGTTGTATTTTAAAGCCTTATTAGAAGGACTTTCACCACTTCCTTCAGCTGACCCAACAGTTCGTGCTGAAATTGAACACATTGCGAAAGAACAAGGATGGGGAGAAATTCATCGTCGTCTTACTGAAGCTGACCCAGTTGCCGCGGCAAGGATCCACCCTAACGATCCACAAAGATTATCCCGTGCTTTAGAGGTATATCTCATTTCGGGACAAACTTTGACTGAAATGACACAAACAGCTGGGGAAGAATTACCTTATAATGTGTTTCAGTTTGCTATTGCGCCACAAGATCGTAAAATTTTACATGAGCGCATAGAACAACGTTTTCATCTGATGATAGATGCGGGTTTTGAAGAAGAAGTTCGCAAATTGCATCAACGAAATGATTTACATGTTGACCTCCCTTCAATCCGTTGTGTGGGATATCGGCAAATGTGGTCATATTTAGATGGTGAAATTAGCCATGATGAAATGATTTATCGGGGAATTTGTGCAACTCGCCAATTGGCAAAACGTCAAATTACCTGGTTAAGAGGCTGGGAGAATGTTCATTGGTTAGATAGTGAACAACCTCAGCAAGCGCTTAGCACCGTTATGCAGGTTATGCGTGCATAGGACTGATGTTTGTGTACAATTAGAACGTTAAGCGCAATTTTTGAGTAGTTACTTTTTGGAATCTAAAAGATTCTCTTTTAAAAACAACAAAATAAGGAAAACATAGAATGGCTAAGGGGCAATCTTTGCAAGATCCGTTCCTGAACGCATTACGTCGTGAAAGGGTTCCGGTCTCTATTTATCTCGTTAATGGCATCAAATTGCAGGGGCAAATTGAGTCTTTTGACCAATTTGTCATTTTATTAAAAAACACAGTTAGCCAGATGGTTTATAAGCACGCTATCTCGACTGTTGTCCCTGCTCGCCCTGTTTCTCATCATAGCGGTACTGCGGGTAGCACTGGCAATGGTAATTACCATTCAGGTAACCCTGCAGCGCAAGATGGCGAAGTAACTGAGTAAGTTTGTACGCTAAAAGACAAGGAAAGCATGGGTAGGGAGACTGTACCTGTGTTTTTCCTTTGCAATTATTGTTTAGCCTAAGAGGTTACACCTTGTTTGATAGGTATGAAGGCGGTGAACTAGCTGTATTAGTCCATGTCTTTTTTTCTCAAGAAAAAGATGTTGATAATCTGGCAGAATTTGAGTCACTTGTGACATCTGCTGGCGTAAAACCAGTACAAATAGTCACGGGCAGTCGTAAAGCCCCTCATCCAAAGTTTTTTGTTGGGGAAGGTAAAGCAGAAGAAATCGCCCAAGCTGTTGAGGAAAGTGGTGCAGATGTGGTGTTGTTTAATCATACTCTAAGCCCTGCTCAAGAACGTAATCTCGAAAGGATTTGCCAATGTAAGGTGGTTGACCGTACAGGGGTAATTTTAGATATTTTTGCTCAACGCGCACGTACACACGAAGGTAAGCTTCAAGTTGAATTGGCTCAGTTAAGGCATTTATCGACTCGCTTAGTGAGGGGATGGACGCACTTAGAGCGACAAAAAGGCGGGATTGGCTTACGAGGTCCCGGTGAAACTCAACTTGAGACTGACCGCCGGCTATTAAGAGATAAAATTAAACAAATCTTATCTCGTCTTAGTCGGGTGGAAAAACAGCGTGAACAAGGGCGTCAAGCGAGAAGTAAGGCTGATATCCCGACTATTTCGCTTGTCGGTTATACCAACGCTGGTAAGTCTAGTTTGTTTAACCGCATGACGGCCGCTGATGTTTATGCTGCTGACCAGTTATTTGCAACACTTGACCCAACACTTCGTCGTATTGATGTAGAAGATGTTGGTGTTGTCGTTCTTGCAGATACTGTGGGTTTTATCCGTCATTTACCCCATGATTTGGTTGCAGCTTTTAAAGCAACCCTGCAAGAAACACGTGAAGCAACGTTACTGCTGCACGTTATCGATGCAGCTGATAATCGCTTGGATGAAAATATTCATGCAGTTGAAAGTGTGTTAGAAGAAATCGAAGCGGATGAAATACCAACACTTTTAGTGATGAACAAAGTTGATATGCTGGAGGATTTTGTCCCGCGTATTGACAGAGATGAGGATAACAAGCCGGTTCGTGTCTGGGTTTCAGCGCAAACGGGCGATGGTATCTCATTGCTGCTACAGGCATTGACGGAACGTCTTTCAGGTGAAATCGCACATGTTGAATTGCGTTTACCACCGAATGAAGGCCGTTTACGTAGCCGTTTCTACCAACTTCAGTCAATCGAACGTGAATGGCAGGAAGAAGACGGCTCAATTGGCCTTGAGGTGCGTATGCCAATGGTGGATTGGCGGCGTCTGTGCAAACAAGAGCAGCAATTACCTGACTACGTTATTTAATTGTTTTGGTGATTAATGATGTAGTTAGGCAATGGAATTGATATTAAGAGCCCTATCGCTCTTAGCCCTGAAAATCAATCATAAAGAATGGAGCTAAAACATGGCGTGGAATCAGCCCGGTAATGACGGACAAGACCGCGATCCGTGGGGAAGCGGCAATAAAGGCGGCAACTCTGGCGGGAACAAAGGTGGTCGAAAACGTGGGGCTTATGATCTCGACGATCTCTTTCGTAAACTAGGCAGCAAGCTTGGTGGAAATAAAGGCAGCGGTGGTGATGGCGATAATAAACAACCATCACAAATCAGCGGCCGTTTAGGTATGTTAGCTCTTGCTGCTATCGTTGTTGTATGGGCAGGTTCAGGCTTCTACACCATCAAAGAAAGTGACCGTGGCGTAGTATTACGTTTTGGTGAATATAGTGGTGTTGTTGGGCCTGGTTTGAACTGGAAACCAACCTTCATTGATAGAGTTATTCCTGTCAACGTAGAAACCGTACGTGAACAAGCGACAAATGGCATGATGTTAACGTCAGATGAAAACGTGATCCGCGTTGAAATGAACGTTCAATATCGTGTTACCGACCCTGCGCAATATTTATTTAGTGTCACAAACCCAGACAATAGTCTGCGTCAGGCGCTAGATAGTGCTGTGCGTGGTGTAATTGGTCAGTCTGCGATGGAGCAAGTACTGACTACGAATCGTGCTTTTATCCGTGATGTTACACAGAAAGAGCTCGAAGCAACAATTGCGCCATACAAAATGGGTATCACACTGCTTGACGTCAACTTCCAGGCAGCGCGTCCGCCTGAAGACGTTAAAGCCGCATTTGATGATGTAATTGCAGCAAGGGAAGAAGAACAAAAAACCATTCGTGAAGCACATGCTTATCGAAACGAAGTTCTTCCTCTGGCAAAAGGTAACGCACAACGCTTAATTGAAGAAGCTGAAGCTTATAAAGCCAGTGTGGTCTTCAAAGCAGAGGGTGAGGTGGCAAGTTTTGCAAAAATGTTGCCTGAATATCGTGCTGCACCTGAGATTACCCGTGAACGTCTATATATCGAAACGATGGAACGTGTATTAGGTAATACACGTAAAGTGATAGCAAATGATAAGAGCAACAGCATGTTAGTGCTGCCGCTTGATCAAATCATGCGTGGTGCTAATACGAACGCTACATCAGCACCGAAAGTCAGTCCATCAGCCAGAATGGCGACGCCAAATAATAACGCGTCATCTAATGGCGCAACATCAGCTCAGCCAAACAGTGCTGTTCGTGGTGATGCAGTTAGAGTAGGGAGACAATAATCATGCGTAAATCGCTAATTGTTATCGTTCTGGCCATTTTGGCAGTCGCATACGCATCTATCTTTATTGTTCCTCAAACTGATCGCGGCATTGTCTTGCGTTTTGGTAAGGTTCTGCGTGATTCTGAAAACAAACCGATCATTTATGAGCCGGGTCTGCATTTCAAAGTACCATTTATTGAAACGGTAAAAATGTTGGATGCACGTATTCAGACACTGGAAATTCAGGCTGACCGCTATCTGACAAGTGAAAACAAAGACTTAATGGTGGATTCCTACCTGAAATGGCGCGTTACTGATTTCAGTCGTTACTATGTAGCGACTGGCGGTGGTAATCCATTCCAAGCGGAAACCCTGTTAAAACGTAAATTTAGTGACCGTTTACGTTCTGAGTTTGGTCGCTTAAGCGTAAAAGATATCATTACTGACTCACGTGGCCGTTTGACCATTGATGTCCGTGATGCTTTGAACAAAGGTACAGCAACTGACGATGCAACCAAAGAAGCGGATGCAGCGATTGCGGATGCAGCAAAACGTGTTGAAGAAGAAACAAACCTGAAGCCACTGGTTGTGAATGCAAACAGTATGGCGGCGTTAGGTATTGAAGTTGTCGACGTACGTATTAAACGTATCGAGCTACCAAACGAAGTTTCTGAAGCTATTTATGCGCGTATGCGTGCAGAACGTGAAGCAGTTGCACGTCAACACCGTTCACAAGGTCAAGAAGAAGCGACTAAGATCCGCGCTGTTGCAGATAAAACAGTAACAGAAACGTTGGCTGAAGCGGAGCGTACCGCACTGACTTACCGAGGTGAAGGTGATGCGATGGCAACAAAATTGTTTGCTGATGCATTCAACCAAGACCCAGAGTTCTATGCGTTTATTCGTAGCTTACGTGCTTATGAACAAAGCTTTAAGAGTGGTGATGACGTGATGGTCATGAGTCCAGACACTGACTTCTTCCGCTTTATGAAGGCACCAACTAAGCTTCGCGCGACAGATTAATAACAAGCTAAGTTGCGTGCAACCTAGCAAAATAACTGTTAATCTATTAAAGAAAAGCCCGCTTCGGTGGGCTTTTTTTCGCCTGTCGTTTTAAGTATAAGATTTTTCAGGGAAAATTTGAGCTGCTCAACTGATGGCATTCATTTTGAGTTTACGGCAGAAATAAAAAATACCATTTTACTTGCTTTCCAGAAAAAAATTTTTGTATTGCCAAAATATCACTGGAACAGTTCATTTTTGATGGTAGAATTCATTTTTAAGCAACCGAGTGTATTTCAAAATGGGTAAGAACGTTGTCGTACTGGGCACCCAATGGGGTGACGAAGGGAAGGGCAAGATCGTTGACTTGCTGACAGAGCGTGCTAAATACGTAGTTCGCTATCAGGGCGGCCATAATGCTGGCCATACTCTTGTTGTAAACGGTGAAAAAACCGTTCTCCACTTAATTCCATCCGGTATTCTTCGTGAAAATGTCATCAGTATTATTGCTAATGGTGTTGTTTTAGCGCCAGACGCATTAATGAAAGAGATGAAAGAATTGGAAGACCGCGGTGTTCCTGTTCGGGAACGTTTACGTCTTTCTGAAGCATGCCCACTGATCCTGCCTTATCATATCGCATTAGATAATGCGCGTGAAAAAGCACGTGGTTCCAAAGCGATTGGAACAACAGGTCGTGGTATTGGTCCTGCTTATGAAGATAAAGTTGCACGTCGTGGTCTACGCGTTGGTGATTTGTTTGATAAAGCCACGTTTGCAGAAAAATTAAAAGAAATCGTTGAATACCATAACTTCCAACTTGTTCATTATTATAAAGAACCTGCTGTAGATTACCAAAAAACGTTAGATGATATTATGGCTGTAGCGGATATCCTGACTGGCATGGTAATTGATGTTTCTGATCTGCTATATAAAGCAAATCAGAAGAATGAATTAGTGATGTTTGAAGGTGCACAAGGGACATTATTAGATATCGACCACGGTACTTATCCTTATGTAACCTCTTCAAATACGACCGCTGGTGGTGTAGCGACAGGTTCTGGTTTAGGCCCTCGCTATGTCAACTACGTATTAGGTATCATCAAGGCTTACTCAACGCGTGTTGGTGCAGGTCCATTCCCAACTGAGCTGTTTGACGAAGTGGGTGAGTTCCTGCGTGAAAAAGGCCAAGAATTTGGTGCAACTACGGGTCGTAAACGCCGTACTGGTTGGTTAGATATCGTTGCGATTAATCGTGCGGTACAAATTAACTCACTGTCAGGCTTCTGTATGACTAAACTGGATGTTTTAGACGGTTTAGAAGAAGTCAAAATCTGCGTAGGCTACCGTCGTCCAGATGGCAAAGTGCTTGAAACAACGCCTTTAGCTGCTGATGAGTGGGATGGCTTAGAGCCAGTTTATGAATCAATGCCAGGTTGGAAAGAAACAACTTTTGGTGTGAAACAAAGAGAATTACTGCCACAAGCAGCTCTGAATTACATCAAACGCGTTGAAGAACTAACGGGTATTCCAGTTGATATTATTTCAACCGGTCCAGATCGTTCAGAAACCATGATCCTGCGTGATCCATTTGACGTTGAGTAATAACACTGACTGCGCCTAATACAGGCGCAGTTTTTTACTGCTTTACCTCCTTCCACTATGCAGATTCTTTGATAAAACAGTCAAAACTCCCCATAATGATTGAATCAAGTCACTTTTGTGTGCAAATTATGTGCAATTAAGTGCATATTTGACTTGTGTTATACGTTAAACTTTATTTAACGACATATAATTTATTAGCATGCTATATTTTGTTCAGAAAACTGAATGTGTTGGGTTAGAAATAGCAAGCGTGAATTTTAAAATGAGTCGCATTTTTTAGGCCAATGATTTGCGGCCAACAGCGTTATAGCTAAAATTTTGAGGTGATTGTGCAACTGACTAGTTTTACAGATTATGGGTTACGAGCTCTTATTTACCTGGCATCCCTAGGTGAAGGGAAAATGACCAGTATTACAGAGGTCACCGAGGTTTACGGTGTATCGCGTAACCATATGGTAAAAATTATTAATCAGCTCAGTCACCTAGGTTATATTAAAGCCACTCGTGGCAAAAATGGCGGGATTACACTAGGACAACCAGCGGAATCAATTCGTATAGGGGACGTTGTCAGAGCATTAGAGCCCCTGACTCTTGTTAATTGTAGTGGCGAATTTTGCCACATTACACCTGCGTGTCGTTTAAAAGGTGTGCTACACCAAGCAATACAGCAGTTTTTACAAGAACTTGATCAATACACGCTGGCGGACATGGTGAAAGATAACAGCCCGCTCTATCAACTACTGCTTGACTAGCATTTGCGGTAGTTATGAATTCTGATGACAACGGAGGTAACGATGTCACAAGATCCTTTTCAGGAAAGAGAAGCAGAAAAATACGAGTCCCCAATTCCAAGTCGAGAATACATTCTTGACCTTATCTCGAAGCGTACTGCACCCGCTAATCGCGAAGAAATCGCACAATTATTGAATTTATCGACAGAAGATGAATTAGAGGCACTGCGTCGTCGGTTAAGAGCCATGGAACGGGATGGGCAATTAGTCTTCACTCGCCGTCAGTGTTATGCATTGCCGGAGCGTTTAGACTTATTAAAAGGGAAAGTGATTGGCCATCGTGATGGCTACGGCTTCCTGCGTGTTGAGGGTAAAAAAGAAGATTACTATTTATCTCAAGACGAAATGAAACGCGCCCTACATGGTGACGTTATTCTAGCGCAACCTTATGGGCAAGACCGTAAGGGGCGGACAGAGGTTCGTGTTGTTCGTGTGTTAGAACCGCGTAATAACCAAATTGTTGGCCGGTATTTTATTGAATCGGGTATGGGGTTTGTCGTACCGGATGATAGCCGTTTAAGCTTTGATATTTTGATTCCGAAAGATCGCGTCCTTGGCGCTCGTATGGGAAATGTGGTGGTGGTTGAATTAGTCACCCGCCCACAACGTCGCTCGCAAGCGGTGGGGAATATCATTGAAGTATTAGGCGAAACAATGGGAACAGGTATGGCGGTAGAGATCGCTTTACGTACCCATGAAATTCCACATTCATGGCCACCACAAGTTGAAAAACAAGTTGCGGACCTGAGTGAGAATGTCCCTGAGTCTGCAAAAAAAGGGCGCGTTGATTTACGTGATCTCCCTTTAGTGACCATTGATGGCGAAGATGCCCGCGACTTTGATGATGCGGTTTATTGTGCACCGAAAAAAGGCGGTGGTTGGCGCTTATGGGTGGCGATTGCGGATGTCAGCTATTATGTCCGTCCGCAAACAGCTCTAGATACAGAATCTCGTAGTCGCGGTAACTCGGTATATTTTCCATCTCAAGTTGTTCCTATGCTCCCGGAAGTCTTATCGAACGGCCTGTGCTCACTGAATCCTGGTGTTGACCGCCTGTGTATGGTGTGTGAAATGACAGTATCGGCATCCGGTAAGCTTTCGTCATACAAGTTCTATGAAGCGGTTATGAGCTCTCATGCAAGGTTAACTTACACGAAAGTGTGGAAAATCTTGGAAGGAGACGAAGAGCTGCGTGAGCATTATAAAGCCTTAGTGCCGCATATTGAGCATCTGCACCAATTATATAAAGCACTGGATGCTGCACGTATTGAGCGTGGTGCAATTTCCTTCGAATCCGAAGAAGCGAAATTTATTTTTAACGCAGAACGCCGTATTGAAAGTATCGAACCGGTTGAGCGAAATGATGCACATAAATTGATTGAAGAGTGCATGATTTTGGCTAATATTGCGGCGGCTCGGTTTGTTGAGAAAAACGAAGAGCCTGCTTTATACCGTGTGCATGACCGTCCTAAAGAAGAAAGCGTGATGAATTTACGCTCAGTATTCAGTGAATTAGGGTTGACCCTACCGGGTGGAATGAAGCCAGAGCCGAAAGATTATGCGCAGGTAATGAATGAAGTGGCTGAGCGCCCTGACCATGAATTACTGCAAACCATGATTTTACGTTCGATGAAACAAGCGATTTATGATCCTGAAAACCGCGGGCACTTTGGCTTAGGTTTGAAATCGTATGCTCACTTTACATCACCAATTCGTCGTTATCCTGACCTGACGTTACATCGTGGGATAAAATATTTACTGGCGAAAGAACATGGTCATTCAGATAAGCGCTGGACGGAAACAGGTGGCTGGCATTCAGATATGGATAGCATGTTACAGCTTGGTGAGCACTGTTCAATGACTGAGCGCCGTGCGGATGAAGCGACGCGTGATGTGGCTGACTGGCTTAAATGTGATTTCATGCAAGACCAAGTTGGCCAAACCTTTACAGGTTTAATCACAAGCGTCACTGGTTTTGGTTTCTTTGTGCGTCTTAATGATTTATTTATTGATGGTTTAGTGCATATTTCAACGTTGGATAATGACTACTACCGTTATGATGCGGTCGGTCAGCGTTTAATTGGTGAGTCATCAGGTACCACTTACCGTCTTGGTGATGAAGTGGAAATTCGTGTCGAAGCTGTGCATATGGATGAGCGCACCATTGATTTCGCTTTAATTTCAACTACTCGTAAAGCGAAAAACCCGGGTAAAACAGCGCGGGACAAAATGAAGCAAGAAGTGAAAAACGCGACGCGTCCAGCTCGTCGAAAAGCGGATGCGAGCAAAGATAAAAACTTCGAGCCTGATTCTGCATTTCGTCGCTCAGAGAAAAAAGGGAAAAAAGCTGAAGCTAAGCCCGAGGCGAAAGGGAAAGGAAAAGGCAAAAAACCGTCTGATAAAACCAGAAAAATTACAGCAAAATTAAAAGCTAAGCGTGTTGCAAAAAAATCCCAAAAACAAGAGGGATAATGGTATTGCTGTAGTTATGAACCATCGTTATTAACCAAAGTGGCGTATTAGCGCCACTTTACTATTTATATAAATAAGAAATTTATGAGCGAAATGATTTATGGCATTCACGCAGTGAAAGCCTTACTGGAGCGTTCACCGCAACGCATCAAAGAAGTCTATATTCTGAAAGGTCGTGAAGATCGCCGATTAATGCCGTTGGTGCATGAAATTGAAGCATTAGGTGTCGTCGTTCAAGTGGCGAATCGTCAATGGATGGATAGCCAAACTGAAGGTGCGGTTCACCAAGGCATCATTGCGAAAGTACTACCAGGTAAACAATATCAAGAAGGTGACCTGCCTGATTTATTGGAGAGCACACCATCGCCATTTTTATTGGTATTGGATGGCGTGACAGACCCACATAACTTAGGTGCATGTTTACGTAGCGCTGATGCGGCAGGTGTTCATGCTGTGATTGTTCCTAAAGATAAATCCGCTCAGCTTAATGCAACTGCGAAAAAAGTGGCCTGTGGTGCGGCAGAAAATATTCCTCTTATTCGTGTGACGAATCTAGCAAGGACATTGCGCTTGCTACAAGAATACAATGTATGGATTGTGGGAACGGCAGGTGAAGCTGACCACAATTTATATCAAAGCAAGTTAACGGGCCCGATAGCTCTGGTGATGGGAGCTGAAGGTGAAGGTATGCGTCGTTTAACTCGTGAGCATTGTGACGAGTTAATTAGCATTCCAATGGCAGGTTCTGTGTCATCATTGAACGTCTCTGTAGCAACAGGGGTTTGCTTGTTTGAAGCCGTGCGTCAGCGCTTATCCGTTTCTGTAGAAAAATAATATTTAGCGTAAAATTGCATCCATCTCTTGAGTTTTATATCAGGGATGGGTATAGTTACGCGTCAATTTTTTAGCCGCACTCAACAAGTTCCTTGCCTCCGCGGGCCGCGGTTAACCCAGACAGGAGGCTAATAATCCGTAAGGAGCAACTACTAATGCGTCATTACGAAATCGTTTTTATGGTCCATCCTGACCAAAGCGAACAGGTTCCGGGCATGATCGAGCGTTACAGTGCTGTTATCACTAACGCACAAGGTCAGATTCACCGTCTGGAAGACTGGGGCCGCCGTCAACTGGCTTACCCAATCAACAAACTGCACAAAGCACACTATGTTCTTCTGAACGTAGAAGCGCCGCAGGAAGCGATTGATGAGCTGGAAACTAACTTCCGCTTCAACGATGCCGTTATCCGCAGCATGGTTATGCGCTTAAAACACGCAGTAACAGAAGCTTCTCCAATGGTCAAAGCTAAAGACGAACGTCGTGGCCGTGACATGTCTGATGAATATCAGGATGAAGAAGTAGAAGAAACTGGGGATTCTGAAGAGTAATTGCGCAAGTGACCACTAATCGTTTGGTGCTCACAGGCACAGTCTGTAAAGCATTGATTCGAAAAGTGAGTCCGTCAGGCATTCCTCACTGCCAGTTTGTTTTAGAACATCGTTCGGAGCAACAGGAAGCGGGGTTGTCAAGGCAAGCATGGTGCAGAATGCCCATTATCGCCAGCGGACAAACCTTACAAGCTCATACTCACAGTATAACGGTCGGCAGTTGGATTACAGTAAGCGGTTTCATTAGTACCCATCAGGGTCGCAATGGGATCAGCAAGATTGTCCTCCATGCCGAGCAGATTGATTTGATAGATTCTGGAGACTAGCCATATGGCACGTTATTTCCGTCGTCGCAAGTTCTGCCGTTTCACAGCGGAAGGCGTTCAAGAGATCGACTATAAAGATATCGCAACGCTGAAAAACTATATCACTGAAAGTGGTAAAATTGTACCAAGCCGTATCACCGGTACTCGTGCAAAATATCAACGCCAGCTCGCTCGTGCTATCAAGCGCGCTCGCTACCTGTCTCTGTTACCATACACTGATCGTCATCAGTAATTGGTACAGTCCATTAACGACTAATAGAGGATAAGGTAATGCAAGTTATTCTGCTTGATAAAGTAGCTAACCTAGGTAGCCTGGGTGACCAAGTTAACGTTAAATCGGGCTATGCTCGTAACTTCTTAGTACCACAGGGCAAAGCTGTTCCTGCAACTAAGAAAAACGTTGAATTTTTCGAAGCTCGCCGCGCTGAACTGGAAGCTAAATTAGCTGACGTTCTGGCAGCAGCACAGGCTCGTGCAGCAGCTGTTACTGCACTGGGTTCTGTAACTTTAGCTTCTAAAGCTGGTGACGAAGGTAAACTGTTCGGTTCAATCGGTACTCGTGATATCGCTGACGCAGTTACTGCGGCTGGCGTTCAAATCGCGAAAAGTGAAGTTCGTCTGCCAAACGGCGTTCTGCGTACTACTGGTGACCACGAAGTTCACTTCCAGTTACACAGCGATGTTTTCGCAGAGCTGAACGTTATCATCGTTGCTGAGTAATCAATAATGATGATATGCATCATTGGGTTATCCATGGTGCAAATAAAAAACACCGGCTAAGTCCGGTGTTTTTTGCTTTTTAGATATCTGTTTTTTTTATTTCATAAGCGTTTTTGCACTAATACTAAGGCGTTCTGTAATAACTCCCATCGCTTAATCGCGCAAAGCTATAGGTTTTTCCATCAGAACCGGTAGTTTCTAATAATTGAACTTCACCTTTTGAATTGGCTTTTAATCGAATTTTTTGCCCTTGACGTAAATTACTCAGTGGTTTTTCTGCACCTTCTACGCGAGCCATAATAAAAGCGTCATTGGCTTGTAAGTTATTATCACGAAACAGTTGTGCGAGAGTCTTCCCTTTTTGAACTCGGTAGTTTTGCCATTCGCTAGTTGAAGGGCGAGTGGTTTTGGGCTCAGGCGCTTTTTCTGGTGAAGTCACTATTGGAGGCTCATTGGGTGTGGGCTCAATAGGTTCTGGAATAATCTCAGGCTCAGTAGGTAAAAGTGGGGAATTACCTTCAGGTGTCGGCACTGGCTCTGGTACTGGTGGTGTAATAGTAGATTCAGGCATGACCTCAGGGGTAGTGGGTGGGGGAATGACAATCGGTTGGTTTTGAACAATATCGCTGGGGGATTTATCACTTGTAGGCCAAAAAAAAGCGACCACGACAATTAGGGCGAGCAGTGCAATACCATAGCGATGAAATTTTGAAAGTTTAAACATCACTCCTCCTTGATGAGGCAATGAGTAAATTAGACCGTATTAATACGCATACTAGCACCCTTTTTAGACATTTTTAGCGTTTAGCTGAATTTTTCAGAGAACACTGAATAAATTTGTCGGGAATCAATCAGTTTTATTCTTTAGATTCATTGTTTGGGTTTACCCATAAGGGTGAGGCTGCTATTCTTGGTTTTTCTCAAAATCATATGGGTATTTTCATGGCAAACCAAAATTTCGATTCGGTAGAAGCTCAAGCGAGTTATGGCATAGGTCTACAAGTTGGGCAGCAATTATTAGAGTCAGGGCTAGAAGGTTTAGTGCCAAATGCAATCCTAGCAGGTCTCGTTGATGCTTTAGAAGGCAATATGCCATCGGTACCTGTTGAAACTCTGCACAAAGCATTGCGTGAAGTGCATGAGCGTGCCGACGCTGTCCGTGTCTCTCGTCAGGCAGCATTAGCGGAAGAAGGCCAAAAATTCCTAGATGAAAACCAAAAACGTGATGGTGTTTCAACGACTGAGTCAGGCTTACAATTTTCAGTGATTAACCAAGGTGATGGTGCTATCCCATCCCGCTCAGACCGTGTACGTGTTCATTACACAGGGCGTTTAATTGATGGCTCTGTGTTTGATAGCTCAGTACAACGTGGTCAGCCAGCAGAATTTCCTGTAAGTGGTGTTATTCCTGGTTGGATTGAAGCATTGACTCTGATGCCAGTTGGTTCTAAATGGGAATTGTATATTCCTCATCAATTAGCTTATGGTGAGCGTGGTGCAGGCGCATCAATCCCGCCATTCAGCACATTAGTATTTGAAGTTGAATTACTTGAAATTTTATAATTTCTGTTAATTTAGTTCACAGCTAAAAAGCCTCATTGTCTTTGGACTTTGGGGCTTTTTTTATGGCGTTAATTTCACACAATTGCTACTCTTGCTATAAAGGGTCATCAGAGAGGTGAATAATATGCTACAGCAAATTTGCGAATTAGCTCAAGAAGCGGGTTATGCGATTATGGAAACTTATAATGCGCAAGAACCTTTACAGGTTGAACATAAAAGTGATAATTCGCCTGTGACCGAGGCTGATATTGCCGCCCACAATGTGATTACAGCAGGCCTTGCTCGCATTGCCCCTGATATCCCTCAACTGTCTGAAGAAGACCCTCCACAGTGGTCAACCAGGCAGAATTGGCAACGTTATTGGTTGATTGACCCATTGGATGGAACGAAAGAATTTATTAATCGTAATGGGGATTTTACGGTTAACATTGCACTGATTGAGAATGGCGTACCAACGATGGGGGTGGTATATGCCCCCGCGAAAGGGTTGCTATATTATGCGGAAGGAAATCAAGCCTGGAAGGAAGAAGGTGGCCACAAGCAACTTATTCATGTGAATGATGCTAAGCCTCCGGTGATTGTTATTAGCCGTTCTCATCAAGACAATGAATTAATGGATTATTTAAAACAAATGGGTGAACACACGACAGTAGAAATTGGTTCTTCACTCAAATTTTGTTTGGTTGCGGAAGGAAAAGCACAGCTTTATCCACGTTTTGGGCCTACGAATATTTGGGACACTGCTGCGGGTCATGCGGTTGCCATTGGTGCAGGTGCGAAAGTCGTTGATTGGCACGGAAAAACGTTAGACTACACACCGCGAGAATCCTTTTTGAACCCAGGTTTTCGGGTCATTTTATTCTAAATATTGGTAAAGGTTGGGAAGTGATTTCCCAACCTAATTAATAACTAATTATCTAGTTTCAGCACTTTGGCAGTAGCTGTACGAATATCTAAACAGGCTTTTGCATCCGTTTTTAAATCAATCCCATAGGTTGGAATTATATCTTTTAAACGTGTTTCCCATCCATCGGCTTTGAGTTGGTCATCAAAACAGGTTTTTAATACATTTAGTGCAATAAATGCCGCAGTGGAGGCCCCCGGAGATGCGCCCATCAATACAGTAAATGATTTATCCGCACTGGTAATCAGTTCTGTACCAAATTCTAAAACCCCTTTCTTATCATGGTCAGGCTTAATAATTTGTACTCGTTGCCCTGCAACCACCTCTTTCCAATCCTCATGCTGTGCTTCTGGGTAGAATTGTTGCAACATGGCAAATTGGTGAGCAGAAGTTTGCAGAACTTGGCCTACTAAGTATTCTGCGAGTGACCAGTTATCTTTCGCAACCGCAAGCATTGGTTCAATGTTATTCAATTTAACCGATTCAAACAGGTCTAAATAAGAGCCATGCTTAAGGAATTTACTCGAAAAACCGGCATAAGGCCCAAATAATAGAGAACGTTTACCTCCAATAATGCGAGTGTCCAAGTGTGGAACAGACATTGGTGGTGAGCCTTTATCTGCTTTACCATAAACTTTTGCATGGTGGCGAGAAGCAATTTCTTCGTTATCACAACGCAACCAGATACCACTAACAGGGAATCCACCATACCCTTTTCCTTCAGGGATCTCAGATTTCTGCAGTAATTCGATTGCCCGCCCGCCTGCACCAACGAACACAAACTTCGCGGAAGTGATCGTTTTTTCATGCGTGAGTAGATTTTTAACTTCAATATTCCATCTGCCATCGGGGGTCTTTTTAACATCGATGACTTCATGTTTATAGTGAATTGAAAAACCGGATTGTTCGCTTAATTGTGCAATTAATAAATGCGTTAGTGCACCGTAATCAACATCAGCACCAGTATTAACACGGGTAACCGCAATCGCTTCTTTAGGATCACGGCCTTCCATGATCAGTGGTGCCCATTCGTTGATCTGTTTTGGATCATCACTGTATTCCATATTGTGGTAACAGTGGTGAGCTGACATCTGTTGGTAGCGTTGTTTTAAGAATTTTACATTGTCTTCACCCCAAACAAAGCTCATATGTGGGCATGGGTGAATAAAGTCACGTGGATCTTTAATTTTACCTTTGGTGACTAGATAAGACCAAAGCTGGCGAGAGAGATCGAACTCCGTATTGACTTCAAGCGCTTTACTGATATCCACCGTACCATCTGGGTTTGGTGGAGTATAGTTCATCTCACAGTTAGCGGCATGACCTGTTCCCGCATTGTTCCACGGATGGGAGCTTTCTTGGGCACAGTCGTTTAGCCTTTCAAAAACAGCAATCGTTAGCGAAGGCTCTAGTTCTTTGAGAAATGTACCAAGCGTTGCACTCATGATCCCTGCGCCGATGAGAGCAATATCGACATTTTCAGCAATCGGTTTATTCATGATGGCCTCTATTTTTTTGTTGGAGTAAAGCTAAGATTGGTACCTTCTTGATAGACAACATAAGCACGACGCCATGGCTCATCACCAATAAGCCGCCATTTATGGCCGGTTCCTGTATTATCTTGCGCAAGTAAGATATCACCAGGATTGATGATAAATTTAGAACCATCTTTAGTTTCGAATTCTAAAGTGCCGGAAAGGGTAATGACATAACGAGGAACAGGGTCTTGATGCCAATCAAAAGAACCGCCGGAAACTGTTTCACGGAAGGTCAGTTCACTGGCTGCAATGGCGGAGGTTTGGCTATCTCCTCCTGTGACATTATTGAGCTCAAGAGTGCCTTCTTCAAATAGAGAATTTCCATCTTCTCCTGTCCACATACGAACGCAGCGTATCATTTTATTTAGCTCCTTAATCACCGATTGTAGTGTATAACAATTATTTGATATTAATTGGATACAAAAATAAGACTCTTAAAATGATGATAAATAAAATTAAATATTATTTAAATTTAAGGTTTTTTAGCGGATAGGTCAAAGTGAAATATGTTTTATCTTGGAATTATGGTTTTATTTTTTAATAAAAGAATAAAATAATAAAAGTTGATTATCTTTTTACGATTGTTTTTATTTTTATCGTTCGTTTAATGATTGATAAAAAATAGGAAAGCTCACTATGACTTTATTTTATCATTATGAGCTATCAGAGCTGGATTAGCTATTTGAGAATAGCGTTTAGGGCGAGGTATTGGATCAACATGATGGTTTTACCATCAACAATTTCTCCCGTGTTAATCGCATCAATGGCTTTAGAGAAAGGCCACTCTAAAACTTCAATATCTTCGCCTTCTTCCTTAAGTCCACCACCCGCGTTTTGACGATTATTATCACTGTATTCAGCGATGTAAAAGTGGAGTTTTTCGGTGACAGAGCCTGGGCTCATAAAGGCTTCAAAAACTTTTTGAATTTTATCGACTTTAAAACCCGTTTCTTCTTCGGCTTCAGCAATAATTCGTGTTTCTGGTGAGGCGTTTTCGAGTAAACCTGCGGCAGCTTCAATTAGAAAATCAGAATAGCCATTTATATAGACTGGCATACGAAATTGGCGAATTAATATAATGCTATTCTTTATTTTGTTATATAACAAAATAACGGCACCATTGCCTCTATCATAGACTTCGCGTTCTTGTTGTTGCCAACTACCGTCTCGTCGTTGTAACTCATAAGTATATTTTTTTAAAATATACCAATTGTCTGAAAGCAGTTTCTCTCGAATATTACGTATGTTGGGGAGTTTTACAGTCATTAAGCAGCCTTAGTAAGCAAAAATGATTTTGTTAATTTAACACTGTTAATTTCTGTATGAAATAGGATTTAGATGGGACCTACTTTAAAGCAGATCCCATTGTAAAGCTGTGAATTATTTAATGATTTGGATTTGTTTAACTTCGACTTCTCTTGAATTCCAGTCTTTATCAATTTTACCGCGAATTTCAACTTTGTCTTTTGGCGTTACGTTGATACCGTTCCAACGCTTTTCACTGATTTCTAAATTAATGGTGCCAGTACCATCAGTGAACTCATAATGTTTATTGTCGAGTTGTTTAACGATATTACCACGTAAAATAACCCAGCTATCATCTGACATATCAAGTGCTTTTGCGACCGTCATTTCCCCACTATTTGGGCCGATGAAACCACCCGTTTGAGTCGTTTGAGTCGTTGTATTTATGGCTGCACCTGGGCCATCAAATCCACCATTTGCAGCGAAAACAGGGGCACTTGCGAGTGCAGCAACTAAAGCGATTACAGGTAATTTTTTCATCATCAGTATCTCCAAATGGACATGAACTTGTTGTTTGTATGGAGGGTATTAAACCAAGTAAATCTTAACAGGATCTTAAGAAACATAATTAACGAATTATATTTTTAATTTTATTAATTATAGCTAGTCATCTCAAGACTGATGGGATAAATATAATAATATGCTGAGGTGGAGGATATTATGCGTATTCTATTAATTGAAGATGACAGGCTAATTGGTGATGGTCTAAAAGTGGGATTAACACAGCTAGGGTTTACGGTTGATTGGTTTATGGATGGTAAACAAGGGCAAATCGCTTTATTTGATGCACCCTATGATGCTGTTGTACTCGATCTTTCATTACCAAATATTGATGGCATGGATATTTTAAAATATTGGCGCAAGGAGGGGCGTGATGAACCTGTCTTGATTTTGACGGCACGAGATGCACTGGATCAACGTGTTCAAGGGTTACAACAAGGGGCTGATGATTATCTTTGTAAACCTTTCGCTTTAATGGAGGTTATGGCACGTTTACAAGCGTTGATCCGTCGTCGAAGTGGGCAATTATCGTCTAAGCTTACACATGGTGATGTTGAAATGGACCCGATTGCAATGACAGTGACACAGCAAGGCGAACCTGTACAGCTAAAGGGTAAAGAGTTTGCCTTACTATCTTTATTTATGCATAACCCAAATAAAGTTTTCTCTCGTCCTTTAATTGAAGAAAAATTGTATAACTGGGATGAAGAGGTCTCTAGCAATTCTGTTGAGGTACATATCCACCATTTAAGGCGTAAATTAGGTAATAAGTTTATTCGAACCATTCATGGTGTTGGCTATCGATTAGGTGATGATAAATGATGAAGACATTTAGTCTTAGGCTGAAACTCACTTTAATGCTGCTCCTGTTAGCTTTGCTGACATGGGGGATCGCCAGTTCGTTAGCGTGGTACCAAAGCTATAAAACGATTAATGAGCTATTTGATACCCAGCAAATGGCGTTTGCTAAACGGCTATCTGTTTTACCATCAGACTTTGAATTGAGCCGGCCTTCCCTGACTAAAACCAAAAAATTATTGCGCAAGAACCGTGGCCATCAGGATGACGATGCATTGGCATTTGCTATCTTTTCACAGAATGGCGAAATGGTATTAAACGACGGTGATAACGGTAGAGATATTGTCTACCAATTTAAGCGAGAAGGGTTTACCGATGGGATGCTCCAAGGAAGTGACGACCCTTGGCGTTTGGTGTGGTTAAAATCTCAAGATGGTCAATATGTTATTGCAGTAGGGCAAGAGTGGGAGTACCGGCAAGAAATGGCGACCGATATTATGGTTGCACAATTTATGCCTTGGTTGATGGCTTTGCCAATTATGTTATTGCTATTTTTATGGCTGCTCACACGTGCTTTACGTCCATTGAGGGATGTAGCAAAGCAGCTATATCACCGAAAGCCAGATGAATTAACCCCAGTACAAGTAACGCGCATCCCCAGTGAAGTAAGACCCATTATTGACTCCATGAATGTGCTATTTGGCCGTATTAATGACATGTTCGCTCGCGAGCGACAATTTACATCGGATGCCGCTCATGAATTACGTAGCCCACTCGCAGCATTAAGAGTACAGGCGGAAGTGGTACAAATTGCGGGGAATAATACAGATATCCGTAATCATGCAGTGGCTAATTTATCGGAAGGTATTGATAGGGCAACAAGGCTTGTTGACCAACTACTCATGTTGTCTCGGTTAGAGTCATCCTCGCAACTTGATGATATTACGGCGGTATCTTGGCCCATATTAATTGAAACAGCAATAAAGGATGTTGAACCCGAAGCTCAAGAGCAGCAAACAACGATAATAAACACCTTAATAAGTCGTCCCCCTGATTTTCAAGGTCAGCCATTACTACTCAATGCGTTGCTGAGAAATTTACTCAATAATGCAATACGTTATGGAAAAATAGCTGGGCGAGTGGAGATCATTTTGTATGCTGACCACCTTGAAATTCAAGATGATGGTAATGGTGTGACACCTGAAGTTTTACAGCGTCTAGGTGAGCGTTTTTATCGTCCACCAGGACAAGAAAAGACAGGGAGTGGTTTAGGACTCTCTATTGTTAAGCGGATTGCGCAATTGCATCATTTGCAGGTTATTTTTACTCATGGCACTAATGGCGGGTTTTGCGCCAAAGTGTATTGGAATGAAACTAAAGCGTGATAATGCGCACATTAGTCATGATTATTTATGAAAAAAACAATCATAATTATGCATGTTTAATGTAAGGGTATTTTAGCATAACTCACTATTTTTGACGTAATAGAGATAGACTGAATTGTAGGTGTAGTGTGCGAAATTACGCACACTACATAATAGTAAAAGTTTGACCTTATTGGTTTAGTGATGAGCTTAACAAACTAATGACTTTTTGAATTTCTTGGGGATTTAATTCACCATCTTTGAAAAACAACACCTTTCCGTGATTATCCAATACGATAATTGCTGAACTTTCTGGTTTCAAACCCCATGCACTCTTCACCGTACCCTCGCTATCAACAATAAATTGTGAATAAGGGAACTCTTTTTTGCTATCTTCAACACTATTTTTAACAAATACACCCGTACCGAACATTGCATCATCAGTATTAATGATTGTTGTTGTTTGATAGGTATCATGCGGGAATTTGGCTTGTTTGATGGCTTCAACTAAAGGGGCATTGAGCTCTTTTGCGGAAGAACGGCCAGCAATATGTTGAATTGTCCGTACTTTTCCAACGAGCTGTTGGCTTTTCCACGGTTGATAATCCAATTTCCCTTCATTATTTATGACAAGCTCACCTTTGTCGGTGACAGAAATGGTAGGAACAGATTGGTTTAATTGAATATTTGCAGCAGAAGCTATCGCTGATGCCCCTAGCAAGCATATTAAAAGTAAATAATTTCTTATCATAACAGCCCCTTGATTGATTATTTTGTCATGTGAGCCTAACGGTTTGTCTGATTACTGCTATTTATAGCATAGCTCATCGGATGAGTTACAAGAGGTAATTTAACATTTTTTTAAAATTCAGAATAAAAACAATGTTTATAGGGCTTTAACAGTTAGTTTACAGTGTCATGTTATGTCAGTAAATTGAATAAAACTGCAATTTTAGAACCAAAGTGAAAATTTCTGGTCTATGATTATTGTACGGTATGAGTTATTGAATATCGTAAGAACAAAGGGGAGGCAAAGTTCTAATGAAAATTTTTAACCGTTATAACCCATCAAAGATTGCTCTTTACGTCAAAACGCTATTCCGTGGCCGGCTCTATATTAAGGATTTTGGGGCATTTGAGTTTAACTATGGGAAAATTCTACCACCTAAAATTAGTGATAAGCGCCATTACAATGTGATGAGTGAGGTCAACAAACAGGTTTCATTATTGCAGGCAGAAATGGGGTAGGTTAATCAAGAAGGTTTTGGTTAACAACGCGCCACATGGGTGGCGCATTGAAAGAAACGGCTTCGCCATCAAGCACTAATGTTCAGTATCTTTTGTTTGTTGTTTTGCGTCAGCCGTTTCAATAGTATTTTTTCCGGGCTGTACAACGACAGGTGATGGCACCGTAGTAAGACGAGTTACGAGTAATTGGTCAATTTTGTAATTATCAATATCGACAACTTCAAATTTGTATCCCGCATATTTCACATAATCTGTCCGCTTTGGCATTCTTCTTAACCGGTACATCATAAACCCTGCGATGGTTTCATAGTTGCTAAAGTCAGGGAAATCATCAATATCCAAAATGCGCATCACATCTTCGATCGGTGTTCCACCTTCAACTAACCAAGAATTCTCATCACGTACCACGATTTGCTCTTCTTGTCCTGGACCAATTAAGTCTCCCATTAAAGTGATCATTACATCATTGATGGTAATGATACCCATGACTAATGCATATTCGTTAAGAATAACAGCAAAATCGACGGCGTTTGTTTTAAATGCTTCTAAGGTATCTGATAATGAGAGAGTGTCAGGGATCATTAGCGTATTTCTAATGTGAGCACCATCTTTTAAACTTAAGCTCTGCCCATTGAGCACGCGATTAAGTAATTCTTTTGAATCAACATAACCGATAACATGATCGATATCCCCTGCACACACTAGGAACTTAGAATGGGGTTGGGTTGAAATTTTATGTTTGATACTGTCTTCTGACTCATCTTTGTCAAAATAAATAATGCTCTCACGTGGGGTCATGGCTGATGGCACAGTACGTGATTCCAGCTCAAACACATTCTCAATTAATTCGTGTTCTTGCTTACGTAATACACCCGCTACAGCACCCGCTTCAACGACCGCAAAAATATCATCAGAAGTGATATCTTCATTACGTGACGTCGGTAATTTGAATAACTTAAAAAAGAGGTTCGCAAGGCCATTAAAAAACCAGACGAATGGGCCCAGTACCACTAAACAGAAGCGCATTGGATTCACAATGCGAATCGCAATGGCTTCAGGTTTTACCATACCGATACGTTTAGGTGTTAAATCTGCCACTAAAATAAACAAGCTCGTCACAATGGTGAACGACAGTACTGATGAAACTTGCTGAGCCCAGCTTGGCGATAAAAATTGAATAAAGATATCGTACAAAGCTGGAGAAAAAGCAGACTCTCCCACAATACCGGCAAGGATAGCAACGGCATTTAAACCAATTTGAACGACGGTAAAAAACATTCCCGGCATTTCTTGTAATTTAAGCACGCGAGCCGCATTAATGTTGCCTTCATCGGCCATAAGTTTAAGTTTAATGCGGCGGGAAGCCGCCAGAGAAATTTCTGACAAAGAAAAGAATGCGCTGATTGCACATAATAATAGAACAATTAATAAACTGTTGAGCATAAGTTATCCAGCCAATCAAAGGAAGAATCCATAAAATTCAAAAATCTCTGAAGGCATAGTCTCGTGTATTTAAATATATTGAGTATGCAAATATATGTTGCGCGATATGCGCAAATTGTTGATATGTTGCATTAGTATAGCACTGAGGTGATTTATCTGCCTAGATATTCATCATCATTCAGGCTGCTTTAAGTCATATTGAAAAGCAGCTTGAATGGTTGGGAAGATGAACTCACTGTAATAACTTATTGATTTAATTGTTTAACGAGGGTGGTAAACAGATACCAATTCCTCCTAATCCGCAATATCCATTCGGGTTTTTGTGTAAGTACTGCTGGTGGTAATCTTCGGCAAAATAGAAAGTGTCTAATGGCGCTATTTCGGTCGTGATTACACGAGTGTCATGCTGCGCTTTCATTGCATTTTGGTAAGCTTGCAGTGTGTCCATCGCTTGCTTATCTTGTTCGTCTGACACAGTATAAATGGCAGAGCGATATTGGCTGCCCATATCGTTCCCTTGGCGCATGCCTTGTGCTGGGTCATGGTTTTCCCAAAATAACGTCAATAATTGGGAGTAACTGATAACTTGCGGATCAAAAACAACCCGTACTGCTTCCGCGTGGCCAGTTCGTCCTGAGCAAACTTCTTCGTAGGTTGGGTTAGGGGTCACACCACCACAATACCCCGCAGAAGTTGAATAAACCCCAGCTTGCTGCCAAAATAATCGTTCAACTCCCCAAAAACAGCCCATGGCAAAATACGCAATTTCCATATTCTTAGGAATAATCTCAATCGAATGATGGTTAAGCGCATGATATGGTGAGTAGGTCATAGCAGTTGCTCTGCCGGGCAGAGGTTGTGCAATACTTGCAGAGTGAAATTTATTAAAAGGCATAATGATTCCTATATATAGTGACCACACAAATAATCTAAAAATAGGGATAAAAACTTGTGTCTATGGCGAATTTTACTCAAAATAAATTGATATGAAGTATTTAGTCAATCGAACAATCACCTTAGGAGTAGGCGTGTCGAAATACCCTCTAATTTGTTTTCTCTGCCTAACTGCGGCAGTGCCAGTGGTACACGCAGCTAATCTTCGTCTTAATATTGAAGGCCTTGAAGGACAACTTAATCAAAACGTTCGTGTACAACTGTCTAATATATCGCAAGATGAAGTTGTGCCAAACGGTCGTTTTCGAGCCCGTGTTGAGAAAGCAATTAAAGAAGGTTTAAAGCCTTTAGGCTATTACCAACCCACGGTTGAATTTAGCTACGAAGAAAAAACACCCCCTGCTCGTTCTGTTTTAACCGCCAAAGTCACTCCTGGGGAACCTATTTTATTAAAAGGGGTGAATGTTGAATTGCAAGGTGGCGCTAAAACGGACCCTGACTATGAAAAGATGCTCAAACAATATACGCCAAAGCTCGATACAGTTCAAAATGATGGTGAATACGAAGAATTTAAAGGGCGCTTTAGCAGTTTAGCCGTTCGCAAAGGTTATTTTGATGCGATGATGGAGAAAAGCCAACTGGGTATTTCTCTTGACCACCATGCGGCTTATTGGGATTTTGATTTTAACAGTGGCGAACGTTATCGGTTTGGCGCCATTTCTTATTCAGGCTCACAAATCCGTGAAGATTATCTGAACAACCTTGCGCCTTTCAAAAAAGGGGAATACTACACATCAGAGCAACTTGCTGAATTTAACCGCCGATTAGCTGAAACAGGGTGGTTCTCTTCTGCGATTGTGACTCCGCGTATCGTGAGTGCCCGAAAAGATAACTCCTATGAATTACCGATGGAAGCGGTGATGACGCCTAGAGCCAAAAATTTTATTGAGCTCGGTGGGGGTTATGCAACAGATGTAGGCCCTCGCGTTAAAACGACATGGAATAAGCCTTGGATTAACTCTCGTGGGCAGAGTTTAACGTCAAATATTAGTTTATCCCAACCAGAACAATTAATAGATGCAAGCTATAAAATTCCATTAAAAGCGAACCCACTTGAGCAATATTATGCGGTTCAAGGGGGCTTTAAACGGACAGATTTAAATGATACGCAAGCGAATACAACAACCTTGAATGTGTCTCGTAACTGGGATTATTCATCCGGTTGGCAATATGGTGTGAATATGCGTTGGATGCTGAGTAACTTTACCCAAGCCAACGTGACGAATACGACGATGTTGCTGTATCCCGGGGCCTATGTGAGCCGAATTCGCCAACGCGGCGGTGTGATGCCAACGTGGGGGGATAGCCAACGTTACTCTATTGATTACTCGAATAAAATTTGGGGTTCAGATATCGACTTTGCGGTACTACAAGCCAAAAATGTGTGGATCAGAACGCCATGGGAAGGTCATCGCTTTATTGTTCGTGGAAATATCGGTTGGATTGAAACCAATGATTTCGATAAAGTTCCACCGGACTTACGCTTCTTTGCGGGTGGTGATGGCAGTGTGCGTGGGTATGGGTATCAAAAAATCTCTCCAGAAGATAGCAAAGGTAAGTTGACAGGGGCATCAAAATTGGCCGTAGGCTCTGTGGAATACCAATATAACTTTACCGGAAATTGGTGGGGAGCAACCTTTATTGATAGCGGTGAAGCTGTTGATAACTTTAAGGACAATGATTTTAAAACAGGTGCGGGAGTCGGTATCCGTTGGGTCTCACCGGTTGGGCCAATAAAATTAGATTTAGCCAAACCTATTGGCGATCCAGATAACAACAAAATACAGTTTTATATCGGCTTGGGGACTGAGCTATGAGGTGGTTGAAGTGGCTAAAATGGACCAGTCTTTCCATTTTATTAATTCTTGTTCTGGTTGTTGCCGCACTCAGTTGGGTGATTGGAACGCAATCAGGTCTTCACTTTGCATTAAATACAGCGACACGTTTTGTTCCTGAATTAACCATTGATAAAATTGACGGTGATATTAGTGACTTAACGTTAAGTGGCGTTAAATATCAAATGCCAGGCATCGATGTTAATGCGGGGAAATTAAATTTAGCGGTACGTCTAGGTTGTTTAACAAGCCGTGAGCTATGTGTCGACAACTTAGGCACGGAAAATGTCACTGTTACTGTCGATACCACTCAATTCCCCCCTTCAGAAGAAACGCCACCATCTGAACCACTGACTGAACTCAAGGCACCTTTGACCATTCGTTTGAATCAATTGGCTTTGGTTTCAACACACGTCAATGTAGATGGCATGGATATCGATTTAGCGAAATTTACTACAGGGGTAACGTGGGAAGGAAAAGCGATCACGATCATTCCAACCGACATCATTGATTTGGCGATTAATTTACCTGAAACCAAATCAGATGCCGTCGTTGAAGAGAAACAGCCAGACCCAATGCCGATTAACGAACAAAAATCATTGGCAGACGAATTAAAAACGCTATTTTCTAAACCGTTACTCGCTGAATTACCAGAAGTTATTTTACCTGTTGATTTAAATGTTGATGGAATTAATGCTTCGAATTTTCAGTTAACGGGGGCGGCTGAGCTAAAAATTAACCAATTGCACCTTAGTCTTTCGAATGAAGGGCAACAAGTCCTCGTTAAACAGCTAAAAGTCGATGCACCGCAAGGGAATATTGCGTTATCTGGCTCGGCAACTTTGCAAGATAAATGGCCAGTCTCATTATCAGTCGTGGGTGAAAGCCGTTTAGAAGATTTAAATGGGCAAAAAATAGACCTCTCCTTAAAAGGCGGTTTGATTGATGAACTAAAATTGGCCTTGAACTTACATGGGCCAATTAATGCAAAATTAGATGCAGAAACGGATTTGTCACAAGCAGACTTGCCGATTCTACTCACACTAGAAAGCGATAAGTTAACGTGGCCTTTAGTCGGAGAAGCGCAGTATCAATTAGATGGCACACGCATACGCTTGAACGGCCGCCCATCCGCTTATGATATGTCTGTACGTTCAGCTATCACTGGGCAGGATTTACCACCTTCGACCTTGCTATTAGATGCGAAAGGTAATGAAGAGCAAATTAATTTAACTCGCTTACGTTTAGCTGCTTTGCAAGGTCATGCTGATATTACTGGCGTTGCGGACTGGAGCAAGGCAATTAGTTGGAATGCAGTATTGACCCTTTCAGGTATTAATACTGCCAAACAGTACCCTGAATGGCCTGCTAAAGTGGAAGGTAAAATTGCCACGCGCGGAAGTTTATACGGCGGTAGTTGGCAGTTGGATATTCCTGAAATTGTTTTAGACGGCAATGTTAAAAATAACCTCTTAAAAGCGCGCGGTAAAGCCAAAGGTAACGCAGCTGGTCAATGGGATATTCCAAACTTTAATTTGGCACTGGGTAAAAACCATGTCGATGTAAAAGGCTCTCTTGCCGATAAATGGAACCTTGATGCCAAAATTAATGCCCCTGCTCTCAATGGCTTGCTACCCGGCTTAGGGGGAGTGATTGCCGGTGATGTGAAATTGCGTGGTAATTTACAGACACCAGAAGCCCTTGTTGACCTTACGGCACGCGGCGTGAAGTGGCAGGATGACCTTGCTATCGAGAATGTTGTTATCAAAGGAAATGTAGCAACAGGCGAGCAAATTAAAGGGGATTTATCCGTTGTTCTTCGTCAGTTGAAGCAAGGTGATCTTGTCGTCAATAACCTAACTTTAGACGCGAAAGGAAGTGAAAAACAGCACACGCTTAAGTTGAACATGAAGGGCGAACCGGTTTCTGGGCAATTAGCATTAGCAGGTAGTTTTGACCGGCAGACTGAAGTGTGGAAAGGGAATTTAACCAATACCTTATTTGATACGGTGGTGGGTGAATGGCGCTTAAACCAAGCGATGTCACTCAATTATGCTAACCAAACGCAAGAAGTGACTATCGGCAGCCATTGTTGGGTCAACCCGAATGCCCGTTTGTGTGTACCAAAACCGATTAAAGCAGGTAAAAGTGGTAGCGCAGATATCGTGCTAGAACGTTTTGACCTCGCGATGATCAAACCGTTTATGCCACAAGATACTCGAGTCAGCGGCGTATTTACGGGTAAAGCCAATGCGATTTGGAAAGCAGATGGCAGTATGCCGCAAGTGAAGTTGGACTTGCGAGGAAATGATGTCAAAGCGGTTCAGTTTGTGGATGGCACTCGTTTACCTGTTGCTTTTGATACCTTAACGTTAAGCGCGGGCTTGAAAAATGGCAAGGCAGACCTTAACTGGTTGTTTGGGCTAACGAATAATGGCCAAATGCGCGGCAATATTCAAATTTCTGATATTGAAAAGCGCCGCTTACTGTCGGGTAATGTTGAAATCAATTCAGTGACATTAGATTTAATCAAGCCGTTGCTGGGCCAGAAGGAAGTGGCGAATGGGCGTTTGAGTGCGAACTTACGTTTAGGTGGGTCAGCGAATAACCCATTATTAAATGGTAATTTAGCGCTTTCGAGCTTAGAAGTGAGATCGGCAATGATCCCGTTTGATATCAAAAGTGGTCATTTAGGTATTAATTTCAACGGCACAAGCTCAGTAATGAATGGTCAGATAAACACGCCAGAAGGCTATCTGAACATTGATGGTGATGCAGATTGGCGCAATGTTAATGCATGGCGTGCAAAAGTCATGGCACGAGGTAATAACCTTCGAGTTTCTTTACCGCCGATGATCCAAATTGATGTTCAACCGGACATTGTATTTGATGCATCACCTTCGGTACTCACGCTAAACGGTACCGTCAATATTCCGTGGGCACGAATTACTGTTCAAGAACTCCCTGAGTCAGCGGTAAGCCCATCATCGGATGTGGTGATGTTAGATAGCAACCTGCAGCCAATTGAACAAAAAGCGCCATCCATTCCTATTCAGACCAATTTAGATATTAAAATTGGTAATGATGTTCGATTGGATGCGTTTGGCTTAAAAGCGCGCCTGACGGGTTTATTGAAAGTGGTTCAGAATATCCATGGCTTGCACATCAATGGCCAAGTGGATATTCCAGCCGGTCGTTTCCGTGCTTATGGGCAAGATTTGATTGTCCGTAAAGGCCAAATTCAATTCTCAGGCCCTGCGGACCAACCATTCTTAAACTTAGAAGCCATTCGTAACCCAGACAACACGGCAGATGGCGTGATTGCTGGGGTGAAGGTCACAGGGCTTGCGGATAAACCGAAAGTAGAAATATTCTCTGAACCGGCGAAAACACAACAAGAAGCGCTGTCTTATTTATTAAGAGGAGAGGGCTTAGATAGTGGAGACGCAAATGGTTCACAAATGACATCTATGTTAATAGGCTTAGGTGTAGCACAAAGTGGGCAACTCGTGGGTAAAATAGGTGAGACATTTGGAGTCTCTGATTTAGCCGTCGATACCCAAGGTGTGGGGGATGGTTCTCAAGTCGTTGTAAGTGGTAAGATCACTAATGATTTACAAGTGAAGTATGGAGTTGGTATCTTTGACTCATTGGCGACGTTAACTTTACGTTATCGGTTGATGCCAAAACTGTATTTAGAAGCTGTGTCTGGTGTTAATCAGGCATTGGATCTCCTCTACCAATTTGAGTTTTAGATTATGCGTGTAATTGTTTATGGCAGCTTAAGACAAAAGCAAGGAAATCATCACTGGATGACTTATGCTCAGCTACTCGGTGAGCATAAGCTAGAAGGCTATGAACTGTATGATCTTGGATATTATCCTGCGGTTGTCAAAGGAGATGGGGCAATAGAGTGCGAGGTTTATCGAATCAACCCGTCCATTTTGACAGAGTTAGATGAGTTAAAGAAAAACTCTCAAGACTATGTGAGGGAGCTCATCCCAACGCCGTATGGCAACGCTTGGATTTATCTGTATAAACATTCTGTTGATGGTCTACGCCAAATAAAAAGTGGCGATTGGCTGAAACGTGATGAAGAAGTATAACGGCTCAATAACCACTATCGAGTCGTAAAAATAAAAAACGCCAGCATTATTGCTGGCGTTTTTTATCAACGAATTGGCTTGTTAGGGCCCATAAAAAAGCTCTGGTATTAACCAGAGCTTTCATAATGTTCCGAGAGGGAGATTATTTTTTTGCAGCGCGTTCGAAAGATTCGATGATCTCTGCTTTTGCAGACGCAGCATCTTCCCAACCATCAACTTTAACCCACTTACCTTTTTCTAAGTCTTTGTAATGTTCAAAGAAGTGAGTAATTTGAGCACGCAGTAATTCTGGCAGGTCGTTCACATCTTTAATGTGATCGTACTCTTTGCTTAATTTAGTGTGCGGAACAGCAACTAATTTTGCATCTTCACCAGATTCGTCAGTCATTTTCAGTACGCCAACAGGGCGGCAACGAATGACTGAGCCTGGTTGTAATGGGTATGGTGTTGGGACTAATACATCAACTGGGTCGCCATCTAGAGACAGGGTGTTGTTGATGTAACCATAGTTGCATGGATAGAACATCGCTGTTGACATGAAACGGTCTACAAACAGCGCACCAGACTCTTTATCAACTTCATATTTGATAGGATCTGCGTTCGCTGGAATTTCGATGATAACATAGATATCTTCTGGCAGATCTTTACCTGCCGGTACATTGTTCAGGCCCATTTAAATGTATCCTTTGTGTGAATAATGAATTTACCCTTGCTAACTTGTTGGAGGGCATCACATTTATGGCGGCCTTCAGACAAATTAAATACTCGGGTAGATAGCGTGGGGAACATTATAGCCGTAAAGAGGGGTAAAACTCACTAGTTGGTGAAAAAAAGGAACAAAAAAGGCGGGAAGCCCCGCCTTATAATTAATGAATTAGATTATTCCGTGTCAGGGAATTCACGCATAAATGATTCTGCTTTCTCTACCATCGACTCAGTTCCGACAAAGAACGGTGCGCGTTGGTGTAATTCGCTAGGCATGATATCTAAAATGCGGTTTGCTCCGTCACTGGCTTTACCACCGGCTTGCTCTGCTAAAAATGCAATTGGGTTGCATTCGTACAGAAGGCGCAGTTTTCCATTTGGATGGCTTGCGGTACTTGGGTAAATATAAATTCCCCCTTTGAGCAAGTTACGATGGAAGTCTGCAACCAAAGAACCGATATAACGAGTGGTATACGGGCGATTTGTTGCTTTATCTTCTTCTTGGCAATATTTAATGTACTTTTTAACACCCATCGGGAACTTGATATAGTTTCCTTCGTTGATGGAGTACATTTTCCCTTCGGAGGGGAACATCACTTTTTCATGAGATAAGCAGAAAACGCCCAATGATGGGTCGTAAGTAAACGCATGAACACCAACACCAGTGGTGTAAACCAACATTGTTGATGAACCATAAACCACGTAGCCCGCAGCCACTTGGCGATTACCTGGTTGCAGGAAATCGGCTTCTGTAACCGGTTGGCCAATCGGTGTAATACGATGGTAAATGGAGAAAATTGTTCCAACGGAAACGTTTACATCGATGTTCGAAGAACCATCAAGCGGGTCCATTAAAACAACATATTTTGCGTTTTCTGCACGGTCTCCTTCGAAAATGACAATTTCGTCTTCTTCTTCAGAGGCGATACCGGCGACTTCTCCGCGTGCTTTTAAAGCCGCTTTCAGTTTTTCGTTTGCATACAGGTCAAGCTTCATCTGAACTTCACCTTGAATATTCGAAACACCGTTAGTGCCAAGAATATCGACAAGTCCAGCTTTATTAATATCACGATGGATAATTTTAGCGCCCAGTTTGATAGCTGATAATAAAGAAGTCAGCTCACCTGTTGCATGAGGAAAATCTTGTTGCTTTTCGACGATGAATTCGCCTAATGTTTTCATGACGAAGGTCCTGAATAAAATTGACAGAGGTTTTGCGGGGCATTTACCCTCGCGCGGGAAGAGTTTAACTAAATAAAAAAAAGATTAATAGGTTAATGCATTTATAAACCTGTTTTTGATGGGTAGAATAGTGACCAACCTCATGCTAATTGGATGAAAAAGAATGCACATACATATTTTAGGTATATGCGGTACCTTTATGGGAAGCTTAGCAATATTGGCTCGTTCTTTAGGACATAAAGTGACGGGTTCGGATGCCAATGTATATCCACCGATGAGCACATTACTTGAAAATCAAGGAATTGAACTCATTCAAGGGTATGATCCGGCTCAGCTTGACCCAATACCGGATATGGTAGTGATTGGTAATGCAATGACGCGTGGTAACCCTTGTGTCGAAGCCGTGTTAGAAAGAGGTTTGCCGTATACATCTGGCCCACAGTGGCTTCATGACCATGTCTTACCTGAACGTTGGGTACTGGCTGTGGCGGGAACTCATGGTAAAACAACCACCGCGGGAATGCTTGCATGGATTTTAGAAGACTGTGGTTACAAGCCTGGTTTTCTAATTGGCGGTGTTCCAGGGAATTTTGATGTCTCCGCTAAGATAGGTGAAAGCCCGTTTTTTGTTATCGAAGCGGATGAGTATGACTGTGCATTCTTTGATAAACGTTCTAAATTTGTGCATTACAGCCCGAAAACCTTGGTATTGAACAACCTTGAATTCGACCATGCGGATATCTTTGAAAACCTCGAAGCGATTCAAAAACAGTTCCATCATCTTGTACGTATTGTGCCAGCCAGCGGCAAAATTTTCACACCTGACAACGACAATCATTTAAAACAAGTGATTGGAATGGGCTGCTGGAGTGAACAAGAGCTGGTGGGTGGAGAGCATGGCGGATGGCAAGCTGAGAAGCTCAGCCACGATGGCAGCCACTTTGCTGTGTACTACCAACAAGAAAAAGTTGGAGAAGTCACTTGGTCACAAGTGGGTAATCACAATATCCAAAATGCACTGATGGCGATTGCAGCGGCTCACCATGTGGGCGTTCCAGTAAAAGAAGCTTGCCTCGCTTTGAATCGTTTTATCAATGCACGCCGTCGCCTTGAGCTACGTGGTGTTGAAAATGGTGTCAGTGTTTACGATGATTTTGCACATCACCCAACTGCTATTTTAGCGACGTTAGAAGCACTTCGCAGCAAAGTTGGCGGAACTTCACGTATTCTTGCGGTGCTCGAACCTCGCTCGAATACGATGAAAATGGGTATCAATAAAAATGATATTGCGCCTGCGCTAGGCCGTGCAGATGAAGTATTTCTGTTCCAACCTGCCAATATCCCTTGGATGGTCACAGACATCGCTGAAAAATGTGTTCAACCCGCGCGTTGGAGTGCAGATATTGAGGCATTCACCAATATGATTATTGAAACCGCACAGCCGGGCGATCATATTTTGGTGATGAGCAACGGTGGCTTCAGCGGTATTCATGGCAAATTACTCGCAGGTTTGAAAGCCAAATCAGAAACAGAGCAAGATGATTAATTCTATTAGCTAGCTATTTGATAACCCCAGTGATTCTTATGATTGCTGGGTTTTTTTATGTTTGGCATACCTAATGGGAGCTGTTCTATGACGAGACTTAATGTTATTGGGCTATTCATTTCTTTTTTTAAGCTTCCCATATAACAATCTAGTGAGTCAGTAAAAAGGTGGAATAAACAACCAACGGCAATGGCTTTAAGTTTCCATGATGGCATGAATAATAACACCACATAGATAACAGCAGCCCAAAAAGAATGAAGCGGGTGGAATCCGATGCCACAGCGCTCTGGGTCGAAAATCGGATCAGCCAGCAGATGATCTAAGTCGATAGCCATTGTGGCAATCATAATCAGGGCGGCTAGTTTCCAATTTTTTCGCCAAAACAGGTAACCAAAGGCAATTGGCATCAGAAAATGAAAGCCGTAGTGTATGAAGTTACGAAAAATATCAAATAGCAAAATGATGTCCCAAAATCGAATAGAAATAGATAAAAACAAAAAGAGGGAAATTCAATTTCCCTCTTTTGATGCTTAAATTAGTATGGATTAGAGCTCTTGTTCAAACAACGCTAAAATCGCTTCATATAGCTCTTTTGTGGTAAAATTGTTTGCTGGCGTTGAGAAGATAGTATCATCACCAGCAATACTACCTAAAATTCCTTCCGCTTTACCTAATGAATCTAACAAGCGTGCAATAAGCTGTGCAGCCCCTGGGCTCGTTCTGATCACGACAACAGAAGGGTTATAGTCTATATCCAAAACCAAATTTTTGAGTGGGCTGGTGGCGGTAGGAACACCGGGCTCTGTAGGTAGGCAATATACCATTTCCATTTTTGCATTACGGGTGCGAACAGCACCAAATTTAGTTAGCATCCTGGAAATTTTTGATTGGTTAATATTTTCGAAGCCTTCTTCTTGCAAAGCCGTGACGATCTCAGCTTGCGAGCTAAATTTTTCTTCTTTAAGTAGGGCTTTAAAAGCCTTAACCAAGTCTTCTTGTTTAGACGGAGTGCGCATAATTAACCCATTCTTTTGCATTGAACTAAGTTGTATTATCCGTAAAAGTGCATTTTTATGCAACAAAATTGCGTTATGATGATTTTATAACCAGTAATCACTTGAAGTTAGGTAAGCGCGTTTTGAGTTGATAGTCAGAAGTATTTATTTATCGTAAATTATAGAAATGAAAAATTAGCATGATAGAGCAATGAATTTTTCAGATATTCGTTGTAAATTTATTGTTAATAAAAATGTTTTTGATTGAATAATATACACTAAAAACAACTTATTGTGCGAAATGCAATAGCTAGAAAAACTATTTGTTAAAAAAGTGCCCGTTATCTCATTAACAGATAAGGAATTTGTTTAGAATACTGGCAATTATTAAACAAGTTCTCTTGCGTTAAACTCTCTCTCTATCTGTTAACAAATTGTTTTTTATACGTAATGTGTTAAGTGTATAACAAATAAAGTGATATCTTTTTAAAGTACAAATTAAGGAGTTTCAGAATGAAAGTTGCAGTCCTAGGTGCAGCAGGTGGTATCGGTCAGGCTCTCGCCCTTCTTCTCAAAAACCAGCTCCCAGCAGGTTCAGAACTCTCCCTCTACGACATCGCACCAGTCACTCCAGGTGTTGCTGCTGACTTAAGCCATATCCCTACTGATGTTAAAGTGACAGGTTTTGCTGGCGAAGATGCAAAACCTGCATTGAAAGGTGCTGACATTGTCCTTATTTCTGCGGGTGTTGCTCGTAAACCAGGTATGGACCGTTCTGACTTATTTAACATCAATGCGGGTATTGTCCGTAACCTGATCCAACAAATTGCTGAAACTTGCCCTAAAGCATTGATTGGTATTATCACTAACCCAGTGAATACCACCGTTGCTATCGCTGCAGAAGTCCTGAAAAAAGCAGGCGTCTATGATAAAAACCGTTTATTCGGTGTGACGACATTAGATATCATTCGTTCTAATACGTTTGTTGCTGAATTAAAAGGCAAAAATGTTAATGATCTTGAAGTGCCTGTGATCGGCGGCCACTCTGGTGTGACCATTCTGCCTCTGTTATCTCAAATTGAAGGTGTTAGCTTCACTGACGAGGAAGTTGCTGCGTTAACTAAACGTATTCAAAATGCAGGTACAGAAGTCGTTGAAGCGAAAGCGGGTGGCGGGTCTGCAACTTTATCTATGGGCCAAGCAGCTGCACGTTTAGGTTTATCTTTAATTCGTGGTCTCCAAGGCGAAAGCAATGTGGTTGAATGTGTTTACACCGAAGGTGATGGTGAACATGCTCGCTTCTTCGCACAACCTGTTGTTTTAGGCAAAAACGGTATCGAAAAGCATTTACCAATCGGTAAATTAAGTGCATTTGAAGAAAAAGCACTGAAAGATATGCTAGATGTATTAAAAGCAGATATCGAATTAGGTGAAAAATTCATTAATGGCTAATGCCAATTAATTTTTCCTAATAGTAAAAGGTTGAGTTTCGTTTTGAACTCAACCTTTTTTATTGGTAAGTCATCATGAAGCATGCTGCCGCATCCAATGGTCCCAATGCGGATCTGATGGTATTTTCTCTACTAAAAAATCAATAAATGTCCTGATTTTAGGTGAGTGAGTGTGGGCTGGGTGGTATAAGGCATATAGGGCAAATGGAGTGGATTTAGGGTCATAATCCAATAAAACAGGGAGCAATTCCCCATTTTCAATATAATTGCCTAGCATATAAGTTGGTAAACAAACGATACCTTGATGGCAGCGAGCCGCCTCTAATAACCCTAAGCTACTATTTACCTCAATCATATTATTAATTTCTAGAGGATATGCGCTACCGTCTTTATCTGTCATGCGCCAAGTGTCAGGAATATTTGGGTTAATTAAACAATTGTGTGATGCAATATCGGCAGGAGATTGAGGAATACCATATCGTTCGAAATAAGTACGGCTCCCACAGTATACCCAATTAATATTACAAATTTTTCGTAACGCAAAGTTTTCGGGGGGATGGCTGGTAATTCGTAACGCAATATCAAAATCGACTTCATTTAAATTAATGAGCTCATCATTAAGGTCAACAGACAAACTCACTTTCGGATTGGTTTCTCGGTATTCACTGTATATTTGCATTAAATGACAGACTCCAAATGCAATAGAACAGGTAATTTTTAATTGCCCTTGAGCATGTTGATAGAAGCTGGCGGTATTGACCAATGAGTCATCGAGATCGGCCAATAAGTTTTGCGATCGTTGCAATAAATAGCGCCCTGCATCCGTTAAAATAAAATTTCGCGTTGTGCGCTTTAGGAGTACAACCCCCAACTGATCTTCGAGTTGTTGAAGACCTCGACTAACTGACGATGGTGTTACATTCAGCTTCTTGGCGGCAAGGCTGAAGCTATTGCACTCGACGATTTTAATGAATAACTCTAAATGCCGAAAAATCGCGTAGCTGTCAATTTTTGCTTTAAACGCAAAAGTGTTTTTATTTATTAGCATTGTCATGCCCTATTAAACCCGTTTATTCCAGCATACTATAATTGTGAATTTATCGCAGTTTACTCATGCCACACCAGTTTTAAAAAGAAACCTAGTTCCTACACAATAATGTTGTTCCTAACTTTTTTAATAATTAAATCTATAACGTTGAGGAATAGACTATGTCTAATAGTATTCAGGCAAGTGCAGATAATCCGATTAATACGAAAAAGATCCCCTTTACAAAATATGATGTTGGTTGGGTTATTTTGTGCATTGGCATGGCAATTGGTTCAGGAATTGTTTTTATGCCTGTGCAAATTGGTATCAAAGGTATTTGGGTCTTTATTGCAGCGACAATGCTTTCTTATCCAGCAATTTATTGGCTACAAAATTTATATCTAAGAACATTATCAGAATCTGAAGAATGTAATGATTACGCGAGTGTTATTACACAATATTTGGGGAAAAACTGGGGGATAGCATTAGGAATTGCCTATTTCTTGATGTTATTGCACGGGATGTTTTCTTACTCGCTGGCGGTCACCTTCGATAGCGCTTCCTACATTAAAACGTTTGGATTAACGGAAGGGCTATTATCTGATTCTGTTTGGTATGGGCTGATTATTATTTCGGTATTAGTCGCCATTGCTGCACAAGGGGAGCGGTTACTGTTTAAAGTCTCTGGTCCAATGGTTATTGTAAAATTTGGCATTATCGTACTGCTTGGTATAGTGATGGTGCCATATTGGAATTTTGCGAATATCACGGCTTTTCCTGATTTTCTCCCATTTATGCGGGATGTTTTTTTAACACTCCCATTTACCCTATTTTCTATATTATTTGTGCAAATATTGAGTCCTATGAATATTGCGTATCGTAAAATAGAAAGTGATAAACGCATTGCGACATACCGTGCAATACGCGCTAACCGTGTTGCATATATTATTCTCGCTGTTGCAGTCTTGTTTTTTGCTTTTTCTTTTACTTTTTCAATTAGCCATGAGCAAGCGGTATCGGCTTTTGAACAAAATATTTCAGCATTAGCGATTGCTGCGCAAGTGATACCCGGTGCCGTTGTAAAAGTAATGACCGCATTACTCAATATTTTTGCTATCTTGACGGCATTCTTAGGCATTTATTTAGGCTTCCAAGAAGCGATAAAAGGCATCGTAGTCAATTTACTGAGTCGATTTATTCCTGAAGAACGTATCAACCAAACAGTGCTACATTATGGGGTATGCTTAGGCGTTATCATTGCACTGTGGTTTTGGGTTTCAACACGGTTCTCAATTCTATTTTTTATGCAACTTGGTGGCCCATTATTTGGTATCGTTTCTTGTTTAATTCCTTGCTATCTAGTTTACAAAGTCCCTGCATTACACAAATTTAAAGGCCCAACAGTGTGGTTCATCATTTTCTTTGGTGTGTTGTTATGCCTATCTCCATTCTTTAAATTTTTCGAATAAATAATAATGTTGTTGAGAGGATCTCATGAAGAAAAAAGCGGTATCTGAATTTCATGTTGATACACAAGTTACCCAGTTAGGGAGAGACCCCGCTAAGCAAGCTGGGTTTGTAAATGCCCCCATTTATCGTGGCTCAACGGTCGTATTTCCAACGGTTGATGCTTTAATTAATGATAGGGCGGAATTTAATTATGGCACAGCGGGCACGCCAACAATTAAGCAATTGGAGCAAGCTTGGTCTGCTCTTGCTGGAGCTGAAGGTACGGTGCTTTCACCATCTGGTTTAGGCGCGATTGTATTGGCATTGCTGACAACCTTGAAAACAGGTGACCATTTATTAATGCCTGATAGTGTTTATCGGCCAACACGTAAATTTTGCCATGGTTTGTTGGATAAAATGGGGATCATCACGACCTATTATGATCCGATGATTGGTGCTGATATTGAAAAACTAGTAACGCCAAATACCAGCACAATTTTTTTAGAATCCCCGGGTTCTCAAAGTTTCGAAATTCAGGATGTTCCTGCAATTGTTGAGGTTGCAAAGCGCCATAATATTGCGACGATTATTGATAATACATGGGCGACACCTCTATTTTTTAAAGCTCATGAACTGGGTTGTGATATCTCGCTGGAGGCGGGTACTAAATATTTAGGTGGCCATTCTGATTTGCTAATGGGAGTTGTCTCAGCAAACCAAGCGTGGTGGCCGAAATTACGTGAAACTTATGATTACATGGCCATGCTGCCGGGAGCAGAGGACTGTTTTCTTGCGTTACGTGGTTTGCGAACCTTACCTATTCGTTTAAAAGAAGCCCAAGAAAGAGCTTTAAATATTGCACATTGGCTGCAAGAACGCACCGAAGTGATTCGTATTTTGCACCCTGCGTTTGCGGATTGCCCAGGCCATGAAATTTGGAAGCGGGATTTCACAGGTTCATCGGGGCTATTTTCCATTGTACTTGATCCTAAATATACCCAAACAGATATTGCAAGAATGCTGGATGGTTTATCAATTTTTGGTATGGGGTATTCATGGGGGGGATTTGAAAGCTTAATTATTCCATTTAACTGTGCTGAATATCGAACTGTGACTAATTGGAATCCTGGAGGGCCGACATTGCGCTTGCAGATTGGCTTAGAAAATTTAGATGATTTAAAACAAGACCTTGCTGATGGTTTCGCGCGAATGAAGTAAACAAAGCTGTTTTTATTGATTTGCCATCAAAAGATAACGCCGTGAATAAATTAATTTATTATTCACGGCCTTATAATTTATTTCATTCAGTTTTTAATCTTCCACTGGTGTTTTTACTCTGACTTTTCTTTCTAATAAATCCCCTGTAATTGGATCGTAATAACGACTTGGCCAAATTTCAGCAGGGTGGATCGCTAAGAAATTTGCAATGATCCATTCCCCTTTAGGCCAAGGACGTGATAGTGCATTTGCTAACGTTGAAGAGCTTAACCCTGCCTCGCGTGAAATTGCGGCAAGTGTAGTTCCACGTTTACGTAAAGCTGCAATGATGTCTGCAGGGTGCCAGTCCGACTTCCGTAAAATCATTTTTTAGTCCTTTTTTCACTTAGAATCATGTAGAGTTAGTGGTACGAGTAACCGAAAATTATGATACATTCAGTACATCCGTTTAGTTATTGGAAATAAAATAACAGAAATTTCCCAAAATAATTTCTGATTTTTTCTTAAAAATTCATTTTATGAAACTATCGTGGTTTTTATGAAATTAAATAGAAAGTCAGAATGAATAACTGTGAATTAGGATAAAACTTTGATGTTAAAACTAACTCTTTCTAGTTAGGGACAAGAATAGCGTATTTAATGCTACTTTTTACTTGTACGAGTAATATATCTAGATTAGTTAATAAAATTAGTTAAATTATTAGCAAGTAAATTATTTAATTATCTGTTATTAAAAGAAATTAGAATGCTAATAACAAATATAATTTGTATATTATTATTTATAGGTATAAATAAAACGAATGAGTCAATAAGGTTTTGAGAAAATATAGATAGTTTTCAACAACTGAAAATTAAATTGTCATCATGACTAGGAGGGTCAGCATGTACAAGGAATGGCTAACGGCAAAAGAGTTGGTTGGGTTACAAGGGCTTCCCATGACAACTCAAGGTATTAATGCAATGGCAAGGCGTGAAAACTGGTTAAACCGCAAAAGGCGGGGTATTCAAGGCAAAGCATTGGAATACCATATTAGTTCTTTACCTATCGATATTTTTGAAGGTCAGTTTGCTAACGAAACTTCACCACCTTATCAAGTAAAAAGAAATGATAATGCCTTTATTTGGCAGGAAGCTTATAACCAGCTTTCCAATGAGGAGAGAGACATTATCCTGACATTTATTATGCGTGAAGGGGCATTAGCGCTAATTAATTTAATTAATAATAAATAATTTACAATTACTTAAGGTGTAAATAATTAATATATAAAAATAATATTATATTGAATTTAAAAATTTTTTTAACTGATGACATTTTAGCAAAGCTGCAACAGCGGGTTTCATAATATAAGCGTGAAGTGAAAATGAAAAAATTGTGGTTCACTGCCAAAGAATTAGCAGGGTTAGAAGGGCTCCCTACATCACCCCAGGGAATTAACCTAATGGCAAGACGAGAAGGCTGGAAAAACCGCCGTAAAAGAGGGGTACAGGGTAAGGCTGTTGAGTATTACTTTGAAAGCTTACCGGGGGAAATCCAAGGGCAGCTTAGCCTGCATGAGCCTTCGGTAACTTATCAAAGCCAAAGAACCGATGCATTGCAAATCTGGTCGGAAGCGTATTACCAACTGACTGAGCCTGAGCGCAATAAAATAGTGAAATACATCCTGCGTTATGGTCTGTCATCACTGCTTGCTCAAATTGATGAAGAAGACAAAGGGGAAAAATAGCGTTTCCCCTTTTCTTGATCCGCTTTATCTTTTTTAGTGACTAAGAATGGCGTTGGATTGCGATATAAGCTAAGCCGATCAATGCATCTTTATAAATTGAATCTTCAATGACATGTAAGGCATCAATCGCTTTTTGTGCTTCTTCTTGGGCTCTTTCATAAGTATATTCAAGAGAACCACAACGTTTCATGGTTGCAAGAACAGTATCTAACAGATGGCGTCCATTACCTTGTTCAATGGCTTGGCGGATCAATGCTGATTCTTCTTCGTTACCATTTTGCATCGCGTGAAGTAGGGGAAGTGTAGGCTTACCTTCATCTAAGTCATCACCCGTGTTTTTTCCCAGTTGAGCGTTGTCTGCATCATAATCGAGGAGATCATCAATTAACTGGAAAGCGGTACCAATATAACGACCATAATCTTGTAGTGCTTTTTCTTGCACTGGTGTTGCATTGGCTAAAATCGCAGATGCATGAGCCGCTGCTTCAAACAGACGTGCGGTTTTACTGTAGATCACTTGCATGTAGTTTTCTTCAGTAATGTTAGGATCGTTGCAGTTCATCAACTGTAAAACTTCGCCTTCAGCGATCACATTCGTCGCTTCAGACATTAGTTTTAGCACTCGCATTGAATCAAGATCCGTCATCATCTGGAATGATCGAGTGTAAATAAAATCACCTACTAAGACACTCGCGGCATTACCAAAAACAGCATTTGCAGTTTGCTTTCCACGACGCATATCAGATTCATCAACGACGTCATCATGCAGCAATGTTGCTGTATGAATGAACTCGATCAATGCAGCAACTTGGGTATGTTTATGACCCGAATAGCCTAAGGATCGACCTGCAAGTATTGCGATCATTGGCCGGATCCTTTTACCGCCACCACTGACTATGTAATAACCAAGCTGGTTAATTAGTGTAACATCTGAATTCAATTGACTGAGGATGGCTTCGTTTACCGCTGACATATCCTCAGTTGTCAGTTCAATAATAGATTCTAAATTCATCGTAATTTATTCATATTATTAGTTTTTGGTTCATTCCCGAAATAAAAAAATGGGAGACCGATAGAACAGTTATCTTTCTAGCATAACATTATTAATTATAAGATTATCAGGTGTGATGCAAAAAATGTTTAAATAAGTAACAATTGAGTGAATAGGGACGAAATCAATGCTCAAAAACGGTTATTGAGAAAAAAGTCGTATTTTTTGTCATCTAACCGCATTATTGGCTTGTGTTCTGCTGCTTTTTTGCGTAGAATTCGCGCCCTATTGTGAATATTTTATAGCGTACTCTGGAATTGAAATATTTAGCGGGTACGCGGAAAGCGGAGTTAATATGTACGCGGTTTTCCAAAGTGGTGGTAAACAACACCGAGTTAGCGAAGGTCAAACTGTCCGCCTAGAAAAGCTGGACATCGCAACAGGTGAAACTGTTGAATTTGATCAAGTTCTGATGGTTGCTAATGGCGATGAGATCCAAATCGGCGCTCCTGTCGTTGAAGGCGTTAAAGTGAAAGCGGAAGTGGTTGCACACGGTCGTGGCGAAAAAGTTAAAATCGTCAAGTTCCGTCGTCGTAAACATAGCCGTAAACAACAGGGTCATCGTCAGTGGTTCACTGATGTTAAGATCACTGTCATCGCTTAAGATTTAGGAGAGCAGATTAATGGCACACAAAAAGGCTGGTGGTTCGACTCGTAACGGTCGTGACTCAGAAGCAAAACGTTTAGGTGTTAAACGTTTTGGTGGTGAAGCTGTATTAGCAGGTAGCATCATCGTTCGTCAACGTGGTACTAAGTTCCACGCAGGTAACAACGTAGGTTGTGGCCGTGACCACACTCTGTTCGCATTAGCGGACGGTAAAGTTAAATTTGAAGTTAAAGGTCCAAACAATCGTAAATTTATCAGCATCGAAGCTGAATAAGTTTTCTGACCTTTAATTCAGAATTAAAGCCCTGCAAAAACCTTTTGCGGGGCTTTTTATATTCAGATATTTGATCTTTAATGAACTACACACGTATTAAAGATACACCATCTCTGAGTAGAACAGCCATCCAGCGTTATGCGGCTCAGAAGCGGAGAAAGAATTATGAAATTTGTAGATGAAGCCAAAATATTGGTCGTGGCAGGAGATGGTGGCAATGGTTGTGTCAGCTTCCGCCGTGAAAAATACATCCCTAAAGGGGGACCGGACGGTGGTGACGGTGGCGATGGTGGGGACGTTTACTTACAAGCAGACGAAAACCTCAACACGCTAATCGACTATCGTTTTGAAAAATCATTTCGTGCAGAACGTGGCCAAAATGGCCAAAGCCGTGAATGTACAGGTAAACGTGGTCAAGACATCACTGTAAAAGTACCTGTAGGAACGCGTGTACGCGATTTAGGGACCAACGAAGTACTTTGTGATATGACACGTCATGATCAACGTCATATGGTCGCTAAAGGCGGTTTCCATGGGCTTGGGAATACTCGTTTTAAATCTTCAGTAAATCGCGCTCCACGTCAACGTACTATGGGGACTAAAGGTGAAACCCGCGAAATACTGTTAGAATTGATGCTGTTAGCAGATGTGGGCATGCTTGGTATGCCAAATGCAGGTAAATCAACATTTATCCGTTCTGTATCAGCAGCAAAACCAAAAGTCGCTGATTATCCATTTACCACTTTAGTCCCAAGCTTGGGTGTCGTGCGTATGGATAACGAGCAAAGCTTTGTGGTTGCCGATATTCCAGGATTGATCGAAGGCGCAGCAGAAGGTGCAGGCCTTGGGATCCAATTCCTGAAACACTTAGAGCGCTGTCGTGTCTTACTTCACTTGATTGACATTTGCCCTATTGATGAGTCTGATCCTGTCGAAAATGCGAAGATCATCATCAGTGAGTTAGAAAAATACAGTGAAAAACTGGCAGCAAAACCACGTTGGTTAGTCTTCAATAAAATTGATATCTTAGGTGAAGAGGAATCAGCACAGCGTGCGGCAGAAATTGCTAAAGCGATGGGCTGGGAAGATAAATTCTACATGATTTCAGCGGTTAACCATGAAGGTGTGAAAGCACTTTGTTGGGATATCATGGAATTTATGAATACTCAACCACGTGATATGGCAACAACTGAAGATGCACAGCAACCTGAAAAAGTTGAATTCATGTGGGATGATTATCATAAGGAACAACTTTCTGGTACTGAAGATTTTGATGATGACTGGGATGACGATTGGGATGAAGATGACGACGAAGGTGTCGAAATCATTTATCAAAAATAGTTTATCTTAGAAATATAAAAAGGCGCGAAAGCGCCTTTTTAATATCTAAATCACGTATGATCAGTTTTTCTGATACAGATCTTTATACAAACGGCTTTCAAACCGTACTAATGGTACTCGACGAGTACGTTGCTGGTTTTGCGGTACTGCATAAGCAGAGATAAACTGCACAAAAGCAACACGCTGGCCACTGGCAGTTGTGATAAAACCTGCGAGATTATAGACCCCTTGCAATGCCCCCGTTTTGGCGGAAACTTTACCATTTACACCAGCTTCATCAAAGCCGCCACGATAACGCAATGTACCATCATGACCTGCAAGTGGAAGCATGGAGATAAAATCGAGCTGTTGATCGTTTTTTGCGATAAATTGCAAGATCTCCATCATTGTTGCAGGCGTGATCAAATTGTGGCGAGACAGTCCTGAACCATCAACCATCACAGTATTGCCAAGATCGATCCCCGCTTTTTGCTTCAGTACTTGTCTTACCGCATCGGATCCTGATCGCCAAGTACCTGGGACGCCATAATATTCTCGACCGATAGTACGAAAAACAGTGTCTGCTATCATATTATCGGATTTTTTTAGCATCACTTTTAACAAGTCATGCAGTGGTTTAGATTCAGTTTTGACTAACACTTGTGATTGAGGCGCTGGGAATGTGCGCTTTTTCACATGGCCGTTGAGCTCAATACCCGCAGTGGTTAACTCATTTTTGACAATCGCCCCTGAGTAACTCGCTCCGTTTTGCACCGCAAAGGCAAGTGGTAAGGGCTCGCTGCGTTGGGTTAAACAACCTGTCAGGGTATAGCGGTTTAGTTCACCAGGAACGACGTCAAGTTCGCAATAGCGTGCTTCAGGGGAGCCTTTAGCTAATGTTTTGACTTCGCTGAACATATTGACAGGGTAAAAACTAGCCGCCTTAATGAAGGCATAGTCACCTGCTTTTTCTGCGGGATAAAGAGAAACTGAAAAACAGTTGCGGTCAATGATAGCAGCTGCAGGTGGCGCACTAAAACATTGGGTCATATCATTCCAAACCCAACCAGGCGCTTTGTCATGGCTAGTAAAAGCAGAAATATCAACGACGAGATCGCCATCAACCTTATGGATCCCAAGCTGCTTTAACGCATTAGCCATATTGCGAATTTGTTGACGGGTTAGTGTTGGGTCACCACTGAAGCGGATCACTAAATCGCCAGTCAATGTGTTGTTGCTAAGTTTTGCATCAGTTTCAAAATTGGTGACAAAACGGTAATCAGGCCCCAGTTGTAATAGGGCAGCAAGAGCGGTCACAACCTTTTGTGTACTTGCAGGTAATGCCATTTGCTGTGCATTATAATCAATTAATGGGGTGCTACTTCCCACTTTTTGCGCGACCAGAGCAAGGTTAGTGCCATCAGGTAAATATTGTTTGTACTCATCAATAGGAATCGCAAAAACTTGCGTACTGGCTAAGGTAATTCCTAAAGAGATGATCCATTTTCTGGTTAAAGTTAATAATGACATATATTTCACGCATTAGGGTGGACATATAATACATACTAAAGTGTAATGCCCAAGAAAGTAAACGGTGACCCGTTATTAAGTCTCAGTTAAAATAGCGTACATTATGATAAGATAAATGAGTACATAAGTCTGATTGCGTTTTTTTACTAGAACACCCCCCGGTTTTACGTAGGTGTTCGGTGTACTGTTGTTACAAAATCAGGAAGATACTTGTTTTTAGATAGGATTGAACCGAGGTATTTATTAATGAAACAGATCCCGATGACGGTACTTGGTGCGGATAAGCTAAGAGAAGAGCTTGAATTCCTTAAATCTGTCCGTCGCCCAGAAATTATTGCATCTATTGCAGAAGCGCGTGAGCACGGTGACTTAAAAGAAAATGCAGAATATCATGCAGCACGTGAGCAACAAGGTTTCTGTGAGGGCCGTATTCAAGAAATCGAAGGTAAGCTTTCTCACGCTCAAGTGATCGATGTAACTAAAATGGTCAATAATGGTCGCGTTATCTTTGGCGCAACTGTGACAGTACTGAATGTTGATACCGATGAAGAGCTAACGTATCGTATCGTTGGTGATGACGAAGCAGATATTAAGATCAATCTGATTTCTGTTAACTCCCCGATAGCACGTGGTTTAGTGGGTAAAGAAGTTGATGACGTGGTCTCAATTAAAACCCCAGGTGGCGATGTTGAGTTCGAAATTCTTAAAGTTGAGTATATCTGATTCCTATTTCCCTGAATTGGTTATATTATTTCCCTGATTTAAAGAAAAAGGCCGCAGGCGGCCTTTTTCATCATATAAAACATGCTTTCAATGGCATTTTTATATAAATGATGGGAAATTATTTAGGTAAAATGATTTTGCGGTCTGCCGAAGGACGGTAGATAACAAGAATTTTACCGATGATTTGTACATTTACTGCACCAGTTTCGCGAACAATCGCATCAGCGATCAAATTTTTAGTATCACGGTCTTCGCCTGCGATCTTGACTTTGATAAGCTCATGATGCGCTAATGAGAGTTCAATCTCAGCCAAAACACCTTCGGTTAAACCATTGTTGCCGATCATAACAACAGGGTTTAAATGGTGAGCGAGACTTTTTAGGTGCTGAATTTGTTTTTTATTAAGATTCATTGATTTTTTGCTTGGTTAGTATTGAAAATGGCTTATTCTACCGCCATCTGATATCTATCACCATCAATTATATCTTTTTGATGGTAAAGAAGCAGCAAGTTAGGTGAAGTTCTTTTAGTATAGTTGGAAAGCACAATGGCCAATAAAAAACGTTCGGCAAGCTCAAGTCGCTGGTTGCAAGAGCATTTTAGTGATAAATATGTTCAGCAAGCACAAAAAAAAGGGCTACGCTCACGTGCATGGTTTAAGCTGGAAGAAATCCAGCAAGGTGATAAAATTTTTAAACCAGGTATGACCGTTGTTGATTTAGGAGCAGCCCCTGGTGGTTGGTCGCAATACGTTGTTAGCCAAATAGGTCATAATGGGCGGGTTATTGCTTGTGACTTATTGCCGATGGACCCAATCGTTGGCGTTGATTTCCTACAAGGGGATTTTCGCGATGAAGCCGTTCTCGCCGCTTTGTTAGAACGCGTTGGCGACAAAAAAGTACAGGTGGTCATGTCTGACATGGCGCCAAATATGAGTGGGACACCAGCGGTTGATATTCCTCGCTCTATGTATCTAGTTGAATTAGCATTGGATATGTGCCGTGCTGTATTGGCGCCTGGGGGGAGTTTCATTGTTAAAGTGTTTCAGGGAGAAGGCTTTGACGATTACCTTAGGGATATCCGCTCCCTGTTTACGAAAGTAAAAGTTCGTAAACCCGAATCTTCGCGGGCACGGTCACGTGAAGTATACATTGTAGCGACAGGGCTAAAACTATAGTACCCTGAGCGTTATTTGTTAACACAGTTGTAATATGAGGTTAATCCCTTGAGTGACATGGCGAAAAACCTGATTCTCTGGTTAGTCATCGCAGTTGTTCTGATGTCCTTGTTCCAGAGTTTTGGCCCAAGCGATTCGAATAGTCGCAGAGTCGATTATTCTACGTTTATCAATGAGTTAGCCCAGGATCAGGTGCGTGAAGTTCGTATCACCGGTCGTGAACTGAACGTCAGAAAGGCTGATAATAGCCGCTATACAACTTATCTTCCTATGCAGGATGAGAAGCTGTTAGACACTTTGCTGAATAAGCATGTGACGGTTGTTGGTGAACCACCAGAAGAACCTAGCTTACTGACATCTATTTTTATTTCCTGGTTCCCAATGCTTCTGTTGATTGGTGTCTGGATTTTCTTCATGCGCCAGATGCAAGGCGGTGGCGGCAAGGGGGCGATGTCATTTGGCAAAAGTAAAGCCCGCATGCTGACAGAAGATCAGATCAAAACAACATTTGCAGACGTTGCTGGGTGTGATGAAGCCAAAGAAGAAGTAGGCGAAATCGTAGAGTTTCTGCGTGAACCTGCTCGTTTCCAAAAACTTGGCGGTAAAATTCCAAAAGGCGTCCTGATGGTAGGGCCTCCAGGAACAGGTAAAACATTACTGGCAAAAGCTATCGCTGGTGAGGCAAAAGTCCCATTCTTCACTATTTCCGGTTCAGACTTCGTGGAAATGTTTGTGGGTGTGGGGGCTTCTCGTGTTCGTGATATGTTCGAACAAGCGAAAAAAGCAGCGCCTTGTATCATCTTTATCGATGAGATTGACGCAGTAGGTCGTCAACGTGGTGCCGGTCTTGGTGGTGGTCACGATGAGCGTGAGCAAACACTGAACCAAATGCTAGTTGAAATGGACGGTTTTGAAGGTAATGAGGGTATTATTGTTATCGCAGCAACTAACCGTGCTGACGTACTTGACCCTGCTTTATTACGTCCAGGTCGTTTTGACCGTCAGGTAGTTGTTGGCTTACCAGACGTTCGTGGCCGTGAACAAATTCTGAAAGTACATATGCGTCGTGTTCCTATCGATCCAAGCGTAGATACTTTCATTCTTGCTCGTGCAACACCTGGCTTCTCGGGTGCTGAATTGGCAAACTTGGTTAACGAAGCCGCGTTGTTTGCCGCACGTGCAAACATGCGTGTCGTTTCCATGGTTGAATTCGAAAAAGCGCGTGACAAAATTTGGATGGGTGCAGAGCGTCGTTCTCTGATGATGACCGAAGAGCAAAAAGAATCAACGGCTTACCATGAAGGTGGTCATATGATTATCGGTCATTTAATGCCAGAGCATGACCCTGTTCACAAAGTCACAATTGTTCCACGTGGTCAAGCACTGGGTGTGGCCTTCTTCTTACCGGAAGGTGATGAAGTTAGCCGTAGTCGCTTGAAACTCGAAGGTATGATTGCGACAGCCTATGCGGGGCGTATTGCTGAAGAACTGATTTACGGTCGCGATAAAGTAACGACGGGAGCATCTTCAGATATTCAGTTTGCAACTAATACGGCACGTAACATGGTAACGCAATGGGGCTTCTCAGACCGTTTAGGCCCAATGCAATACTCGAAAGAAGAAGGTCCAGCGTTCTTAGGTCGTTCTTCAGGTAATGGTTCTGGAATTTCTGATGAAACAGCACGTATTGTTGATGAAGAAATTAAGAAAATTTTAGACCACTGTTACCAACTGGCTTACAAAACACTGGAAGACAATATCGATATTCTACATGCAACGAAAGATGCATTACTGAAATATGAAACTATCGATATGCCAATGATTGATGATTTAATGAATCGTCGTCCAGTTCGTGAACCAGCGGGTTGGGATGAAGATAAAAAAGTCAGTAATGTGACGGGAACATTTGGTAAAGGTGCGGCAAATGTAGCAAAAACAGCCGAAAAACCTCAATCTGAAGAACCTAATAACAGTGCTGAAGAACCAAGTAATACCGATAATAGTAATAATACTGATGAATCAAAACCATCAGATAATAACGACAGCAAACCACAATAAGCGGTCGTGAAATAAAATACTAAGACCCCAGTTCGCTGGGGTTTTTTTCGTTAAGGAAAAATAACAATGCAAATCAAAGCGAGAGGCAGTGTTCTTGACTTATCCACACCAAAGGTGATGGGGATTTTGAATGTCACTCCTGATTCATTTTCAGATGGTGGCACTCATAATCGTTATCATGATGCGCTTGAGCATGTGGCAAAAATGGTTCAACACGGCGCGGCTATCATTGATATTGGTGGCGAATCGACCCGTCCTGGCGCCGCTGAAGTCTCTGTGAATGAGGAACTTGACCGAGTTATTCCCATTGTTGAAGCGATAGCACAGCGTTTTGATGTGTGGATTTCAGTTGATACTTCGAAAGCGAAAGTCATGGCCGAAGCTGCAAACGCAGGCATGCATATTATCAATGACATTCGTTCGCTCCATGAGCCAGGTGCATTAGAAGTTGCTGCGAAAACAGGTTTACCCGTTTGCATTATGCATATGCAAGGCCAGCCAAGAACGATGCAAGAAGCACCAAATTATGAAAACGTGGTGCGTGAAGTAAAAGACTATCTTGACGCTGAAATCACCCGATGCGTGACTGCAGGGATAGAGAGACAGCAAATTATCCTTGATCCAGGCTTTGGTTTTGGTAAGAACTTGTCGCATAATTACCAGTTATTGGCAAACTTAGAGCAATTTCATAATTTCGGACTACCGCTATTGGCAGGGATGTCACGTAAATCTATGATTGGACAATTATTAAATGTTCCACCACAAGAACGTCTCGCAGGCAGCCTAACTTGCGCAGTGATTGCTGCGATGCAAGGAGCACACATCATTCGAGTTCATGATGTCAAAGAAACCGTGCAAGCGATGCAAGTGGTACAGATGACTCTGTCAGAAAAGGAAAAATAAGCGTATGAGCGACCGTAAATATTTTGGTACTGATGGTATTCGTGGCAAAGTGGGCGATAGCCCAATTACCCCTGATTTTGTTTTAAAATTAGGTTGGGCGGCAGGAAAAGTTCTCGCACGTCATGGTTCTCGTAAAATTATTATTGGTAAAGATACGCGTATTTCTGGTTATATGTTGGAATCCTCGCTAGAAGCTGGCTTAGCTGCTGCAGGTTTATCCGCATCTTTCACTGGCCCAATGCCAACCCCTGCGGTCGCTTATTTAACACGTACTTTCCGCGCAGAAGCGGGGATTGTCATTTCAGCATCTCATAACCCATATTATGACAATGGGATTAAATTCTTCTCAATTGATGGAACCAAATTGCCTGATGAAGTCGAAGAAGCTATTGAAGCTGAAATGGAAAAGCCGATCACATGCGTTGAATCAGCAGAATTAGGCCGTGCAAACCGTATTGTCGATGCTGCGGGCCGTTATATTGAATTTTGTAAAGGTACGTTCCCGAACGAACAAAGCCTAGCAAGTTTAAAAATAGTGATTGACTGTGCTAACGGGGCGACTTATCACATCGCACCAAATGTGTTTCGTGAATTAGGGGCTGAGGTTATCACTATCGGTTGTGATCCTAATGGGATCAACATCAATGAAGAATGTGGTGCAACGGATGTGCGTCAATTGCAACAAAAAGTACTGGAAGAAAAAGCACACGTTGGCTTGGCATTTGATGGTGATGGCGACCGCATTATCATGGTTGACCACCTCGGTGAAAAAGTCGATGGTGACCAAATCCTCTTTATTATTGCTCGTGAAGCGCTACGTCAAGGCCAGCTAAAAGGCGGCGTAGTCGGAACACTAATGAGTAATATGGGATTAGAAATCGCTCTGAAACAGCTAGGAATTCCTTTTGAGCGTGCAAAAGTGGGCGACCGCTATGTCCTCGAAAAATTACAGGAAAAAGGTTGGCGCATGGGGGCTGAAAACTCAGGCCACGTGATTTTATTGGATAAAACGACTACTGGTGACGGGATTGTTGCAGGCTTGCAGGTATTAAGTGCTATGGTACGTAACCATATGAGCTTACATGACTTATGCAGTGGTATGAAATTATTACCTCAAGTGTTAGTCAATGTCCGTTTCAAAGGCCAACACGATCCACTACAAAGTGATGCGGTGGTTGCAGCGAACGAAGAAGTTGAAAAACAATTGGCAGGAAAAGGCCGTGTATTACTGAGAAAATCAGGAACAGAGCCGTTAATCCGTGTCATGGTTGAAGGTGAAAATGAAGCTGATGTGACTGCAATGGCAAACTATATTGCGGATGCTGTAAAAGCAGCGGGCTAAGTTATTATGGGTGAAGCTGAGCGATATTTTGATGATTTGTTGTTTTTTTCTGCAAATAATCAAATGGAATCAAAATAGACTTGCTTGTCGGCTCAGCTTTGGTTAGTATTCGCACCTGCTCAATCCCGTAAGAGTATTCTTTCACGGTCGAAATGAGTAGGTGTGCAGTGATAAAGGTCATAGCATTAGGCTATGCACCGCAACTGAATAGGTAACTCAAATGTATGTAGCTCTTTTAATTATTTTCTTGCTAGCGGCTATCGGGCTTATTGGTCTGATTATGTTACAGCAAGGTAAAGGTGCTGACATGGGAGCTTCATTCGGTGCGGGCGCTTCTGCAACACTGTTTGGTTCATCGGGCTCAGGTAACTTCATGACCCGTATGACTGGAATCTTGGCTGCTGTGTTTTTCATCATCAGTTTGATACTTGGCAATATGACTGCTAACAAGTACGGAACTGGTAGTGGTAGTAAGTGGGAAAACATTAGTGAACCTACAAAAGTCGAGCAACCAACAGACGTTCCGGCAGCACCAGCTACACCAACGAGCGATATCCCTCGTTAAGTGTGAAAGATTCCGAATGAAGGCAACTAATGCCATCATTAAGTAGTAAGCTCAGCGATGAGTGAGAAGTTAAAATTTGAGGTTATTGATTAACTATTGATAACCTCGCCTCAGTGCCGAGGTGGTGAAATTGGTATACACGCTACCTTGAGGTGGTAGTGCCTACAAAACGGGCGTACGGGTTCAAGTCCCGTCCTCGGCACCATTATTTTAGATAGCTTGTGATTTGCAGGTTATCTGTGTAGAATATGACACGTTTTCGAACGCGGGATGGAGCAGCTTGGTAGCTCGTCGGGCTCATAACCCGAAGGTCGTCGGTTCAAATCCGGCTCCCGCAACCATTTCTTATTCAATATACCTTGTCAGTATCTTAGTCTATAGTAGTTATCCGGTGTAGCAATCAAGTGCAGTTATCTAACAGCTCTCAAAATTTCTCATCGATTTCTCTAGATTTTACAGGTATAATAAGAATATGGTGAACCCGTGCACTACAGGGTCCAGTTGCATAAAGCCCCGAATTTCGGGGTTTTTTGTTATTTGACAATCGAATTAACTGGGCTTTTATAGCCCTTTTTTTATGTCTGGGGGTGGGCTTGTCCACATTAGAACAGAAATTAACAGAGATGATTTCAGCACCGGTGGAGGCGCTAGGCTTTGAATTTGTTGGCTTAGAGTTTATCCGTGGTCGCACATCGACACTGCGTGTCTTCATCGATAGTGAAGAAGGCATCACTGTTGATGATTGTGCTGATGTCAGCCATCAGGTCAGTGCAGTATTGGACGTTGAAGATCCAATTTCTGTCATTTATAACCTGGAAATATCGTCACCAGGGCTTGAGCGTCCATTATTCACTATTGCGCATTACGAGCGTTTTATGGGTGAAGAGGTGGCATTGACTTTGCGTATAGCAATGCAGAACCGCCGTAGGTGGCAAGGCGTTATTAAGGCCATAGACGGTGAAATGATTACGGTTACTGTAGATGGTAAGGATGAGGTGTTCGCCCTCGGCAACATCCAGAAAGCTAACTTGGTACCCCACTTTTAATAAAGTTCAATGAGGCAACTAGGATGAATAAAGAAATTCTGGCTGTTGTAGAAGCGGTTTCTAACGAAAAATCCCTCCCTCGTGAAAAAATCTTCGAGGCTCTGGAAACTGCATTAGCGACGGCGACTAAAAAGAAATACGAGCAAGAAATTGATGTCCGTGTAGAAATTGACCGTAAATCAGGTGATTTCGACACCTTCCGTCGTTGGTTAATTGTCGAAGAAGTCACAATGCCAACGCGTGAAATTACGTTAGAAGCGGCTCAATACGAAGATCCTGCACTGCAGCTTGGAGAGTACGTCGAAGACCAAATCGAGTCTGTTGTATTTGACCGTATTACCACTCAAACAGCTAAGCAAGTTATCGTACAGAAAGTACGCGAAGCAGAGCGTGCGATGGTTGTTGACCAATTCCGTGAGCAACAAGGTGAAATTATCACTGCTCAGGTGAAAAAAGTTAATCGTGAAAATATCACGTTAGACTTAGGCAATAACGCTGAGGCTGTGATTCTGCGTGAAGATATGTTGCCACGTGAAAACTTCCGTCCAGGTGACCGTATCCGCGGAGTCCTGTATGATGTTCGTCCTGAAGCGCGCGGCGCACAACTTTTTGTTACGCGTTCTCGCCCTGAAATGCTGATTGAGTTATTCCGCATTGAAGTGCCAGAAATCGGTGAAGAAATTATTGAAATCAAAGCCGCTGCCCGTGACCCAGGTTCTCGTGCAAAAATTGCGGTTAAAACTAATGACAAGCGTATCGACCCTGTTGGTGCTTGTGTTGGTATGCGTGGAGCGCGAGTTCAAGCCGTTTCTAGTGAATTAGGCGGCGAAAGAATTGATATTGTGTTATGGGACGATAACCCAGCTCAATTCGTTATTAATGCAATGGCTCCGGCTGATGTTGCATCTATCGTGGTCGATGAAGACAAATGTACGATGGATGTTGCCGTAGAAAGCAGTAATCTGGCGCAAGCCATTGGACGTAACGGTCAAAACGTGCGTCTGGCAGCGCAATTACTGAAAAAACACCGTGGTGATGACAAGTGGGAATTAAACGTCATGACCGCAGAAGAGCTTAATGCAAAACATCAGGCAGAAGCACATGCTTCTATTGATACATTCACCAAGCATCTTGATATTGATGAAGAGTTTGCCACTGCACTTGTTGAAGAAGGCTTCTCGACGTTAGAAGAACTGGCTTACGTGCCTATTAATGAACTTCTGGAAATTGATGGTCTTGATGAAGAGACTGTTGAAGTTCTACGTGAAAGAGCGAAAGCGGCCCTCACCACAATAGAATTGGCTCAAAAAGAGAGCCTAGGTGATAATCAGCCAGCAGAAGATTTGTTGAATCTTGAAGGTATGGATCGTACTCTTGCCTATAATTTGGCTACTCGTGGAATCTGTACACTGGAAGATCTTGCTGAGCAGGGCATCGACGACCTGATTGATATTGAAGGTCTGGATGATGAGAAAGCAGGTACGCTCATCATGGCCGCACGTAATATTTGCTGGTTCGGTAACGATGCGTAAACACTGTAGCAGGAAGGAACGGCATGACAGAAACTGTAAAAACATTGGCAACGGAAATTCAAACCACAGTTGATCGCCTGGTACAGCAATTTGCTGAAGCAGGGATCAAAAAAGGTGAGAATGACTCTGTTAGCCAGTCAGAAAAAGAAGCTTTACTGAGCCATTTAAACCGTGAACAAGGCGGAGTAGCGGGTCAGCCAAGCAAATTGACACTACAGCGCAAAACTCGTAGTACGCTGAGTGTCCCCGTCACCGGTGGCAAAAGCAAATCGGTAAATGTCGAAGTCCGCAAAAAACGCACTTATGTGAACCGTGATGCTGAAGAAGCAAAAGCGGAAGAGCAGGCGCAGCGTGAAGCGGAAGAGCAGGCACAGCGCGAAGCTGAAGAACTGGCACAACGTCAAGCAGAAGCAAAACGATTAGCAGAAGAAACAGCTAAACGTGAAGCGGAAGAAAAGGCAAAACGTGAAGCCCAAGAGAAAGCAAAACGTGAAGCAGCAGATAAAGCTACGCGCGAAGCAGCGGAAAGAGAAAAAGTGAAACCAAGCGAAAATCAACAAAAAGCAGGCAAAGCTGTAGAAAGTAATGCCGACAAACAACGCCGTGAAGCTGAAGCTGCGGAGCTAAAACGTAAAGCTGAAGAAGAAACTCAGCGCAAAGTTGAAGCAGAAGCACGTCGCGTGGCTGAAGAAGCACGCAAAATGGCTGAAGAAAACGGTGAAAAGTGGACTGCAGACACGAAAACTGAAGAAGATAGCGATTATCACACAACAACTTCGACGCACGCTCGTGCAGCCGAAGATGAAAGTGATGAGAAAGAAGAAGGCCGTCGTTCACGTAATCGTACTGCAAAAGCACCTCGCCAAAAGAAAGGTAATAAACTTTCTGAAAAAGCAGATCGCGAAGAAGAACGTGCCGCTGGCCGTTCAGGTCGCAGCAAAGGTAAGCAACGTAAAGGTAGTTCTTTACAACAAAGCTTTACTAAGCCAGCCGTTGCGGTTAACCGTGATGTGGTAATTGGTGAAACGATCACCGTTGGTGAACTTGCTAATAAAATGGCAGTAAAAGGTTCTCAAGTCATCAAAACTATGATGAAGATGGGCGCCATGGCGACTATCAACCAAGTGATTGACCAAGAAACTGCACAGTTAGTCGCAGAGGAAATGGGCCACAAAGTTATTCTGCGTCGTGAAAACGAATTAGAAGAAGCGGTAATGAATGACCGTGACACGGGTTCTGCACTTCAAGAGCCACGTGCGCCAGTTGTGACCATTATGGGTCACGTTGACCATGGTAAAACCTCTCTACTTGACTACATTCGTTCAACGAAAGTAGCATCAGGTGAAGCGGGTGGTATTACTCAGCACATTGGTGCTTACCACGTACAAACTGACAAGGGTATGATCACCTTCTTAGATACCCCAGGTCACGCCGCGTTTACTTCAATGCGTGCTCGTGGTGCTCAGGCAACGGATATCGTTGTTCTGGTTGTTGCCGCAGACGATGGTGTTATGCCACAAACAATTGAAGCTATTCAGCATGCGAAAGCGGCAGGTGTGCCAATTGTTGTCGCGGTAAATAAAATTGATAAACCAGAAGCAGACCCAGATCGCGTTAGAAATGAGCTGTCTCAGTACGGTGTTATTTCTGAAGATTGGGGTGGTGATACTCAGTTCATCAGCGTTTCTGCGAAGAAAGGTACCGGTATTGATGAGCTGCTCGATGCTATCTTGCTGCAAGCTGAAGTCTTAGAACTGAAAGCGGTATATGCAGGTATGGCAAGCGGTGTCGTTGTTGAATCGTACTTAGACAAAGGTCGTGGCCCAGTTGCAACAATCCTGGTTCAAGAAGGTACATTGAATAAAGGCGATATCGTCCTGTGTGGTTTCGAATATGGCCGTATTCGTGCAATGCGTAACGAATTAGGTAAAGAAGTTCAATCTGCAGGTCCTTCTATGCCTGTTGAGATTTTAGGTTTATCTAACGTGCCTTCGGCGGGTGATGAAGCCACCGTTGTACGTGACGAGAAAAAAGCACGTGAAGTTGCCCTGTACCGTCAAGGTAAATTCCGTGATGTTAAATTAGCTCGCCAGCAGAAATCTAAACTGGAAAACATGTTTGCTAACATGGAAGAAGGTAAAGTATCTGAGCTGAACATCGTTCTGAAAACCGACGTTCAAGGTACTTGTGAAGCGATTACTGACTCTCTAATGAAGCTGTCGACTGATGAAGTTAAAATTAAGATCATCGGTTCTGGTGTCGGTGGTATCACTGAAACTGACGCAACATTAGCTGCGGCATCGAATGCTATTATCTTAGGCTTCAACGTACGTGCAGATGCTTCTGCTCGTCGTGTGATTGAAAGTGAAAGTGTTGACTTACGCTACTACTCTGTTATCTATAGCTTAATTGATGAAATCAAACAAGCGATGAGCGGTATGTTAGCGCCTGAGTACAAACAGCAAATTATTGGTCTGGCAGAAGTTCGTGATGTGTTTAAATCACCGAAATTCGGTGCTGTTGCTGGTTGTATGGTCACTGAAGGCACCATCAAACGTAATAACCCAATCCGTGTATTACGTGATAACGTCGTTATCTATGAGGGTGAATTAGAATCACTGCGTCGCTTTAAAGATGACGTCAATGAAGTTCGTAACGGTATGGAATGTGGTATCGGCGTTAAGAACTACAACGACGTTCGCGTTGGCGATATGATCGAAGTCTTCGAAATCATTGAAGTTAAGCGTTCTATCGACGGTTAATTTTGTGGGAGCCCACGAAGTATCGTGATTACAAAATAGTGTTATAAGGGGGCGATAGCCCCCTTTATTGTCAGGAGATATAACGATGGCAAAAGAATTCAGTCGTGCTCAGCGCGTTGCGCAAGAGATGCAAAAAGAAATTGCGATCATCTTACAACGTGAGATCAAAGACCCACGTATTGGTATGGCTACTGTTTCAGGTGTCGAGTTATCTCGCGATCTTGCATACGGTAAAGTCTTTGTGACCTTCTTCAATATCGCTAATGATAAAAGTGAAGAAGAAATGGTTGCAGACGGCATTAAAGCATTAAATGAAGCATCAGGCTTTATACGTTCATTAATTGGAAAAGCAATGCGTTTGCGTATTATTCCTGAGTTAACATTTGAGTATGACAACTCTCTTGTTGATGGTATGCGGATGTCTAATTTAGTGTCAAATGTGATCCGCGATGATGAAAAACGTCGTGCGGATGTTAGTGATAAAGAGGAAAAATAATGGGGCGTCGTCGTAGCGGCCGTAATATTGACGGTGTAGTGCTGCTGGATAAACCCACGGATATTTCTTCAAATGATGCGCTGCAAAAAGTGCGGCGCTTTTTTAATGCCAATAAAGCTGGGCATACGGGGGCACTTGACCCTCTCGCAACAGGTATGTTGCCTGTTTGCCTCGGCGAAGCGACGAAATTTTCCCAGTTTTTACTCGATTCAGATAAACGTTATCGCGTCATTGCTCGTCTTGGACAACGTACTGACACGTCAGATTCACACGGCGAAATTATCAGTGAGCGTAACGTAGAGTTTACACAGCAGCAATTGGATGACGCTTTAGCGTTTTTCCGCGGTGATACATTACAAGTTCCTTCAATGTATTCTGCGCTGAAACATCAAGGTCGTCCATTGTATGAATATGCGCGTAAAGGAATTACGGTTGAGCGTGAAGCTCGTCCAATTACAGTGTATGAATTGCAGTTTATTTGTTTAGAAAACAATGAATTAGAGCTGGAGATACACTGTTCTAAAGGAACCTATATTCGTACCATTATTGATGACCTAGGTGAGATGTTAGGCTGTGGTGCGCATGTGATTTACTTGCGTCGAGTGCAAGTGGCTAATTATCCTTATGAGCGAATGGTAACATTAGAGCAATTAGCCGCTTTACGAGCAAAAGTAGATGCAGGTGAAGGGTCTTTTGAGTCCTTGCTTGATACTTTATTATTGCCAATGGATACCGCAGTCGTTCATTTCCCAGCTGTAAATATTACAGAGGAAACAGCGGCTTACTTTAAACAGGGGCAACCTGTAAGAGCTGCGGTTGAAGGCCTTGAAGAAGACGGTATGGTTCGAGTCACTTGTGGTACAGCGCAGCGGTTTATCGGTATTGCTCTGGTGAGTGAGGATGGACGTATCGCACCGAAGCGTTTGGTTGTGGAAAATGAACAGCCCGCGTAGTAGCGCTTATTGCTTTGCTGCCTTAAGCAGCGTAGAATAGCGGCGCTTAATCTTGAGATGCTAAATTAGAGATTGGCTCTCATCACTTACATTAATCATTTTGGAGTTTATTATGTCTCTAAGTAATGAAGCGAAAGCTAAAATCGTTGCTGAGTTCGGCCGCGGTGAAAATGACACTGGTTCAAGCGAAGTTCAAATCGCTCTGCTGACTGCACAAATCAACCACCTGCAAAGCCACTTTGCAGAGCACAAAAAAGATCACCACAGCCGTCGTGGTCTGCTGCGTATGGTTGCTCAGCGTCGTCGCTTACAAGCTTACTTGAAAGGTAAAGATATCGCGCGTTACACTGCTCTTATCGAGCGTTTAGGTCTGCGTCGCTAACCTTACTCTAGATAATTTGAGTTGCAGCTAGGCGACAAATGAGTGAGTTGCTAGGTGTATACATCAGTATGTGGCTAGTACAAGTGAATGTAGTCAGCAACGTTGCAACTTGAAGTATGACGAGTAGAGTCAGTTTCAGAGAAAAGGGGCCAGAGGCCCCTTTTCTTCTAAAAGTTATTTTGAAAGTTGAAGTAATACTCGAATTATACTTAACTTAAATGCTAAGCTATAAGTCGTAGTAAGCTGTTTTATTAATGCCTCTTCGCTGCATCCGATTCGCGCGGCTAATGAGAGAGCTGATCACTGGAATATCAGTATTCTCATTAGTCGCGAGGCTGTAGTAGGAAGAGTAAGCCAATGCTCCCTGAGAATCTCAGGTAGCCTTACAAAAAGGGTAATATAGTGTTAAATCCTATTGTTCGTAAATTCCAATACGGTCAACATACTGTCTCGATTGAAACAGGTATGATTGCACGCCAAGCATCTGCTGCTGTTATGGTTAACATGGATGACACTGCAGTATTTGTGACTGCAGTTGCACAGAAAAAAGTGAAAGAAGGTCAAGACTTCTTCCCTTTAACTGTTAACTATCAAGAACGTACATATGCAGCGGGCCGTATCCCAGGAAGCTTCTTCCGTCGTGAAGGTCGTCCTGGTGAAGGTGAAACGTTAATCGCTCGTCTGATTGACCGTCCTCTACGCCCTCTGTTCCCAGAAGGTTTTTATAACGAAATTCAAATCATTGCGACTGTTGTGTCTGTTAACCCACAAGTTAATCCAGATATTGTTGCGATGATCGGTGCGTCTGCAGTATTAGCACTGTCAGGTGTTCCATTTAATGGCCCAATCGGTGCGGCACGTGTTGGTTTTATCAATGACCAATATGTTCTGAACCCTACAGCAGACGAGCTGAAAAACAGCCGTTTGGACTTAGTGGTTGCAGGTACTGATAACGCGGTATTAATGGTTGAATCTGAAGCTGATTTATTAAGCGAAGAGCAAATGTTAGGTGCAGTGGTATTTGGCCACGACCAACAACAAGTTGTTATTCAGAATATCAATGAATTAGTGAAAGAAGCGGGTAAAGAGAAATGGGATTGGCAGCCAGAGCCAGTTAACCAAGCTCTGCATGACCGTGTTGCACAATTAGCTGAAAGCCGTATGGGCGACGCTTACCGCATCACTGAGAAACAAGAGCGCTACGCGCAGGTTGACTTAATCAAAGAAGAAGTCACTGCAGTATTAGTTGCTGAAGACGAAAACGTTGATGTTTCTGAAGTTGCTGACATTTTAGCAAGCTTAGAAAAGCAAGTTGTTCGTAGCCGTGTTATCCGTGGTGAGCCACGCATCGATGGCCGCGAAAAAGATATGGTTCGCGCTCTGGACGTTCGTACAGGAGTTCTGCCACGTACTCACGGTTCTGCACTGTTTACTCGTGGTGAAACTCAGGCACTGGTAACGGCAACGTTAGGTACAGAACGTGATGCGCAGGTTATCGACCAATTAATGGGCGAATATACTGACCGTTTCTTATTCCATTACAATTTCCCTCCATACTCTGTTGGTGAAACTGGTATGGTGGGTTCACCAAAACGTCGTGAAATCGGCCATGGCCGTTTAGCGAAACGTGGTGTGTTAGCAGTAATGCCAGACCACGCTGATTTCCCATACACTATCCGTGTTGTATCTGAAATCACTGAATCTAATGGTTCATCATCAATGGCATCTGTTTGTGGTGCATCATTAGCACTGATGGATGCTGGTGTGCCAATTAAAGCCGCTGTTGCAGGTATTGCAATGGGTCTGGTGAAAGAAGGTAACGATTTCGTTGTTCTGTCTGACATCTTAGGTGACGAAGACCACTTAGGTGACATGGACTTTAAAGTAGCTGGTAGCCGTGAAGGTATCAGTGCACTGCAAATGGACATCAAAATCGAAGGTATCACACGTGAAATCATGCAAGTTGCTCTGAACCAAGCAAAAGGTGCACGTCTGCACATTCTTGGTACAATGGAACAAGCAATTAATGGTCCACGTGAAGAGATCTCTGAATTTGCACCACGCATTTACACGATCAAAATTAACTCAGACAAAATCAAAGATGTCATCGGTAAAGGTGGTTCAGTGATCCGTGCATTAACGGAAGAAACTGGCACAACGATTGAAATCGAAGATGATGGTACTGTTAAGATTGCCGCAACTGATGGCCTGAAAGCGAAAGAAGCCATTCGTCGTATCGAAGACATTACTGCAGAAGTTGAAGTGGGCCGCATTTACCCAGGTAAAGTAACCCGTATCGTCGACTTTGGTGCATTCGTTGCGATTGGTGGGGGTAAAGAAGGTCTGGTTCATATTTCTCAAATCGCGGACAAGCGTGTTGAGAAAGTGACAGATTACCTGCAAATGGGTCAAGAAGTTCCTGTTAAGGTATTGGAAATTGACCGTCAAGGTCGTATCCGTCTTAGCATGAAAGAAGCGGTAGCAACTGAAGAATCAACTGCACAGCCGCAGGACTCAGCAGAGTAAGCTGACCTAACCGCGCTCTATTAAGTTAGGGCGCTATCAGCCTAAATTTGCTGAAACCATAATTTGTAAAGCGTGGTAATGTAAGGGCGGAGTATGTCGAACAGTATCTGTCTTCGGGTGAGAGATTATCGCACGTTACCGCGTGTGCTCTTGGCGCTTATCTTTTTTGTTATTATTGGATGTAGTAGCAAAGATTGGCGAAAGAACGAGGTATTTGCCGTTCCACTTCAACCTTCATTGCAACAAGAAGTGATACTGGCTCGTATGGAACAAATCCTTGCGAGCCGGTCTTTAACCGATGATGAATACGCACAGCTTTTATATGAGCGCGGTGTGTTGTATGATAGTCTCGGTTTAAGGGCACTGGCGCGTAATGATTTTTCAACTGCGTTAGCCATTCGTCCTGATATTCCTGAAGTTTTTAATTTTTTAGGAATATATTTTACGCAGGCAGGCAATTATGATGCTGCCTATGAAGCGTTTGATTCTGTTTTAGAGCTTGATCCAACTTACAATTTCGCGCGAATGAATCGTGGCATCGCATTATATTACGGTGAACGATACAAACTAGCGCAGGATGATCTGCTGGCGTATTATCAGATAGATCCAAATGATCCTTTTCGTACTCTGTGGCTTTATCTCGTAGAGAAAGACATAGACCCGCGTATGGCGCAAGATAATCTTGCCGCCCGCTACAACCAAGCGGAGAAAGGGCAATGGGGCTGGAATATCGTAGAATTCTATCTTGGCAATATCGATGAAAATACATTGATGGCGCGTTTGAAAGAAACGTCTACGGATAACACTTCGCTCGCTGAGCATCTCAGTGAAACTAACTTCTATTTAGGTAAGCATTACCTAAGTCTGGGGGATAAGGATAGCGCAGTTGCGTTATTCAAACTGACGGTAGCTAACAACGCTCACAGCTTTGTTGAACACCGCTATGCATTGTTGGAATTGGCGCTGTTAGGCCAAGAACAAGACGACCTTTTAGAATCGGGCCAGCAATAGCTGACGAACATTTCACGATATTTTTTTAAGTCATCATCCCTCGGGATGACGGCCTATTTGTTCGTTTAATAAACACAATTTGAGCCAGTTCACATTTTAAATGAAAATGACCGAAATGATTTTCGCATGGTTATGTAAACTGGCTGCCATTATGTATGAGGCACCTTTACATGACTACTGAGACCGATATTTCTTTTGCTGAGTTAGGTTTATCAGCATCTATTTTGACAGCACTAAACGACCTGGGATATGAAAAACCATCACCAATCCAACAACAATGTATTCCATTGTTAATGGATGGTAATGATGTATTAGGTATGGCACAAACAGGTAGCGGTAAAACTGCTGCATTTAGTTTGCCATTACTGCATAACATCGACCCAGATTTAAAAGCTCCGCAAATTTTAGTCCTTGCACCAACTCGTGAGTTGGCTGTTCAGGTAGCGGAAGCAATGAGCGATTTCTCTAAACATATGAATCGCGTTAACGTTGTTGCCCTGTATGGTGGCCAACGTTATGACGTACAATTACGTGCGCTGCGCCAAGGACCGCAAATTGTTGTGGGTACACCAGGCCGCCTTCTGGATCACTTAAAACGTGGCACGTTAGACCTCTCTAAATTAAAAGGCTTAGTTTTAGACGAAGCTGATGAAATGCTGCGTATGGGCTTCATTGAAGATGTTGAAAACATCATGAGCCAAATTCCAGCTGAGCACCAAACTGCGCTGTTCTCTGCAACAATGCCTGAACCAATTCGTCGTATTACACGTCGTTTTATGAAAGACCCGAAAGAGATTCGCATTCAGGCTAGCATTACCACTCGTCCAGATATTGCTCAAAGCTATTGGACTGTGTACGGCATGCGTAAAAATGAAGCGTTAGTACGTTTCTTAGAAGCAGAAGACTTTGATGCTGCGATTATTTTCGTACGCACCAAAAATGCAACATTAGAAGTGGCTGAAGCATTAGAACGCAATGGCTACAACAGCGCCGCATTGAATGGTGACATGAACCAAGCACTGCGTGAGCAAACGTTAGAGCGCTTAAAAGATGGTCGTCTAGATATCTTGATCGCTACTGACGTTGCAGCGCGTGGTCTGGATGTTGAGCGTATTAGCTTAGTTGTTAACTACGACATCCCAATGGATGCGGAGTCTTACGTTCACCGTATTGGTCGTACAGGTCGTGCGGGCCGTGCGGGCCGTGCGTTACTGTTTGTTGAGAACCGTGAACGTCGTCTGCTACGTAACGTTGAACGTACGATGAAACTGACTATTCCTGAAGTTGAGTTACCAGATGCCGATCTGCTTAGCCAACGTCGTCAGGCGAAATTTGCTGAGAAAATTCAACAGCAATTAGAAAGCAGCGATTTAGACCAATACCGTTCACTGTTAGCGAAAATGTCCCCATCAGAAGATGTTGATATGGAAACCTTAGCGGCAGCCTTGCTGAAAATGGCACAAGGTGAACGTGCGCTGATCTTGCCACCAGATGCACCGCGTCGCCCACGTCGTGAATTCAACGACCGTGATGATCGTCGTGGTGATCGTCGTGACCGTAATAGCAATGGTAATGGTTTTGACCGTGCAGAACGCGGTGAGCGTGGCGGTCGTCGTGAGCGTCGTGATGTGGGTGATATGGAGATGTACCGTATCGAAGTTGGCCGTGATGATGGTGTGGAAGTTCGTCACATTGTTGGTGCGATTGCTAACGAAGCGGATATCAGCAGCCGTTATATCGGTAATATCAAATTGTACGGAACGCACTCGACAATTGAATTGCCAAAAGGTATGCCAACGGACGTGTTAACTCATTTAAGTCGCGCACGCATTTTGAATAAACCAACTCAAATGCAGCTGATCGGTGATGCACAACCGTTCGAACGTCGTGGCGGTGGTGAGCGTCGTGGTGGTGGTCGTCGTGATGGCGGTAGCGAAGGTGGCTTCGGTGCAGGTCGTCGTAATGACCGTGGTGGTGAACGTCGTGGCGGCGGTGAGCGTCGTGGCGGTGGTAACCGTGACCGTGGTAACTCTGCTCCACGCCAAGATGGCACTAATGCGGCACCTCGTCGTCGTAGCAGCAGCCATAACGCATAATGACTTGGTTTTATAGGGATTAATTCCCTACTAAAACACAAAACCCGCATTTCATTGAAGTGCGGGTTTTTTTATTTAAGTTTGTTTAGCCCTTCTTTCAATCAACCTTCTTCTAGCTTCACTAACTGTCATTATACGATTATTATCCACGTTATTTTTAGCGGCCATAATCAGTTTTAATAAAGCATCTGATTGTTGTGTTTTCAAATTGTTATACATGTTAGAGAACAATTTTTCATATTATGATTTTAAGCTAACCCCAATGCCTCTTTTAGTGGTTTTAGATAACGACGGCTAACAGGAATGCGCTCACCTGAGCTCAGTACTAACTCCGCTTGCCCACTGTCACCAAATAAAATTTCGTTTAATTGGGTCATATTGACTAAATATTGGCGATGGCAGCGCACTAAAGGTGTTCGAGTTTCTAAGGTTCGTAAAGTGAGCTCTGTAAAACCTTCCAATCCTTGCGTACTCATTACATACACGCCACTCATTCGCGAGGTGGCATATAGCACTTCATCAAGTTTCATTAAATAAATACGGCTATGGCCAGTGCAAGGGATAAATTTTAGTGGCTCATTGTTACTTAACAGCTCTAGATTTTGTTTTTGCTTGCCTTGGCGTAGGCGGTTTAAGGTCTTTTCTAATCGTTCTGTTTCAAGGGGTTTTAACAAGTAATCAAAAGCATGTTCTTCAAAAGCCTGAATGGCAAATTCATTAAAAGCGGTAAGAAAGACAATATAAGGGCGGTCTTCTGGATCTAGCATGCGTACCATTTCTAAACCCGTTAGGCGTGGCATTTGAATATCCAAAAAGACCACATCAGGCTTTTTTTTATGGATGATGCCAATCGCTTCTATTGCGTTGGCACATTCGCCAATAATTTCAATATCATCGTATTCTTCGAGCAGGCAACGCACATTTTCCCGTGCAAGAGGTTCGTCATCAACAATCAATACATTCATAGAGGTAATTTAATCATTATTATGTTGTAGCCAAATAAGGCAGGCGAATTTTCATTCGGGTGAATTTTTCTGGCTCGTGTTCTACGCTGATGCCATATTGCTCACCATATTTTAAACGTAAGCGCCTATCGACTAAGCCCATCCCTAAGCCATCAGACTGTTTTGCAGGCTTATATAGCCCTGCGTTATCTTCTATTTCGATATACACATGTTCACTGCCGATATAACTACGTATTGTAATATAACCCGTTTCTAATAACTGTGAGGTGCCATGTTTAATTGCATTTTCAACCAATGGTTGTAGGGTAAATGCAGGCAGTTCAACCTGTTTGACTTCATCAGGGATCTCAATATGAATTTGTAAGCTTTCTTGAAAACGGGCTTTTTCTATCTGTAAATAGGCATTGATATGTTCAATTTCTTCGCCGAGTGTGGCACTTTGCTCGGGCCGTTTTAGGTTATTACGGAAAAACGTCGAAATATACTGCACAAGCTGGCCTGCTTGTTGGCTATCTTTACGGATCACGGCTTGCAGAGTGTTGAGCACATTGAACAAAAAGTGAGGATTTACTTGAGCGTGAAGCAGCTTAACTTCGGATTGCAACAATGATTGTTTGTTGCGTTCATATTGGCCCGCTAAAATTTGTGCAGAAAACAAGCTGGCAATTCCTTCACCGAGAGTACGGTTTATGGAACTAAACAGGCTATTTTTCGCTTCATACAGTTTAATGGTACCAATCACTTTTTCGTTTTCTCCGCGTAATGGGATCACTAACGCAGAGCCGAGTTTACAGGTGGGGCTTAATGAGCATTTATACGGAGTCTCATTGCCGTCAGCATAGACGACTTCATTATTTTCAATAGCTTGCCTTGATTGGCTTGACGAAATCGGTGTCCCGGGTCGATGGTGGTCAGCGCCAATGCCAATAAACGCGAGTATTTTTTCACGATCTGTAATGGCGACAGCACCAATTTCTAACTCTTGATAAATAATCTTAGCGACCTTCATGCTGTTGTCAGCATTAAAGCCTTTACGCAGAATCCCTTCAGTTGTTAAAGCAATTTTTAGTGCCTGAGCAGAGAACGCGGTAGTGTATTTCTCAACAATCGCACGGCGGTCGAGTAAAATTCGAATAAACATTGCCGCACCAATAGTATTCGCGATCACCATCGGTGCAGCGATATTTTTAACGAGTTCTAGCGCTTCATCGAAAGGTTTCGCCAGCAATAAAATAATTAGCATCTGTATGATTTCAGCGATAAAAGTGACACAACTGGCAATCATAGGATTAAAAATTTTATTAATTTCGCCACGTTTCATAAAGTAACGATGAACTAACCCGCCAATCAATCCTTCAACAATGGTCGAGACCATACAAGCAAAGGCGCTCATCCCTCCTAATGAATAACGATGCAGCCCACCAGTGAAACCGACAGCAAAGCCGACCACAGGGCCGCCTAATAGGCCGCCAAGTACGGCTCCAATAGCGCGAGTATTGGCAATAGAATCATTGATATGCAAACCAAAATAAGTACCGATAATGCAAAATACCGAGAAAATCAGGTAGCACATGACTTTATGCGGTAAGCGGATGGTCACCTTCAGAAGAGGGATAACTAATGGTGTGCGGCTAAGCGCCCAAGCAATAACGAGGTAGACACACATTTGCTGGAGTAGGAGTAATATTAAATCAAATTCGTACATGCTCGTCATAATTCGTGATGTGGGGGTGTTGACTTCGTCATCTCGCCCTAGTCACATACTGATGTATGTTCCTAGGGTCTCGCTTCCTCGTCGCCTACCCACATCGCGAATTATTTAGAGCATGGCTCGTTATGTTTCACGTTGTGGGGGTGTTGGCTGCTCTCGCCTACTCGGGTCACATGCTGATGTATGCTTCCCAAGATAGTCTCGCTTGCCGCCTACCCACATCGCGAATTATTTAGAGCATGGCTCGTCGTGTTCACGTTGTGGGATTCTTATTTGGGGTTGAGTTATTTACTATTGTTATCTATTTTTAGTATTTATTTGGCTAGTCATTATACCGTAAGTCATTGGCTAAGTAATCGGCATTTGAGAAAAGTGCACTCATCATTATTTGACATAAGGTAGAAATCGCTTCAATATTAGTCAATGTCCTACCTTTTCGTGATCTTGCGCACGAATTTATTAACGCTGTATTTAACTTTCTTGTCATACTCTAGGGATGATAGTTTCCCCCGTTATTATTTAAGGTTCACATAAATAATGAAAAAAAGAACAATAGCACTGATTTTGCTGATGCTTATCTTAATCGCAGCAGCGGCACTTTTTCATTCCCATAACCAATATTTATTGTTACAGGGAGAGGTGGATGCACCCGAGGTAATCGTCACCTCGAAGGCAAAAGGACGAGTGATAGAACGCCACGTAGAGCGTGGCGATGATGTCAAACAAGGGCAATTACTGATAACTCTAGAGAGCCCAGAACTGCAAGCGCAATATGAGGCATCGAAATCCGCGAGAGACCAAGCAAAAGCGCAACTAGAACAATCCATGAATGGGACTCGTGTTGAAACCATCCGCGATTTACAAGCCTCATTGTCACAAGCCAATTCTCAATATCAAAATGCGTCTCGTGAATATGCTCGTTTGAGTAATTTGAAAGGTAAAGGGTATGTTTCCGCGAATGAGCTTGATAATGCACGTAAAGCCAAAGATGTGGCTTTTTCGCAAGTGCAAAGTGCAAAAGCGCGCTTAGATGAGGGCTTACATGGTGACCGTATAGAGCAACGCCAACAATATGAAGCGGCATTACAACAAGCAGAACATAAACTTGCTGAAATCCAAGTACAAATTGATGACTTGCAAGTAAAAGCCCCTGTAGATGGCGAAGTTGGCCCTATTCCTGCTGAAATAGGTGAACTTTTCAATGCCGGTAGTCCTTTAATTTCATTAATTCGACTTCCTCAAGCTTATTTTGTCTATAACTTGCGTGAAGATATTTTAGTTGATGTGAAAAAAGGCGACAAAGTGCAACTTGATGTGCCTGCCTTGGGGAATAAGTTAATTGAGGCTGAGGTTCGCTATATCGCACCGAAAGGTGACTATGCGACAAAACGAGCGACACGTGCAACCGGTGACTTCGATTTAAAAACATTTGAAATTCGTTTATACCCTGTAGAGCCGATTGAAGGGCTAAGGCCTGGTATGAGTGTATTATGGCACTGGGATAAGTAAAAGGTGTTGCCATGAAATTTAAGTTCGCTTGGCACGGTTTTGAGCACGCCTTTAGCCGTGAAACCCAAATGGCTATTCGTAGCCCTGTTTTTCATTGGTTAAGCTGGCTGTTTCCATTAATGCTGTTTACGTTAGTTAGTGCTAACTTTTCAGAGGGGACATTGATGGATTTACCCGTTTCTGTGGTGGACAATAACCATAGCCCAGTGTCTCGGCAAATTATTCGTGACCTCGATGCGGGTTCACATGCGGATGTGAAAACCATTGATGACAATCTCAGTACATCATTAAAAAGACTCGGTAGTTCAAAAGATTACGCGTTATTGTACATTCCTCATAACTTCGAAGAAGATGTCTTACGGGGGCGTCAACCTGAGCTACGTATGTATTATAATGCGCTCTTCTATGCATCAGGCAGTTATGCGATTCAAGATTTTAGTGGGTTAGTGGCAGAGCTGAATGCGAAGTATCGCCAAGAAATGGCCAAGTCAATGGGAAAGGCGTTGCCTCCGTTAGCCCAAGTGACACTTTCTTATGACAGTTTATTTAACCCGAGCGGTAGTTATATTTATTATCAGCAGTTTGCTGCAACCATTCATATGCTCCAGCTGTTTGTTGTTACCGCAACAATCTATACGATGTCACGAGGTTCTACCTTACAAAGTGTTAAACCGTTTGTGATGGCGTTACTTGGGAAGTTAGCCCCTTATACCTTATTTTTCAGTATATTACTTGCTGTAGAGATTGCGGCATTAGTTACTATTTTTGATGCTAAAGTGGTAGGAAACCCGTTGTATATGATTATATTAGGGTTTTTCTATGTCATAGCAGCGCAGAGTATTGGTTTATTGCTGTTTAGTTTTACCTCAAGTGCCATTATGGCGTATAGCTTGATAGGGATGCTGGTGAGTATCGCTTTGGCCTTTTCGGGTATGGCGGTACCGGAACTGTCAATGATATTGCCTGCACAAATTATTTCGAATATTGAACCACTTACACATACGTTAAATGCCATGTTTGATATTTTCTTGCGGGAGATTTCCTTTGCTCGCATTGTTCAAGTGTGTCTATTCTTATTGATTTACCCATTTGTCATTGGCTTTTTAATTCGTAAGCGTTTAGTCAAACGGTTAGAAAACCAAGGAGGGGTTGTCTGATGGCTATTTATTTTGCAACCTTTCGTAAAGTGCTACTGGGAATGCTGGAAAAACCGATGTGGCTGTTATTGTTGGTTTCTCTGTGCGTCATGAGCTTAGTTTATGCAAAGCCCGTTCTTTGGGATTTACCTGTTGCTGTGATTGATATGGATCACAGCACAGCAAGCCGCGAGTTAATCCGTGACCTCGATGCGACACCGAAAGTGGAATTGCAAAGTTATGATAACCTTGCTCAAGCGCGTCAAGATATGATCGCGAGAAAACTATTCGCGATAATTATCATTCCAACGGATTTCCAACAACATTTACTGAGCGGTAAAAATATCACGGTGCCAGTGTATGGAGATGGAACCAACCGGCTAGCGAGTGGGCAAATTCAGCAAGAGTTATCAAAAGCCTACCAAACCCTGCTCAATGCTTATAACACCCAATTACTCACTAAAGCAGGTTATAGCCAAGAGCAGGCTAAAGTGATTATTACCCCTATCCGCAGTGAAACTGAGCCATTGTATAACCCAGGGATCAGCTTTGCAGCGATCGTTTTTCCTGGCTTATTGGTGATGTTATTGCAGCACTCCTTACTGATTGCCTGTGTACGAGTCAGTATCGCGGTGCGTTCTACGCCTAAAGGAAAGCCGCCATTAGCCGTTTATTTAGGGGCGTTATCTGCTTTAATTCCGATCTGGTTATTTTTATCCACTGTATTTTTCGCGCTTTGGCCATGGGTATTGGGCTACCGACAAGAAGCGCCATTGTATGTAATTTGGATGTTCACGTTCCCATTCCTATTAGCTGTTTTAGGGCTTGGCAAGTTAGTGACGGAATGTTTACGCAGTGTTGAAATGATTTACTTAACTTTGGCATTTATTACCACCCCGGTGTTTTATATGTCAGGCACGATTTGGCCACTACAGGCGATGCCTGATTGGGTACGTATGATTGCCTCTGCATTACCATCTACATGGGCTACAAACGCCATGGCAGGCCTTAACCAAATGGGATTACCGTTTAGTGATGTACTTATGGATATCGTGATGATGTTGATTTTAGGCGTTATTTACACGGTTATTGGGGTATTCATTGGTATGCTCCGAGATGGAGAATTACGCCATATTAGCCATATGTTTAACCGTTGGCGCAGGCATCGGCATTAACCGTTATTTTTGAGTAGGAAACCTATTGCTGAGTTGGGATCAACGGCTTTTGTTGCCATTTTTGCTTCTTGGCTTAAGGTTTCCCAGTCATCAGGAGGGCTACCTGTACTTAGCATTGAGGCAAATACTTGATAGGCATCACGTATAGCCGCAGGGATAGTTGTTTGGCTGCATTCGGTAAGGTGGGATTTTGCACGTAAAGACACGGTGCTTGGGTCTATATCAATCATTTTATTTACCTCAAAACTTTCCAGTCTATCCTCAGTGTAATGCAAATGCATTGTACCTGAGGATAGGTGGTTATAAGGTGGGTAATTGATTTAAGGCACCATCGACAATCCTGCAATTTGTCGCCAATAACCATTGCAATTTTTATCTGAAATATTCAATGGAATATCCCCATTTTCATTCGCTTTAAATTGCTTGAATATCTCAAGTGACTCAATACCTTCAGGGGATATGCGTACAATATCCACAAGGTCATGCATTGAATACAGGTCATTGCCAAGGTTATAGCAAGCACCACTGAGCGTTTGAATACCATTCAACGTAAACACCTGCTGATGTTCCTGAGAAAGCACCTTGCGCCCTTGTGGGTAGTTTATACAACAAGTTTCGCATTCGTCTTTTTGCTTATTTTCAGAGCGCGCAGTAAAGCAGCGTGCGGAATAGGCAAGTGGTAAGTGACCGTAGCTCATTACTTCAACATCAAATTTGCCACGAATACCGATGTCATCGCACTGATTTAGCAAATTAACCAGCCAGTCACGCGATAACTCTACAGGCATACACCAGCGCACCATACCTTGGCGTAACAGAATATTTAAGGTTTGTGCGTTATAGCAATTCAAACCGTGACCAGCGACAAAAGGAAGGTTTCTTTCGACTAACATGTTGATCACACCAAAATCATGGGCTTCAACGAGAAACTCGCCATTATCCACTAACTTGCTAATCTCTTTAAGTTCTGAAGGTGCTTGAAGGAGAGCAAGGGTACTCAGGACAATTTGTTTGCCGCTCTTGGCAAGCTGTTGCGCGAGTTCTATCCAGTCATTGGGCTTCATTTCACGACGTTTACTACATACCGTCTCACCGAGATAAATAATATCAGCGTCACTTTCCATGGCGTGTTGATAAAAATCTTCCAGCGTTTGTTTTGGCCAGTAATAAAGAATAGATCCTAACGAGTACTGCATGATATTTACCTTTTAAATTACTGCCATTTACGATGATAGGCACCCAATGTGGTTTGGCTTCCTTCAGACAGCCCACCTAACGCTTTTAGCCATTTCGGGTCAGTGACAAAATTGTTAGGGTTGGATTTGAAGCGGTCGATGGCTTGGCGCCAAATACGCGTCACTTCAGTCACATAAGCAGGACTGCGCTGGCGGCCTTCAATTTTGACAGAGGCAATATTTGCTGCCATCAGTTCAGGTAATAATTCAATGGTGTTGAGGCTGGTAGGCTCTTCAAGGACATGATATTTCTGTTCATCGACAAGATAACGTCCTTTACATAGCGTTGGGTAGCCTGCATTTTCATCTTTTTGGTAACGGTCTATCAACACATTATTGAGGCGTGATTCCATTCCTTCTTCCGTTTGTTGCCAACGAACAAAACGGGCTGGAGAGCATGCGCCTACCGTATTTGGTGACTCACCTGTGAGATAAGAAGACAGATAGCAGCGCCCTTCAGCCATGATACATAAACTACCAAAAGCAAACACTTCCAGTGGCACAGGGCTATTTTTGGCTAATTGTTTTACTTGGTGAATAGATAGCACACGTGGAAGGACAACGCGGTGGACTTGGAAATTACGTTCATAGAAGCGGATGGCTTCAGTATTGGTCGCTGAGGCTTGGACAGAAACGTGCCTTTCAATATGTGGGTATTTATTTGCAGCGTACTCTAACATGGCAATATCGGCTAAGATCAAGGCATCAGCACCAAGATCTGCGGCAAGATCGACGGAGTTTTGCCAACGTTCGTAACCATTAGGATGTGCAAACGTATTAATCGCAATATGTAATTTTCGTTTACGGTTATGGATATAACGCTCAGCTTCATGCAGTTTTTTTTCAGTAAAATTAAGTCCTGCGAAATGCCGTGCATTGGTATCATTTTTTAGTCCAATATAAACGGCATCAGCGCCGTTATCGACCGCCGCTTTTAAAGCGGGCAAATTCCCTGCGGGGCAGAGTAATTCCATTGTCCTATCCCTGTGTAAAATTTAACAGCTGACATTCTAGTCAACAGAACTGTTATAGATTTTGATTTAGAGCAGAGAAATTGTTAATGGATATCAGTATTCGTTAATTAAGGTCGTTAGGGAAATAAGGGGGCTGGTGGGTAATAAAGCAACTTTACCAAATGAAAGAGGATAAGTTTTATAAATAGGGTATATGAATTATTTATGACTAGTTTTTGATCGTTTATTTGAACGGATAGGTAATTAGGGATGATTTTTTATCCATGGGAAGTGAGAAATAAATATTGGCGGGATGGGCAAAAATTGATATAGGATCAAGCCAATAATAACATTTTTTGGCAAGATAACTTATCGTGAGTCAAATGTTAGGTTAATGGCTTCAATAAATGGGGTTATTAGCGTCGAAAATTTAATCGTCTAAATATGCAATATGTTACCCTAAATAATTCGAGCTGCTACTGCTGTTAAGTAGTTACACGAAAACGGGCAGACAATTACTACGGGAGTCAGTACTGTGTTAGGTAAAATTCGTTCTCAACTCATCACGAAAGGCCCTTCATTTTTGAAACTGCCTTTAAAAGTAACCCCATTCGCATTGCAGCGCCAAGTTCTTGAGCAATTACTAAGCTGGCAATTTCGTGAATCAGTGAAAGAAGGGGAACTTGATTTTCTCGAGGACAAATGGCTAAAGGTTGAAGTTCGTGACTTAGCGTTAGTCTGGTTTATCAGTTTGCAAGGTGGCCAACTGTCCGTCAAACAGCATGCAGAGGCTGATGTTAGTGTGAGTGGTAATGCGAATGATCTAGTACTGATCGCCGCGCGTAAAGAAGACCCTGATACGCTCTTTTTCCAACGTAGGTTGGTGATTGAAGGGGATACAGAGCTTGGCCTCTATGTGAAAAACTTAATGGATGCTTTTGAACTCGAAAATATGCCAGCTCCGTTGCGTTTTGCTTTATTACAATTGGCTGATGTAATTAAAACCGTGCATGAAAGTGAGGACGTAGAGCATAAGTCGCCTGCGTTAACTTCATGCTAATTCGAGTTGAAATCCCTGTCGACGCAATGGGTATTGATAAATTATTGCGTGAAACGTTTCCAACTGAAGCAGAAGCTAATCTTGTTCAACATTTACGTGAGGATGGTTTGCTAACTCTCGGGGTTGTGGCAACAAATGATGATGGTGAAGTGATTGGCTATGTAGGCTTCACGCCTGTCGACGTTAACGATGAAGACGTGCAATGGGTTGGCCTTGCACCATTAGCGGTAAATAAAGCGCATCAAGGCCAAGGGATTGCAGAAAAACTGGTCTATGAAGGGTTAGATAGCCTCAATGAGTTTGGTTATGGTGCAGTCGTTGTACTGGGGGATGAACTCTACTATTCGCGCTTCGGTTTTGAACCCGCTGCAAGTCACGGTATAAGCTGCCAATGGCCTGAACAACAAGCTCATTTTTTGGTTTGTGGCTTAGAGAATGGTGAAATTGGAGAACACCAAGGTTTGGTGACTTACTCTTCACACTTCAATAATTTATAGTTAGCTAAGTAGTTAACTAAGTCATCGGGCTGGTCTATGACCAGCCTTTCTTTTGTTTTTTTATTCAGTTGCTTAACTTGATATTCTATTTTCGACGCTGCTGAACGAGAACCAATAAAACACGAGAATGCTAATGTCAGTGGCATTTTCCCTTTCAATGCTTTTGCCCCTGTTCCTGCTTTATGTTGCTCAAAACGACGTTGCACATTGGTGGTGATACCACAATACAAGGCGTTATTTTTCTCTCTCACCAAGTAAAGATACCAGTCATTTTGTTCTAATTGGCTATTATTTAGTGTTGTTTTTATCATTTTGTGCTGATTTATAAGGGAAAAATATTGGGTGAACAACGAATATATTCGTTAAGTAAGATATTTATAACATATTAAAATTTAAATAAAAAATGATATGAAACTGTCACAAATTTGTAACCTCAATCTAAGTTATGATTCAAATTATTTGAATAACTATAGCAAAATTAGCTAATTTTCTTTTCAAACTAAAGCGCATAATATGATCCATATCACAGAGGGACAGTAAAAATCCCAACTAAAAATCAAGTTTACAAGAAGGAATATACAATGAAAAAATCAACATTATTTGCTGCTGCTTTAGCTTTAGGTGCTGCATCATTCGGTTCAATGGCTGCTGAAGAAGTTCAACATACTAGTCAGCCAGCTGCGGGTTATGTCTCAGTAACAGGTGCAGTGAGTGTCAATGACCTGACCGCACAATTAGCCAAAAAAGCTGATGAAGCTGGTGCAACTTCATTCCGTGTGATTTCTGCTGGTGGTGAAAACTCAATGAATGGTACCGCGGCTATCTATAAATAACCCTATTCATCATATTTACTTGTCATACTTCGAGCCGTAGCGTTGTTGGCCGCGTTCATTCGCACTAGTCACATACTTATGTATGCTCCTAGCGCCTCGTTCACTTGCCGCCTAGCTACAACTCGAATTATTTAGAGTAAAGACTCGAATTTAGTTGGCGTATAGGCCTAAAAATATTTAGGTTAATATTTCAGCTAGTTAGAGTATAGTAATAGCGAATTTTATGCCTACGTTCAGAACGGTTTAAGCAAGCTTAAGGGGAATCCCCCAAAAGCTTGTTCTGAACGGGTTTACATGGAAACCGCTATGACGCCTGAACAAACTTTAAAGCACATCCAGCGCTATATTGCCCGCCAACACGTTTTCTCTCTTTTTACTCACCATAACAATGATATCTGGCCTGCCAGTTGTTACTATGCATTTGATGCGAAAACGATGTGCCTGGTTTTAATGACAGACGCGAATTCAAGGCATGGGCAATTGATGGTGGCTAACCCGCAAGTGGCTGGCACAATATCAGCGCAAACCAAAGCCGTTAATGCAATACAAGGTATTCAATTTACAGGTGAAATTAAAATATTAGAAGGTGAGGAAGAACGGCTTGCCCGCGGTTTTTACTGTCGTCGTTTCCCTGTGGCATTAGTAGCGAAACTGCCTGTTTGGCAGCTTCACTTGCGGAATGTCAAAATGGTCGATAACAAATTAGGTTTTGGTACCAAACTACATTGGGAATGCCAAATTTAACGCAATTTGTGGATCACTTGATTGGAGCTACCGCGCCAAATTAAGCGTGGGTCATGTAAATCCTGTTCAAATTTACCGTCAATTACGGTATTAACTAAACTCACCACTTTTTGTTGTTCAAGCGTCAAATCACTCAATATGTATCCTGTCCATAACCAAATATCCTTATCTGGGCAAACGGCTTTTACGCGTTTAACCAACTTGAGCACCGCAGGCAAGTTGGCTGGGTGTAGCGGGTCTCCGCCCGACAGGGACAAACCCTGTCGACGAATACGCGTGTCTTGCAAATCTTGGATAATTTGATCTTCCATTTCTTGGGTGAATGGCACACCTGAATCAACTCGCCATGTACTTTGATTGTAACAACCACGGCATTGATGAACACACCCTGCCACAAACAGTGTACAGCGAGTTCCGGGGCCATTGACGACATCAACAGGATAATATTGGTGATAATTCATAGTATTAACCTATTTGACCGTTACCTAAATGCTTAATACGGCGTTTTACTTCTTCTTGTTTACCTGCATTAAATGGTCTTGCATCTGGGCTGCCTAAATAGCCACACACACGGCGGATAACCGAAACTCGGTTAGTATCATGGTTACCACAAGCAGGGCAGGTAAAGCCTTTGCTGGTGCAGGAAAACTCACCGGAAAAACCGCATTCATAACACTCATCAATGGGTGTGTTAGTACCATAATAAGGCACATGTTGATAGCTGTAGTCCCACACGTCTTCTAAGGCTCTAACATTATGTTGTAAGTTTGGATATTCGCCATAACAGATAAAACCGCCATTCGCGAGTGCAGGGTAAGGCGCTTCAAAATCAATTTTATCGTAAGGATTCACCTGTTTTTCAACATCTAGATGGAAGCTGTTTGTATAGTAACCTTTGTCGGTAACACCTGGTATCACACCAAATTCAGCGGTATCGAGACGGCAGAAGCGGTCACATAGGTTTTCACTTGGTGTGCTGTATAAACTGAAACCATAGCCTGTTTGGGCTTTCCATTCATCAGTGGCTTGGCGTAAGTGGTTGACAATTTCGACGGCTTTTTCACGTAATTTTTCGTCATCATAGACATGGGTCTGTGTGCCAAAAAGTGCATTGATGGTTTCATGCAACCCAATGTAACCTAACGAAATGGACGCGCGACCATTTTTGAAGATCTCAGCAACGTTGTCATCCGCTTTTAAGCGAACTCCGCAGGCGCCTTCCATATACAAAATTGGGGCAACACGCGCTTTTACGGTTTCTAAACGGGCAATGCGAGTCATTAAGGCTTTTTTGGCAATGGCTAAACGTTCATCCAGTAATGCCCAAAACGCATCTTCGCTGCCCTGTGCTTCGATAGCAATACGAGGCAAATTGAGGCTAATAACGCCTAAATTGTTGCGCCCATCGTGAATTTGTTGCCCATTTTCTTCATAGATCCCCAGGAAACTGCGGCAGCCCATCGGCGTTTTAAATGATCCAGTAACATCAACGACACGGTCGTAGTTAAGAATATCGGGGTACATGCGCTTACTGGCACACTCTAAAGCGAGTTGTTTTATGTCGTAATTAGGGTCACCCAATTTATGGTTTAGGCCATCTTTAATTGCGAATACGAGCTTAGGGAAAACCGCCGTTTTACGATTTTTGCCAAGGCCCGCAATGCGGTTTTTCAGAATAGATTGCTGAATTAATCGTGCTTCTTTAGAGGTTCCAAGGCCAAAACCAAAGGTGACAAATGGGGTTTGGCCATTCGCAGTGTGAAGTGTATTAACTTCATACTCTAAAGATTGAAAGGCGTCGTAACACTCTTTATCGGTGCGGCTGTGTGCATAACCCTCTGCGTCTGCAATTCCCCATTCTTTGGCGACGTTTAGGTGTTTTTCGAAGCTAATTGCCACATATGGCGCTAAAATTTCGTCAATACGGTTAATGGTTGTGCCCCCATAAATATGGCTTGCAACTTGGGCAATAATTTGTGCGGTAACGGCTGTTGCGGTTGAAATAGACTTTGGCGGCTCTATTTCGGCATTTCCCATTTTAAACCCGTTGGTTAACATGCCTTCAAGGTCAATTAACATACAGTTAAACATTGGAAAGAAGGGAGCATAGTCGAGGTCATGATAGTGAATTTCACCGCGTTCGTGTGCGATAACGACATCTCTTGGTAAAATATGCTGTTTTGCATAGTGTTTAGCGACAATACCCGCGAGTAAATCGCGTTGTGTCGGGATCACTTTACTGTCTTTATTGGCATTTTCATTGAGTAAAGAGACGTTACTTTGTTCGATTAGCCCACGAATGTCATGAGTCAATTGGCTGCGTTTTTCACGTTCGCTGTCTCTATCGTGGCGATATTCAATATAAGCACGAGCTAAGTCTTTATAAGGCCCGGCCATTAGTTGGTCTTCAACCGCATCTTGAATGTCAGCGATATCCACTCGGTCACGGCTGCAAAGTTGTTCTGTGACGACAGAAGCAACCTGAAGACAATAATCGTCATCCTTAACATTCACAGCAGCCGCTGCGCGTTTAACGGCTTCCTGAATTCGTGGAAGGTCAAAACCGACCTGACAACCATCTCTTTTAATAACAACCGTTCCCACGGGCATTCTCCTTGTTAAGTTATCCACAATACGACTTCAGCTATTCGCCATGTTTATCACGGGTACTAATCTGTGGATAAAATGTGAATAAATACTATATGTTGTGTCAATTGGTGTAATTAAAGCACAATATGTGGGATATTGCTTTTATTTAGATCGCTAACATTTGATTTAAAACAAAGAAAAAAATAATTTGTATGAAGATCAAAAGCGCAGAGGAAATAAATCTTTTCAGTTACTAGGATTCATTTTAATCATGCAAATAAAGTGTGTGTAATCGAATTTCCATCAGCGGAAAACGGGAAAAGTAGAGTTATAGTGTACAATCGGGAAGTTTTATGAGGACGGTAATACGTTTGGGGTGACAAAATCAGCGGGAAAAATAAAGACACCCCACTCAAAGCATGGGGTGTTTGGCTCGAACTAATCGTTATTTACGTACTGCGATTGCTTCGATTTCAATTTTTACGTCTTTTGGCAGACGAGCAACTTCAACACAAGAGCGAGCTGGGAATGGTGCATTATGTTGCTTGAAAAACTCTTCATAGGTGGCATTCACTGTCGCGAAGTCATTTAAATCTTTTACAAATACCGTTGTTTTCACGATATTAGCCGCACTTAAGCCAGCTTTTTCTAAAATTGCTTTTACGTTAGCCAGTGATTGGCGAGTTTGTGCTGCGATATCTTCAGGCACTTCACCGGTTTTAGGGTCAACAGGGATTTGACCTGATGTGATAACCATACTACCCAAATCTACGCCTTGAACGTAAGGACCGATCGCTGCTGGTGCGTTTTCTGTATTGATTTCGTATGACATAACTACTCCGTTTCATCACGTAAAGAGAAAATACTCATCATGTGGCAAGCCACAGCAGTGTTTGTGGCTTGGTGTGACTTTGAGTATAACTTTATGGGGTATTAGGCGCTATTATAAACATGGATTGCACCTAGACAACACCGGAGTCTACGCAAAAACAACCTACTGGTTATTGATCACAGCGTCTCTATCGAACTCTTTTTCGCAGAATTTACACGTCAGTGCGACTTCTTTGCCGATTTTTTTCACTCGGAAACTGCTTGATACGGGCTCATTATGGCTAATACAGTTGCTATTTGGGCAAATTAACACATTGTCGATATACTGAGGCAGTGTGAGTTCAAGCTTTTCGACCACTTGGTAATCTTCAATGCGATTCACAGTGGCTTCAGGGGCATACATAGCTAATTGGTTAGCTTGCTCAGGAGTTAAAAAGGTATTTTCAATTTTGATAATATCTTTCTTGCCTAAGTTGCTTGAAGGTAAATTTAAACCAATGGTGATGCGCTCATCCGTTTTGGTCAGTTTGAACAGTTTGAGTAATTTGAAGCCAATTTGAGCAGGAATGTGGTCAATCACTGTACCGTGGCTGATTGCTTCAACTTGTAATTTATGGTCGTGTGTCATGATGATTTCCTCCTCAGATAGCCAATTCTTTATTTAAAACCAGTGATAGCAATGCTTGCCTTGCATAAATCCCATTGCCTGCTTGTTGAAAATAATAAGCATATGGGGTGCTATCTACATCAACCGCGATTTCATCAACTCGAGGTAATGGATGTAAGACTTTTAAATTCGGTTTTGCACAATGCAGGTCAGCGGCACTTAAAATAAATTGGGCTTTCACATTCGCGTATTCAGAAGGGTCGAGACGCTCTTTTTGTACGCGAGTCATATACAGAATGTCGAGTTCTGGCATCACTTCATCAATGTTATTGTGCAGGCTGTAGGTTGCGCCTTTTTCTTCTAAGATGTGCAGAATATGGTTTGGCATTGAAAGCGCTTCGGGAGCAATAAAGTAGAAGTGATTACCTTCAAATTTAGACAGTGCTTGTGTAAGAGAATGCACGGTTCTACCATATTTTAAGTCACCAACCATGGCAATTTGTAGGTTCTCTAAACGGCCTTGCGTTTCTTGGATAGTAAACAAGTCGAGTAATGTTTGCGTCGGATGCTGGTTCGAGCCATCGCCTGCATTAATGACAGGAATATGGCCTGCAAACTGGCTAGCGAGGCGAGCGGCACCTTCTTGCGGATGGCGCATGACGATAGCATCCACATATTGGCTGATAACAGAGATAGTATCGGCCAATGTTTCCCCTTTTTTACCGAGGGAGGTGTTGGTGCTGTCAGAAAAGCCAACAACAGAAGCGCCTAAACGGTGGATAGCTGTTTCAAATGACAAGCGCGTGCGTGTCGAGGCCTCAAAGAAACAGCTTGCGATAACTTTATGTTTTAGGAACTCGGGTTGTGGCTGCTTTTTTAATGAAGCAGCGACGTTAAGTACTAATTCAAGATCTGAACGGTCTAAATCATTAATCGAGATGATATCGCGGTGGTATAAAGGGTTCGGCATTGTTGTTCTCCTGTGTCAGCAAGACATATTAGGTCTATAGGCCAAAAAAAAGCCCCTCATTGAGGGGCTTTTTTATAAATAAGAAGGGGAAAAACAGGCTGTCCAGACCGCCAGAAGGCAGTGCAGTGGAGGTGTTCTCTGTAAAAAATAGAGCAGCAACGTTCATGGTTTCTCCCGGCAAATTGTGGCGCATTATACGCATCTGATTCCATGACGCAAGCGTTTGCATAAAGAAAAATACATTTTTTTTATTTTTGCGTTTTGGTGAATATTTGAACTAACTGAAAAATGGGAGAAATAGTATCTCTCAATAGGGAATGCGCTGAGTATTGGTGTTTTTTAAACCAAAATTAAATCACATGATTGAATATACAGTACATTTATTTACACTTATTTTATGTGCGAGTAAGATAATTTTTCTTTTTAATTAAATATGCTCATTATGAAATCACGACTTTTTATTCTATTGGCATTCCTTCTCTCTGGCTGTTCATCTGTTTGGGTACCTGTTTCCGGCGGTTCAAAATTCACTCAAGCTGAGGCGAATGCAGTTTGTAAACCTGAAGCCCTTCATTTGTACCCAATCAAAAATGAAGTTGCGCAGCGCTCTGTTATGTCTTATGTCGAAAAAAAATGCAAAAAAGATGATGATTGTGGCAAAGACAAAACTTATAAAGAACAAACACCAGTTATGGAAAGCTATGTGATTGATGTCAATGAAGACACCCGTAATAATTATTACTTGGAATGCATGGTGTCTAAAGGCTGGACAAAAAAAGATAAGTATATGTGGGAATAGCATACAAGCAGCTAAATAGCCCAGTAGGCGCAGTTTACTTGGCTATTTAGCATGACAACGTTTATTTTTGCCCAAGTCTTTTCGCTACTTTCTCTAATTTCATCATTAGTAATAATGTAATCGAAACTAATACAATCGTTAGTGCCGAACCATCTGCAATATTGCCTCTATCGGTTAAACTGAAAATTGAAACAGGTAATGTCGCCCAGCCGGGGGGATATAACATCATCGTGGCGCCAAGTTCCCCTAAAGACAGTGAGAGGCTTAATGCCAGTGCTGAAATCATCCATGGCATCAAGAGTGGTAAGGTCACATGGCATAAACGATACCAAGGGGAAGCGCCTAAGCTAAAAGCTACGTTTTCTATATCGGGAGAAATACGTGCTAAGCCAGTGGAAACATTGCTAAAAGTAAAAGCCGAAATCAACACAAAATGGGCACTAAATACAATCCAAAAGGTGCCGTTCATCTGTAAATAGCCTTGGCTGAATGCCACAAGGATCCCAAGCCCGATAGAAACAGAAGGAATGGCACTGGGGAGGTAAAATGCAATACTCAGCCACTTTTGTATTTTCCCACTGTGTCTTCTTAATGCTAACGCAGCCCAAAGCCCACAAAACAGCGCAAATAGACTGGCACTAAAACCAACCACTAGGCTGGATAACATGGCGTCCCAAGCTGGCCCACTAAATGCGTTAACAAAATGTTCAAAAGTAAAGCCTGAAGGCAAAATGCCATTCCATTGGCGGCTGAAACTCGACATTAAAATCATCACTAAAGGCAGTAAAAACAATAAACTAAATAAGCTGATGGCAATGATAGTAGCAGTAACTCGTCCTTTTTTAGACCAAATCAACATAATTAATTCCTTACACCAAGACGAGTGGTTGCCATTCTGTAGAGAAAAAATAACCCGAGTGAAAGCAAGATGTTAATTAAGGCAATCATGCATGCTACGGCATAATCTGACTCTAATATTGCCTTGCTATAGACCATCATCGGTAAGGTATTGACGCCTTTCGCCCCGATAAACAGTACGATGCCAAATTCATTGGTGGTTAACAGCAGGCACAGGCTACCCCCTGCTAATAGAGCGGGAAGTGCTGCTGGGAAAATAACTTGCGCGATAACCCGTGCAGGATGTGCGCCTAAAATACTGGCGGCTTCTAATTGGCTCTTGTCGATTTGGCGCAGTGCCGCCATAAGGGGACGCATCACCAAAGGGGTAAAAACGGTAATTTCTGCTAAGATCACGCCATGAATTGAATAAAGGAACTCAACGGGCGGCAATTCGAAATCAAACAATGCCATCAAGGTGCCATTGAGTAGCCCTGCAGAACCATAAATGAAGGTAAAAGCGAGTGTAATCAAAAAGGTCGGTAGAGCAATAAAAGTATCAATCACTTGCGTGATAAAACGACTTCCCGGGAAAGGAATAAACACTAAGATCAGTGATAAGATACTACCTATCACAAGGCAACCTAAAGTGGCCAAAATGGCGATGTAGAGTGTGTTCCATAACCCATTAATAAAGCGCTTTGACTCAATAAGTTGCCAAAATGCGTCTACCCCCCATTTTCCCGCCTCATTTTGTAGTGCTTGTTGCGCTATCAACAATAAGGGATAAAAAAACAGCGTAGCTAACACCAGTAATGGCGGTAATATCCAATAAATGGGCTTTATTGTTATTGATGAACCTTTTGGCACGCTAATATGTGACATGTTATTCCTCAATTAAAACGGTATCTACTGGTGAAAACCATAAGGTGAGTTTATCGCCGATTTTAGGCGGTGAGGCCAAATGGGTGATGGCAACACTCACGGTTTCACCCGCAACATCACAAATTAAATGCGTTAAATCCCCCTGCCAACGAATAGACGTTAATGTGACTTGTAATTGATTGGTGGTATTGGCGTTTTGTACTAGCGTAATGTGTTGTGGGCGGATACACACCCATTTGTGGGTGCCAGCTCGCATACCTAATGTATGAGCTTCCAGCAATGTTCCACCACAACTGACATTTACTTTTCCGGGAGTTGTTGAAAAGCCAAGTGCTGTCGCGGCAAGAATATTGGCTCGGCCTAAAAACTCAGCTGCAAAACGGTTGGGGGGGCAGTGATATAAGGCATTTTTCTCACCATGTGCGACTAAATAGCCATCTTTCATAATGCCAATTTTATCACCAAGCGCGAGAGCTTCCGTTTGGTCATGGGTCACATAAAGAATGGTTAAATCAGGTAGTTCACGGTGTAACCGGGCGATTTCTTCAACCATATTATGGCGAATTTGCGCATCTAGCGCGGAAAGTGGTTCGTCGAGTAACAGAACACGAGGCCTTACGGCAATCGCTCTAGCAATCGCCACTCGCTGTTGCTGACCTCCTGAAAGTTGGTGAGGGTAGCGGGTTGCGTAATCCGTCATTCCGACGATTTTAAGGGCTTCAACGACTCGCTCATTAATGAGTGCTTTAGGTTGTTTTTGAGCTCGTAAGCCAAATGCCACATTTTCTTCCACTTTCATGTGGGGAAATAATGCGTAGTTTTGTACAACCATACCAAGTCCACGTTGGTAGGGGGGAAGGTGGGTGATATCCATATCACCTAATAAGATGCGCCCGCTATCAGGTTGAGCAAACCCGGCAATAGCACGTAATACCGTGGTTTTCCCCGATCCTGAAGGGCCGATTAAGACGAGTATTTCACCGGGGTCGATAGTGAGATCCAAGGGTTTCAATACCACATTGTTGTGGTAGGACACCCGCAAAGACTCGAGTTTGATCCCTGAGTGCTCGTTTTGCTGCATTGCAGTAGTGGCTTTTCGTTTCATCAACATCACAAGTTACTCACCATCAGTGACTTTTTGCCAACGTGAAATATCATCGGATAGGGAAACTTCAACTTCATTCCAATTAGGCTGCCAGGTTTTCACACCGTCTAACATTTGGACAGCAGTGTGGTATTGCTTATCAGATGGTGTGATATCTGAACGAACAGGCATTCCCCATGAAAGCTCACTGACTAGGCTTTGTGAGGGTTTATCTAAAAGGAAATTAATCAGCTTTTTGCCGTTTTCTGTTTCAGGGGCGTTGTTAACTAAGCCGATAACATAAGGTAAAACCAGTGCACTACGTTCCCCATTGGCATCTTTTGGCCAGAAAATTTGGACATTCGGGTTACGTGCCATTTGAGATAAATTCATTTGTAAGTCGCCATTAGCGACATACAGTTCCCCTTTATTGACAAGTGCGGTGAGTTTACCTGTGGAGGCCGATGGGCCAACGTTATTAGCCTGCAATTTACCGAGGTAATCAAACCCTGCATCTTTGCCATTAAAACTGTGGAAAACTTGTAACATCACTGCGGTGCCGTCCCCTGCTTGTCCCGGTGTTGAATATTGCAGTTTATTATTAAAGCGAGAATCGAGTAGGGAGTCCCAATTTTCAGGAGGAGACTTAAGCAGTTTAGCGTTATAGATAAAGGTCAGGTAATTATTGACTAACGGTGTGTAATAGTGATTGGAATTAGGAATATTTGCTGCATTTTCTGGCGTAAATTCAGCTAATAACTGGTTTTTTGCGGCACGTTGAATAAAGGGAGGAACAGTAATCAGCACATCGGCTTGTGGATTGGTACGCTCTTTAGCGAGCCTTTCAACTATCGCCCCTGAACCACTTTCGACATACTGTACTTTGATACCGGTTTGTTTGGTAAATGCTTCGAACTGATTTTTATACCAACTGTTGTTGCCATCGTGAAGCCCATCAGCGGAGTAAACAGTCACAACATCAGCAGCAAAAACAGAGGTAGAGCAAAGGGTTGCCATTAATAGGCCAGCTAAGTAGGTGCGTTTCATGGTTTTCTCCTGTTAAGGTAAAATGTATTCTGGTATATACCAGATGTTTTTTACGCTAACGGGTTTATATGACAGAAAGATGAAATGCAGATAAATAGCTAAAATTATTTTCTATAGGCAGAAATAATCACAAAGTATCGACTTCGATGCGCAAGCTATCATGACGCCAGTACTCAACATCATAATCTAAAATTCGGCCATGTTGGTCATAGTTTAAGCGCTGCAACAATAGGGCTGGGCGACCAACGGTAACCCCCAGTGCTTGTGCTGCTTGCGCCGGCATTGCTGTTGGGTAAAAAGACAAATGCATGCTGGTATAAATTAAATTGAAATGGGCTTCGTATACCTCCGTTAGGCTGCCATTGAGATCGTAACGTAGCAGCTCAGGAACGCGAGCAGGTAAGCAATGGTTTTCACAGTAACAAACAGGTCTGTCATCAGCAAAACGTAGGCGGGTGAGTAAATAAATTTGTTCAAACGATTGAAGTTTTAAGGGAGTCATCGCTTCGAGAGGAACGGGAATGACTTTTCCATTCAGTAAGACTGTCTTCGGTTGGCGACCTTGTTCAAGGCAAAGTTTATGGAAATTGGTATTTTGGGTTGGATCTAACCAGAGGCGCTCAGGTGTGACAAACCAACCGCGGCGTTCAGAGCGGTAAATGACTCCACTGGATTCTAACTGCGCCAAACTTTCGCGAATAGTGACGCGAGTAGTATTGAAAATGGCGCAAAGTTCGCGTTCAGAGGGGAGTTTATCCCCACATTTTAACGAACCATTTTGAATCCTTTCCTGTAGTTGGGCTTTGATAAGCAAGTATTGTGGGGTTTCATCCGCTGATAATTTCATGGTTATTTCCTATCATTGTTTCAATCATATTATACATAGTTATATGAATTTTTTGTTTCACGCACACTTTTCCTTTGACCTTTTGAGTCGCCTACGACCATTATAATAGCAATCTGGTATAGACCAAAGGTGAATTGAATGACAAACAATAATTATTTGCTATTAACACCGGGACCGCTCACGACATCTAAAACGGTGAAAGAAGCCATGTTGTTTGATAGCTGCACATGGGATGATGATTACAATTTAGGCGTTGTACAACATATTCGCCAACAATTAGTGGCACTGGCAACGGCCAACGCAGGGTATTCATCGGTACTACTTCAAGGAAGTGGAAGCTATGCGGTTGAAGCTGTTTTAGGTAGTGCTATCGGCGATAAAGAGAAAGTTTTGATTATCAGTAATGGCGCCTATGGTGCTCGAATGGCACAAATGGCCCAAGGCTTAGGTGTTGCCCATTGTGTTTATGATTGTGGTGAAGTGGCTTTGCCTGATCTGCAACGGGTCGAGCAGTTATTACAACAAGATAACCAAATCACTCATATTGCGATGGTACATTGTGAAACCACGACTGGGATTTTAAACCCGATAGAGAAAATCGCGAAGTTAGCGAAACAGTATCAAAAATGTTATATCGTGGATGCAATGAGCAGTTTTGGCGGAATTCCCATGGATATTGCTGAGCTTAACATTGATTTTCTCATTAGTTCGGCAAATAAGTGTATTCAGGGAGTTCCGGGGTTTGCTTTTGTCATTGCTCGTGCTGATGCACTTGAAGTCTGTAAAGGGCGTTCCCGTTCATTATCGCTAGATTTGTATGCGCAGTGGCGCTGTATGGAAGATTTCCATGGTAAATGGCGTTTTACGTCTCCAACCCATACGGTATTAGCATTTGCCCAAGCACTTAAAGAGTTAGCTCAAGAAGGTGGCGTAGCCGCGCGTTTTCAACGTTATCGACAAAATCAACATAAGCTGGTGGTTGGTATGCGTCAATTGGGTTTTACCACATTGTTAGAAGATGGTCTCCATTCGCCGATTATCACCGCATTTTACTCACCAAATTCGCCTGATTACCAATTCAAGCAATTTTATCAAAATTTAAAATCACAAGGCTTTGTCATTTATCCGGGCAAGGTCTCGCAAAGTGATTGTTTCCGCATTGGAAACATTGGTGAAGTTTATGAAAAAGACATTGATGCCTTGTTGGTAGCAATAGAAAAAGCCATTTACTGGGAAAAATAAGGGAAAGAAATGAACCGTATTGAAGCTGTTATTCTTGATTGGGCGGGTACCACTGTTGATTTTGGTTCTTTTGCGCCTACTCAGATTTTCATTGAAGCATTTAAATCTGTGTTCGATATGGATATCACACTGGCTCAAGCGCGCATTCCTATGGGGCTAGGAAAATGGCAGCATATTGAAGCACTGGGTAAATTGCCTGAGGTAGACGCTTTATGGAACGCGAAGTTTGGCCGCTCAATGAGTAGTGAGGATATCGATAAAATCTATGCGGCCTTTATGCCATTGCAAATTGCTAAAGTGGTTGACTTTGCTGCGCCAATCGCTGGAGTTGTCGACACAATTGCTACATTACGCAGCCAAAACATTAAAATTGGTTCTTGTTCAGGTTACCCTCGTGCCGTGATGGAGAAGTTAGTTCCAGCAGCAAAGGTGTTGGGCTATCAACCTGACTACTGGGTCGCGAGCGATGATATTCCCGCGGGTGGGCGACCGGGGCCTTGGATGGCACTTCAGAACGTGATTAAGTTAGGTATCGGCTCCGTATCAGCTTGTATTAAAGTGGATGATGCTGTTCCTGGTATTGAAGAAGGACGTAATGCCGGGATGTGGAGTGTTGGTTTGTCTATCTCGGGTAATGAGTTTGGTAAAACATGGGAAGAGTATCAAGAGATGACTGTAGATACGGTTAACTCGTTAAAACAACAAGCCGCCGAGAAATTGTATGCTGCTGGTGCTCATTATGTGATTGATACGTTAGCGGATTTGCCATCGGTTATTGATTGTATCAATCAGCGTTTGGCGAAAGGTGAACGTCCATAATGATAGGTTACCCTCAACTCATTTTGTTGAGTTGAGGGTAGGAATTTAAAAAACATTAATAGGAAGTTCTGGCGCTAATGTCGCCACCATTACCGCTTTGATGGTATGTAAACGGTTTTCTGCTTGATCAAAGACAATACTGTAAGGAGATTCAAAGACTTCTTCCGTGACTTCTAACCCACCAAACATATTGAATTCTTTAGCAAGTTGCGCTCCCAATGTGGTGTCTTCATTATGGAATGCAGGTAAGCAGTGTAAGAACTTAACATTCGGGTTGCCAGTGAGCTTAATCACATCCATATTCACTTGGTATGGTTTTAATAAATTAATGCGCTGTGCCCATACTTCTTTGGCTTCTCCCATCGATACCCACACGTCGGTATAGATAAAATCGGCATCTTTAACACCTTCGGCGACATCTTCCGTGAGTGTGATTTTCGCACCCGTTTTTTGAGCCAGTGCTTGGCAAGTATTCACTAATTCTTCTTCTGGCCAGCAGCTTTTCGGCGCAACAAGGCGTAAATCTAAACCTGTAAGCGCAGCAGCTTCTAGCATCGAATTCCCCATGTTATTGCGTGCATCACCTAAATAGGCAAATTTAATTTCAGATAATGGTGTATTTGGTCGGTGCTCTTGAATGGTTAGCAGGTCGGCTAATAACTGTGTGGGATGGAATTCGTTAGTTAGTCCATTCCATACAGGCACTCCCGAGTGCGCGGCTAAGAGTTCTACTGTACTTTGAGCGAACCCACGGTATTGAATGCCGTCATACATCCTGCCCAATACTCGAGCGGTATCTTTCATGGTTTCTTTGTGGCCGATTTGGCTACCAGAAGGCCCTAAATAAGTGACTCTAGCGCCTTGGTCAAATGCACCAACTTCAAATGCACAGCGTGTCCGCGTTGAATCTTTTTCAAAAATAAGCGCAAAGTTTTTACCTGAAAGGAGGGGCTGTTCTGTACCGGCTTTTTTTTCTGATTTTAGCCAAGAAGAGAGTTTTAAAAGTGAATGAATTTCGCTAGAAGTAAAATCAAGTAACCTTAGAAAAGGTTTATTATATAGGGGGTTCATAATTGGTAGCCTTTTTGTTTTGAATTAATATTCAATTTATATTCATAAAAATTCAAAATCAACCCCCAACGCAAAAGAAATTATCTTTAAATATATGGTTTCACTGTCAACCGTATGGGAGAATGGCGCAAAGAAAGACGAGCGACAAAGAAATAAAAGGGGTGTGGATATGGTAGATAAAGCTGAATTGGATGCGCAGTACGAAGAAACTCGCTTAATTATCGAAGAATTATTGGAAGATGGCAGCGATCCTGATGCACTGTATGCGATTGAGCATCATTTCTCTGCTGACAACTTTGCACTGTTAGAAAAAGCGGCTGTTGAAGCTTTTAAACTAGGCTATGAAGTCACAGATGCGGAAGAACTCGAAATTGAAACGGGTGAAACCCTGATGTGCTGCGATGTGATCAGTGAAAGTGCTTTAAATGCAGAGCTGATTGACGCACAAGTTGAACAATTAATGAAACTGGCTGAGAAAATGGGCATCAACTATGATGGTTGGGGCACGTATTTTGAAGACCCAGACGCAGAATATGACGACGAAGACGGTGACGATATCGACCCTGAAGATCGCGTTCATTAATTATTAGTCGCATCATGCAACTGCATAAAAGGATAGCTAAAAACTATCCTTTTTCGTTTAGCGTAGAATTATAATGCCTTTAACATGCGAATTTCACAGTCACTATGACCCGTATTTCCTAACGGTTCATCAATAAATTCAAACCCTAATTTTTCATATAACTTAATAGCCGCTTGGAGCTCTTTGGTTGTTTCTAGGTAGCAACGGGTGTAACCTTGCTGTTTAGCAAACTCCAGAGACATCAGTACGATTTGCTTCGCTAAGCCTTTGCCGCGTAGTACTGAAGATAAATACATTTTCTGTAATTCTGCTGTTTCGCTATCACCACCAGCAACTTGTGAAACACCGCCACCGCCAACAATTTTGCCATCCATTTCAACTACCCAGTAAGCACTGCGCGGTTTGCTATACACCTCAAATAAGGTATCTAAAATAGGGTCAGCAACGGCAAAGCCTTTGTCCGCAGTTAAGCCATGTTCAGCGGAAACTTCGCGAATAACGGCGGCGATCCCAGGGTTGTCTTGAGGTTGAATTAAACGAACTTTAACGGTTTGGTTTGTGTCTGTTGTCATGGGAACATCTCTTTTATTTGTATTAATTATATTTTTCATTGCGGCATTGGTAGTCGCAATATGTATGATATTGGCACATTTTTAATATTTTCAATGCCCTAATACAAAAAAGCCCTGACTCATCAACGACGAGTCAGGGACAGATACTTAAAGCTTAATGATTACAAAGAGGCAATCGTCACTTTTTGTGCTTCAATTTTAGCTTTTGCTTCAATATTGGCAGTTAAGCGTTCACGCTCTTTTTCAACAACGGCAGCAGGCGCACGGCTCACAAAACCTTCGTTTGCCAGTTTGTTTTCAATGGTTTCGATTTCTTTCACCACTTTTTCCAGCTCTTTATCTAAACGAGCCAGTTCCGCGTCTTTATCAACCAGACCCGCCATTGGGATCAGTAACTCAGCACCGCCAACCAGTTTGGTGACAGAAACCGGTGCTTCTTCGCCTTCAGATAGCACGCGGATGCTTTCTAAACGCGCCATTGATTTGATAAAGCTTTGGTTTTCTTCGATACGGCGTTTTGCATCAGCAGAAGCACCACGCAGCATCACATCGAGCGGTTTACCTGGTGAAATATTCATTTCTGCACGAATGTTACGAACGGCAATAATCGCTTCTTTGATCCACTCAAGGTCACTCAGCGCAAGTTCATCGACTTTAGCGGCATCGAACTCAGGGAACGCTTGCAACATAATGGTATCAGCGTCAATACCTTTAACGACTTTCACTCGTTGCCAGATAGTCTCAGTGATAAATGGAATGATTGGGTGAGCAAGGCGCAATAAGCCTTCCAGCACTTCGATCAGGGTGAAACGCGCTGCACGAACTTGCGCTTCATTACCTTTATGAACTGCAGGTTTAGACAGCTCTAAGTACCAGTCACAGAATTCATTCCATGTGAAATCATACAAAATACCCGCTGCGATATCGTAACGGTGAGTATCTAACGCTTCACGGTAAGCTTTTACAGTCTGATTAAATTGCGCCATGATCCAGCGGTCAGCCAATGAGAAGCTCATTTCACCGCCGTTTTGGCCGCAATCTTGGCCTTCGGTATTCATCAATACGAAGCGGCTCGCATTCCATAATTTATTACAGAAGTTACGGTAACCGGATAGACGTTTCATATCCCAGTTGATGTCACGACCTGTTGAAGCTAATGCGGCTAAAGTAAAGCGTAGGGCGTCAGTACCGTGGGCTTCAATGCCTTCTGGATATTCTTTACGAGTACGTTTAGCAATTTTTTCAGCCAATTGCGGCTGCATCATGTTGCCAGTGCGTTTTTCAAGTAAGTCTTCTAAAGAAATACCGTCAATCATATCCAGTGGGTCAATAACGTTCCCTTTGGATTTTGACATTTTTTGGCCTTCTTCATCACGGATCAAGCCTGTCATGTAAACGGTTTTAAATGGTACTTGTGGTTCACCGTTTTCATCTTTGATGAAATGCATGGTCATCATGATCATACGGGCGATCCAGAAGAAAATAATATCGAAGCCACTGACCAATACATCTGTTGGATGGAAGGTTTTCAGTGCATCGGTATTTTCTGGCCAGCCGAGAGTCGAGAATGTCCACAGACCGGAAGAGAACCACGTATCCAGTACGTCATCATCTTGACGCAGAGCGATATCTGCACCTAAGTTGTTTTCACGACGGACTTCGTCTTCATCACGACCCACATAGACATTGCCTTTTTCGTCATACCATGCAGGAATGCGGTGACCCCACCAAAGTTGGCGAGAAATACACCAGTCTTGAATATCACGCATCCAAGAGAAATACATGTTTTCGTACTGACGAGGAACGAACTGAATACGGCCATCTTCAACAGCCTTGATAGCATCACGAGCTAAAGGCTCGGTGCGCACGTACCATTGGTCGGTCAGCATAGGTTCAATAACCACGCCACCACGGTCACCGTAAGGCACTGTTAAGTCATGCGGTTTTACTTCAACCAGCAGGCCAAGTTGTTCGAACTCTGCCACGATAGCTTTACGAGCCGCGAAACGTTCCATCCCACGATACGCTTCTGGCATTTCGCAACTATAAGCCGTAGATGGGTTACCGTTGGTATCGAAAACCTCTGCTTCGTTACGAACGTTACCGTCTAAGTCCATCATGTTAATCATCGTTAACTGATGGCGTTTACCGACTTCATAGTCATTAAAGTCATGAGCTGGCGTGATTTTCACGCAACCAGTGCCTTTTTCCATGTCGGCGTGTTCATCACCCACAATTGGGATACGGCGGTTAACGATTGGCAGAATAATTTCTTTGCCAATTAAATCTTTATAGCGTGGATCTTCAGGGTTAACTGCAACACCAGTGTCCCCTAGCATGGTTTCAGGACGAGTGGTCGCGACCACTAAGTAGTCTTTGCCTTCAGCGGTTTTTGCACCGTCAGCCAGTGGGTAGCGCAGGTGCCACATAGAACCTTTAACTTCACGGTTTTCAACTTCTAAGTCAGAAATTGCCGTGTGCAGTTTCGGGTCCCAGTTGACTAAGCGTTTGCCACGATAAATTAAGTTTTCTTTATAGAGACGAACGAATGCTTCTTTAACAGCTTTAGATAAGCCTTCATCCATGGTAAAACGCTCGCGATCCCAATCAACAGAGTCGCCTAAACGGCGCATTTGTTGTGAAATTGTACCGCCAGATTCCGCTTTCCATTCCCAGATTTTGTCAATGAACGCATCGCGGCCGTAGTCGTGACGGTTTTTACCTTCTTCGGCTGCAATTTTTCGCTCAACGACCATCTGAGTTGCAATACCCGCATGGTCTGTTCCCGTTTGCCATAAGGTATTTTTACCTTGCATACGCTGGTAGCGGATCATGGTATCCATGATAGTTTGCTGGAAGGCATGCCCCATGTGCAGGCTACCAGTGACGTTCGGTGGCGGAATGACGACACAGAAGCTGTCTTGGGTGGTATCCCCATTAGGTTTAAAATAACCGCTTTTCTCCCAGTGAGCATACAGTGACTGCTCAATCTCTGCGGGGTTATATGTTTTATCGAGCGAGGGCTCATTCATTGGGCTATCTGGTTTCTTTTCCATTATCTTTTTGTATTCAGTAAGTTGGCGGCGTCGCCATAGTCAAATTGAAGCCGACGCTACGGTACGTTTTATACCGTTCACGCGCCAACTGTTTTAAAGTTTCATCAATAGGTACGAAGTCTATCACTTCATGGAAAGCCGTGGCAAAATCTGCGAACTGATTTTGTAAATTAATCAGTATATCGCGAGGTGTTGTGCCTCTTTTGGCCGGCCAGCAAATTTCAATCGGTGCACCATAACGCGGGCCTTCCCCTGCCAAATTATGCGGGACAAACTGGTGTGGATCACGCTGCCAAAGGGCCTCATCAATCTTTTCTGCTTGTAGCTGTGTTTCGCAAGCAACCAAAACACGCTTTCCACTGCGCCACATCTGAGCGGCAAGCTCACAAGCTAACCATTCATGGGCTTCAAGTTCAGAATGTGGTGATGTCTGTTCTAGTTGGTAAAATGTACCTTTTTTCATATACCCGTCATACTTCAATTTGTAGGGGTGTTGGCTACGCGCTTTCGCCTTAGTCACATACTCTTGTATGCTCCCAAGGCCTCAATTGCTTGCCGCCTACCTACAAACTGAATTATTTAGGGTATAGCGTAAATTGCCATCCTTCAATTTGTAGGGGTGTTGGTTAAGTTTTTTGGTGGCATAGCTCAAAATTATTTCTATGTTGAATTATAACCTTTTTTATTGCTGCCTCAAAATGGCTTCTATGTGTATCGAAAAGCCAAAAATAATATCCCGAATCGCATAAGTGCTCATCGGGATATTTTTACGAGTGATGTACAGCTAAAATGCTAAATCGGGTTATTCATCACCATTAAGGCCTGCACGGTTCAACAAGAACTGCGCTAGCATGGAAACAGGGCGGCCAGTGGCCCCTTTCGCTGCACCTGAACGCCAAGCAGTTCCTGCGATATCAAGGTGTGCCCAGTTATATTTCGTCGCAAAGCGAGACAAGAAACAACCTGCGGTGATAGCACCCGCTGGACGTCCACCGGTATTGGCTAAATCAGCAAAATTTGGTGTGATTTGGTCAAAATATTCATCTGCTAATGGTAAACGCCATGCACGGTCGCCTGCTTGCTCAGAAGCATTTAATAGCTCGTGAGCCAGTGGATTATGGTTTGACATCAACCCAGTGTAATGGCTACCTAATGCAATCACACAAGCCCCTGTTAAAGTGGCTATATCGATAACCAGCTCTGGCTCAAAACGCTCAACATAGGTGAGTGCATCACACAGAACTAAACGGCCTTCGGCATCGGTATTGAGGACTTCAACGGTTTGCCCAGACATGGTAGTAAGGATATCACCTGGGCGATAAGCACGGCCACCAGGCATGTTTTCACAGCCAGCAAGAACCCCAATCACATTAATTGGCAATTGCAATTCAGTGATAAAGCGCATGACGCCATATACACTTGCAGCACCGCACATATCGTATTTCATTTCATCCATGCCTTCGGATGGTTTAATTGAAATACCGCCGGAGTCAAAGGTTAGGCCTTTACCAAGTAAAACGATAGGTTTGCTTTCTGGGTCTGGACTGCCTTTATATTCCATGATGGACATTAGCGATTCATTTTGTGAACCTTGACCGACCGCTAGATAGGCATTCATTCCAAGTTCTTTCATTTGCTCCTCACCAATCACTCGAGTGGTGAGTTTACTGTCTGAAATATCAGCTAATTGACGAGCTTGAGATGCTAAATAACCTGCATTACAGATGTTTGGCGGCATATTGCTTAAATCTTTCGCCGCTTTAACACCTGAAGCAATCGCTAAGCCGTGGGAAATAGCACGTTCACCACTAGTTAATTCACGGCGAGTTGGCACGTTGAAAACCAGTTTGCGTAGCGGACGGCGATGCTCTGTCTTATTACTTTTCAGTTGATCAAATACATACAGCGACTCTTTGGCTGTTTCGACGGCTTGGCGCACTTTCCAGTAATTATTACGACCTTTGACGTGTAATTCAGTTAAGAAACAGACGGCTTCCATTGAGCCAGTTTCATTCAGTGTGCTGATTGTTTTCTGAATAATTTGTTTAAATTGGCGCTCATCTAATTCGCGTTCTTTACCACAACCGATAAGTAGAATGCGTTCAGACAGAACGTTGGGTACATGATGGAGTAGCAGGGATTGCCCCACTTTACCCTCAAGTTCGCCGCGGCGCAGCAGGGCGCTGATATATCCGTCACTTATTTTGTCCAGCTGTTCAGCAATTGGGGACAGACGGCGTGGTTCAAAGACTCCGACAACAATGCATGCGCTGCGCTGTTTTTCCGGGCTACCACTTTTTACACTAAACTCCATGCGTTCTCCTGAATCTTAAAGACAAAGGCCGATGCTCCCGCTAAAATTAGCGTTTCGCATGATCTACCTCATAGAGAATGAACTCTTTATGTTAAACTAACCATCTATACGCGAAATAGCTCACATTGTATGCTGTTAATCGCGATACACCATGAAGTATGGCGGGTATATCTGGTTTCTCGAATATTAAGCATGTTCTGATATTTCAATCAGTATAGATAATGCTTTTATATCATTCTAGCCATACAATAAACTAGAGTATATGTTAGTAAATGGCAGACATCGAACGAACTTAGCCATTTTCTTCCCAAAAGACAAGTTTTCACAGGCGTAATAAGCGTGATCATTATTAGATATTTGGTACGGGAAACCCTGAAAAGTCAGTTAGCCATACTTTTTGTATTGATGCTAATCTTTTTTAGTCAGAAGTCGATAGATATTCTTGGCGCTGCGGTTCAGGGCAATATTCCTTCAAACTTAGTACTTCCTTTGCTGGGGTTAGGTGTGCCTGAAATGGCTCAGCTTATCTTACCTTTGAGCCTATTTCTTGGGCTTTTGATGACCTACAGTAAACTTTATACTGAAAGTGAAATCACGGTAATGCATGCCTGCGGTTTAGGTAAAAGTGTTTTAGTGAAAGCTGCGTTAGTCCTTGCAGTCATTACCGCTATGGTCGCGATTGCTAATATTACGTGGATGTTGCCGTGGTCATCTCAATATCAAGAGCAGGTATTGGCTGATGCGAAAGCCAATCCCGGGTTAGCTGCAATGGTCGAAGGGCAATTTAAAACCACTAAAGATGGCAACTATGTGCTGTACATTGGTGATGTAAAAGGTAACAACTTCAAGAATGTATTTCTTGCACAACTACGCGCCGCTAATGAACAACGGCCTTCTGTTGTGGTTGCTGATAGCGGCTATATGAAAGAAGATCCTGATGGTCGACAAGTCGTTGTTTTAAATGAGGGTACTCGTTATGAAGGAACCGCGTTACTGCGTGATTTTCGCATAACTGACTTTGTTAATTACCAAGCCATTGTTGATCACCAAACTGCAGAAACGCGTAGTGACAGAGTCGAGCAAAAAAATATGCTGCAACTGTGGTCTGAAAATACGCCTGAGGTGAACGCTGAGTTTCATTGGCGTTTAACCATTGTTTTCTCCGTTGTCGTCATGGCTTTGATGGTTGTGCCATTAAGCGAGGTTAACCCACGTCAGGGGCGGGTACTCAGTATGCTTCCTGCAATGTTGCTGTACCTCATTTTCTTTTTATTACAAAGTACATTGCGTAACAGTGCTGATAAGGGCGACCTTGACCCAAGGTATACCATGTGGGCGGTGAATGTGGGGTATTTGGTATTAGCGATAGTCCTAAATGCGTGGAATACCGTCCCAATGCGCCGTATGCGTCTTAAATTGAGTAAAGGGGTTGCCTGATGTTTGGTGTTTTAGATAGGTATATCGGTCGAACCATCTTAAATTCGATTTTAGTGACGCTATTTTTGCTCGTTTCCCTAGCTGGGATCATTAAATTTGTCGAGCAGCTTCGCAAAGTGGGTGATGGCGACTATACGGCATTGAGTGCAGGTGTATTCACCTTATTAACTGTTCCAAAAGATATTGATATTTTCTTTCCAATGGCGGCGTTGTTAGGTGCGCTCATGGGGTTAGGGGCACTGGCCTCACGTAGTGAGCTAGTCGTTATGCAAGCTTCTGGTTTTACTCGCTTGCAAATCGCATTATCGGTGATGAAAACGGCGGTTCCATTGGTCATTGTCGCCATGTTTATCGGTGAGTGGATCGCACCAGCGGGAGAGCAGTGGGCAAGAAATTATCGCGCAGAAAAAATCGTGGGTAATTCATTAGTTGTGACAGATGAAGGTATGTGGGCAAAAGATGCCAACGATTTTATCCATATTCAGCGGATTAATAATGCGACATCGATTCAAGATGTGTCGGTGTATCGTTTTGATGACCAACGTAAATTGAAGTCAGTGATGTTTGCTGCGAATGGCGAGTATGACTCGACAAATCAGCTTTGGGTATTATCTCAAGTGGACGAGTCAATTCTAAGTAGTGAGAAAAAAATTACAGGTTCACAGCGATTAACGGTTGATTGGAAAACCAATCTCACCCCAGAAAAATTAGGAATAGTTTCACTGAATGCTGACTCGCTTTCCATCCGTGGCCTATATCAATATGTCTCGTACTTAAAAGAAAGTGGCCAAGTTGCCGCGGTTTATGAGCTCAGTATGTGGAAAAAAATACTGGCGCCATTATCCGCAGCCGTCATGATGTTAATGGCAGTTTCATTTATCTTTGGGCCGCTACGTACCGTTCCTATGGGAGTTCGCGTTATTTCAGGTATTGTGGGTGGGTTCTTGTTTTACGTGCTTAACCAAGGGTTTGGTAATTGGAGCCTAGTTTATTCGGTGCCACCCATTGTTGCAGCAATTTTGCCGAGCTTACTATTTTTAATTGTTAGTATCGTACTATTAGTAAAACGAAAATAACGTTTTATAGGTCATTAAAGGCTGTGTATCTTTGGGTATCACAGCCTTTTTCTTTTCTCGTCATTTACTGAGTAATAAATTCCCTAATTTGCTGATAATTCTTAATAGTTTGTTTTGAGGACGGAATAAAGCTTGTTGTCGTCTATTATCTGCAGATGTACTGATATATTCGCCTTTGATCCCAACAACATTAAATCGACTTTTATTAGCTAACTGTTGAGCATAAGAAAAAATACCGCCATTCGCCGTATATGATTGTCGAACAAGATAAGCTTTTTTCCATTCTTGCTTTGTGAATGCAGTTTGTGCTTCTTTTCGTGCTTCTCTGACAAGTTTTTTATATTCAGGTGTTTGTTCTAATTTCTTTTGATTGTTTTTTAAGGGATGAGAATTGAGTGATTCAAGACCGATTTCTACTGATGTCGGTTTTTGCGGAGCAGGGAATATGTTTTGGTGGTTATAGATTCCTCTAAGTTGGAGAGCTAACTCAGAAACTTTGCCCTGCTTAATGGTACAGGGCCGTGTTATATGATGCAAAAAAAATGGAGAAATACGCATTTTAATTCCTATTCACAAAGTAGAAGAGGGATTAAGATTAGCCTTGAATTAGCTTATAGCATTGCATAAAACGATAATAAACTTAAGAAATAGCTTGAATAATAGCGGATTAGTACTGTTATTATTAACCAGCTATTGCATAACCTAATGCACTGATAAAGGCTACTATCCTTGTTTGCGGTTGAAATAACTTTTTTCTGGCACCTGGGATATTACTTTGGTCATCAATAGCTAAAATATTTTGGCGACTCCGGTTTGCTAATTGCTGAGCAAGTGAAAAAATTCCACCTTTCATACTATTTTGTCGTTTAAATTTAAAAGCAGCTTGGCACTTTTCCCGATATATTCGTCTTTCTTCTTGTCGGCAAGCTTTGATAGCTTGTAATTCTGAGCCTTCGAAATACTTGTAGGGATATTGAATAGCAATAGACCTATTTTCTACATACTCTGGTTTTTTAGTACAATGGTCTTTAATACTATTTAAAACTTCTATCAATTCAAATTGGCTAATTTTGGGGTATTGTGTAGCCTGACAACTTGATGTTATCGCGTGGTTTTTTGTTCTCATTTTAGCTCCGCATGTGTTAATGGAAGGCTAAAAGATTATCGGTAATCTGAATGAATTGATTTTAAAAATGGATAGTAAAATTATCAAAAACAGCCTGAATTTATCAGGCTGTTGTCGCAATTAATGAGATAACGCGGGTAAATCCACGTTTTAGGGTCGGGGTGTAACTCGCCATTGTTTGTAACACTTCGGCGGTACTCCTTCAATGTTTCCCATACGCATGGTTAGTAGATAATGAGGCGACTAGTTCATTAACACCAATCGTTAATTTACTGAATTTACTGTTATCTTTGCGGGTCATTACCACAAATACCCCAATATTTTGCTGTGGGATCATCGCCATATAGGTGTTAAACCCGCCACCGCCACCTGTTTTTTGGTAAATACCAGGAATGCCATTTTTCGGTTTCATATACACCCACCCAAGGCCTAATCCATCAGCATGGCCTGCAACATCCATCCCTTTAATTTCTAAAAGTTTTTCACGGGGAAAATAGATGCCTTGTTCACGGGCTGCGGTGACTTTTCTTAGGTTACTGTCTGTCGATAAAAATTGCTGCATCCATTTTTGCATATCTGCAGGGGTGGAATACACACCACCACTTCCTGCTGCTGCAAGAGTGTTATGGCAAGGGCTGGGTTTCGTTCCTTCCATTAACCGCGCGCATTGTGCATTATTGGGGGTGTAAGTGGTATTCGTCATTTTGGCGGGAGAAGTAACATAGTGGTTAAATAGCTGAGGGTAAGAGACTCCTGAAGCTTTAACCATCGCATCTGCCAATAAGTCATACGCTAAGTTGGAATAAGAAGCTTCTGTTCCCGGTGTTGCATCTAACTTACCTGTTTTTAGCCAGGTCCAGCGGTTATCTTGAGTTGGCCAAATAAAAACAGGACGTCCCCATTTCCCACCGGGTTGTTCGCGAGGTAAGCCACTGGTATGGCTTGCTAAGTGATATAAGCGAATAGGTTGCCCGCTGGCATTATCAGGAACAGTAACGCCATGGTAAGCGTATTGTTGTAATGGGTCCGTAATTAATAGTTTCTTATCTTGTTCAAGTTTAATTAATATTTCGCTTGTCATTAATTTTGTAATTGATGCAATGCGAATTAATGAGTTTGGACCAGGTTTTTTACCATTACCCGGTGCGGTTTCACCATAATAACGCGATAACGCCTGATTATTATCGATAACAATGATAGCCATGCCCCGTGCATTGCTTTCATTAAAAATGCGATTAGCGTATAAATCGACAATCTTAGCGACGCGCTCGTAAGTCCTTCTATCTCCCTCAAAAACTTGCCAGTCAGAGGATTCAATATCATTACTTTGCAAAAACTTTGGTGCTTTTTCTGTCTTACTTGAACATGCCATTAACACTAAGGATAATGCAGATACAGACAGAACTTTTAGAAATGATTTCTTCATGTTGGAAGCCAGCCGATATGATTGTTTGCAAATGGCCTTTCAGCCATATTATTTTTTCTTCGCGAAAATCTTCATTACCACACCAATTAAGATGCCAATAAAGATACCTGTTGCTATCCACCCAACAAAACCCATGATTAAACCTTAAATATTGACATTAGATTGCAGATAAACTAACAAAAATAATGACCTGCCGCCAGTCACAGAGCCTCGTGATAAGAAAAATAATTTGGGAGAAGTTAACATACTCATTAATAGATATATAAACAAAAGAAGCTTTCCTTGTGATTTTATAAGATCTAAGGAATATGCTTTTTTTTTAAGCGAACAAACTGAATCTTCACGAATAAGTGTTGCCAGTAGGCACAAGGCAAGTATAATGGCAGCGTTTTCCAAGAAACACATCACTTCGTGCCGGAGTGGCGGAATTGGTAGACGCAGTTGATTCAAAATCAACCGCCTTCGGGTGTGCCGGTTCGAGTCCGGCCTTCGGCACCATAAGAACATCAAGAGACGTCAACCGACGTCTTTTTTTGTATCTGAAATCCCAGTTTTACAAGGCTTTTCCCCACTTTTCAGTCTTCCCAAGTATACTAAGGTCAACCCACATCAAGTACCTGCTGTTGGTATATGTGTTGGTATCTCTCGATTCGATAATAGTTTGTACCAACAGAAGGAGATAAATTATGGCTCTTACTGATGCTAAAGTCAGGGCTGCCAAGCCTTTGGATAAATCGTATAAATTAACAGACGGTGATGGTATGCACTTGATGGTACATACCAACGGCTCAAAATATTGGCGTTTACAATATCGCTTTGGCGGTAAGCAAAAAATGTTAGCTCTGGGTGTTTACCCTGAAATCTCACTCGCAGAAGCTAGAGAGAAAAGAGATGCCGCCAGAAAGTTAATTGCTAATGGATTTGATCCAAGCGAAAAACGCAAAGAAGTGAAAGAAGAGCAACAAAAAGAATTTAATACATTCGAGAAGGTTGCACGTGATTGGCATGCAACCAATAAGAAGTGGTCGGAAGGGCATAGCCATCGAGTCCTCAAAAGCCTTGAAGACAATATCTTTGCTGCTATTGGTAAACGTAATATTGCCGAACTAAAAACTCGCGATCTACTCGAACCGATTAAAGACGTAGAGATGTCTGGACGTCTTGAGTTGGCTGCACGTTTACAACAACGTGTAACAGCCATTATGCGCTATGCCGTACAAAGTGGTTTAATCGACTATAACCCAGCGCAAGATATGGCTGGTGCAGTTGCCACTGGTAAACGAGTCCATAGAGCCGCCTTAGAGCTTAAACGCTTACCTGAGTTCTTACAACGCATCGATGATTATAAGGGAAGGCCTTTAACTAAACTTGCAGTTAAACTTACTTTGTTAGTCTTCATTCGTTCCAGTGAATTGCGCTTTGCTCGTTGGGATGAAATCGATTTTGAAAATGCCATGTGGACGATCCCCGCTGAACGCGAAGCGATAGAAGGGGTTAAACACTCCCATCGTGGATCAAAAATGCGCACACCTCATTTAGTTCCTTTAAGTAGACAAGCCATTGAGATTTTAAAACAGATCTATCAATTCAGCGGCAACCACGAACTGATTTTTATCGGCGATCATAATCCTAGAAAGCCAATGAGTGAGAACACGGTAAACAATGCATTACGTGTGATGGGCTATGACACTAAGACAGAAGTGTGTGGGCATGGTTTCAGAACGATGGCGTGTAGTTCGTTGATTGAGTCAGGGCTATGGTCGAAGGATGCAGTAGAAAGGCAAATGAGCCATCAAGAGCGTAATTCAGTTAGGGCTGCTTATATTCATAAAGCAGAACATATTGAGGAAAGACGCTTGATGGTGCAATGGTGGGCTGATTATCTGGGTGCGAATAGAATGGAATTAACGTCACCATTTAACTATGTTAAAAGGGCATAATTAGAACAGAACACCCAATTTACGTTGGGCGTTCTGCATTTAATTAGATGTGATTGTTCCATTCATTTCTAATTTCGTCAAACTCATTTCTAGAATTACACATATTTTCCCAATCTTGAATTAGATGAGATTGCTTCAAGCTTAATGACTCATTCCTTCTATATATAAAAGCAGCTAATTTTGTTGCACTAAGTTTTTTTTCAAGATGATTCAAATAATCATTATTATTATTAAAGCTATTATCGTCAATATTTATTATATGTGCTAACCCAAGAAGAATTTTTTCTATAATTTCATCTGAAAGAGAAAAATTAGAAGAATTAATAATGAATCCAACTAAATCATAACATTCAGGAAGTTTAGGGTCCCTATTCCATGCAATTTTATCACTAAGAATTTCAATAATATTTGATGGATATTCATTATTTCTAATTAGCACATAAATGGAGTTAATTGCTTCAATAACATCATCACCATTAAAACTATATAGCCCATTTTCTATATATTTATACGTTTCAGTTTGGCTTTTTTTATCCTTTAGTAATAGCATTGTTACTGCCGAATTGACAGGTACTTTATCACTTTTCATCCTTTCTAGTAGGTTTGAAATTGAATTAATTGTACCCGCATTTAGCTTTTCTTTATGATTTTCCAAAATTGTAGTCACAATGTTTGTGATATGTCTAAATCTAAATATAAATTCTTTAGATATATGATCTCTTTCTTTAAGCCATATTCTATCTTTATCATACCAATTGGTCATTCTTAAAATAATTTCAGATAGAATTTGTTCTGGTAGATTTATGTAGCGCAACGATCCATTGAGTTCTGTACAATATTCATTGAATCCATTTTTAATGCTAACGCTGGTTCCTTCTTGAATAGGGAATTCATATGATTCAATTATAGGTAAGAACTTTTCTATTATGTTTTCATTTTCTGGGTGAAGATTATTTATAAAGAAAAATTTGTAATATCCGCTATCAATAGGAAATCCATAATCATCAGTTTTTGACCAAAGATTTTTTATAAGTTTGTTTATATCAGACTTATTAAGCATATCCAGATTATATAATAATATTAATTTTTGTGATGCGGCTTTCCTTAATTCATGATTCTCACTTTTTAAGTCGCGAATATCTTTTTTTAGTTTTTCAGATTTAATTTTTTTAGATATTTCCTTTGATATTTTGATGCTGGTTTCTAAAAGGCATTCAAATGGTGTAATAAAACCATACTGTTGATTAATAGGTAGTTGGCCATTAGGTGGCGCTGAAGGAAAGTCAATAAAAACATCTATAAGAGATATTTTTTGGTGGTCGTTCAAATTTGAAATAGTGCGTTTTAATAAATCCTTAGTATCAGCATACCCATGAAAATTAGCTGAATTGAATAATTTAAATAAGAGATTTATAATATCTTTCTTTTTTTCAAATGATACTTTCGTAACCAATCTTGATAGAATTTCAGGAATAATTGTTAGGGTGGAAATTTCTATCTCAAGATCATCATTTAACCTATCATCTATTTTTTTAGTGACTATCTGTTCATATTTTTTATAATACCCATCAAATAGGCTCTCAACCTTTTTCGGTTCGAGAGAAGAAATTCTATTTCTATTAAACAAACTCTTTGCTTTATCTCTATTAAATGTTCTGAATATTGAAAAAATAGCCCACTCAGGGGAGAATGGGTATATATGGCGAGCCGCATTTTCGACAATTTCACTAAAAATATTCATTCCTGGAATGTGAAAAGGAAGGCCAAGTTCTTCTGCTAGGAGGAAAAAGCTAAAAGCATCTAATGATCTTGTATCTGTTGAACTTTCTCCAAAATATGTTTCTACTGACCTTCTATTAAGATCAAAATCTGAGTCATTAGTATTTCTTAGGATACCAGGTAATGATTCAAGTTTAATATCTAGATATTTTATTTCCTTTTCAGGGTCACTACGATACTGTGATAGTGTTGCTAGTCTAGCGTTATATTCAGATGAATAATCATCATCTCTACTGGCTAAACGCCAACTATGTTTAAATATACGTAATATATAAATTCCATATGCTTCTTGTGATTCACTAGAATAGTCAATATTTCTTGATGAAAGAAGACTATTTTTCCGAATTGTAGATAGTGTTTCTTCAAGATGATTGATCGCTTCATCAAGCATTCCAAATTCAGCAAGCAACCCGGCTTTTTTTATCTCATGATGAGGAAGAAGTTTATTTATTTCCCAATTGGAAAGTTTGGTTCTAGCTTCATCAAAATTTAAGTTGAAATATAAAAATAAAATATTTTCGTAATAATAGTTTGATTTAACCTCTGGAGTTAGTCGGTCTATATTTTGAATCAAGATATCGTTTAATTTTTCCCATTTGTCAATAAAGCTTTCTTGCCTGCAAAATCTCATCAAGCTTATGATTATAAAAGAATATTTTTCGTCAAATTCAATGATTTTATTATTTTTATCTATATAATTAACCGAATATTTATCAACCAATTTAAATAAAAACTCAAAAGTATCCTTGAAAATAGGAGTTAAAGCTTTATTTAGTCTCCATGTAATCTCATAGCCAAAATCTAGATCGCTAGAGTTTTCCCATGTAATTTTATGATTAACTATATGTAACCAGTTTCTCGTATTTTGCCATAAACGGCGTCGATTTGGTTCAGGCAAAATTAACCAATTTGGGTATAACTTTCGTGTTTGAGACCAGTTGCTAATACATTCTTTAATTTTTCTAAGTTTTGATTCGGAATTATCATTAAAAGATATTAAATCTTGATTATTCTCTATAGGCCATTCTATTAAATTCTCTTTATTTTTTGAATCATAAAGAAATTGAATGAATTTTTGATGTGCTAAATAGTGGTCTTTCCCAAAATCACCAAGGAAACTTAAATCAACAATAGATATATTTCTTTTTTCTAAAAGTTTACGTTGTGCTTCATTAAATGAAAAAAGCCCTACCAAATATATCTTGGGTGAGTTCTCTACGCCAAGATTATCTCTTATCCAACCAATCCAATTAAGAAAATTAGGGTCATCACCGGAAAATCCTATTAGACATAGTGTATTTTCAATTAATGACTGCTGAACGGTGTTTACAAATAGAGAATTTTCTAAAGGGTATTTTCTATAGTCTTCCTCCGTAACTATAAAAGGTCTTTCTGAAGGGAAACTACCATGTAATTTTATAATCCTTGGGCGTTCAGCATTCATCAAATCACTTTTATTAAGTACAATATCATACTTTCTAGAATCAACATTAACGCAAGCGCGTTCAAGTAAGGTATCGTAGTTAGTTGTAAAAACATCAATCCAAGGCAAGGATAGAAGAGAAACATGTAACTTAGACGGTTCATATTCCTTATCCGGTACATTATCCATTATTAATTTGTCAAGTATAGCTCTACCGAACGCAGCCTGGACTTCATCTCCTAATTTCAATACATTCGAGTATTTATTGGAATTTTTTTCACAGTAAACACTTTCATAAAAAATATCGCCTAAGTCGTTCCACATGGGGAACTTTCTTGCTTTATTAGTTAATGGTGTTGCATTTCGACTAAATCCTGCTCCTATCAATATGGCTGCTCGTCCATCCCAAAGGCGGGCTGATATATTATTTAATAATGGTTTTATTTTATTTATCATCATATATTCCATTTTTTATACATGGTTAAAATGAGAAGCCTAATAATATATTTAATTATAAATCACTCTTGTTTTTTTTGTACTATAATTAATAGGATATACTGTTCTGTCATATTCATGATAAGTATACCCGTCTTAGTTCCAAAAGATTTTCGAGTTTTCCGGACTGTTCACGTCAATGAGCAAAAAATCTTAGAAAGATGAATATACTGGTTTTTTACTTTCATGGGCGATATTGGGGAAATGTGATATTCCCCAGTTTTCCTCATAAACTAATAGAACCTAATTTGTCTAAACCCTTTTCACCTAAGATTTATTCTTCTTCACCCTCTGTGATTAGGCCACTTTGTTTTAGCTGAATAGAAAGTTCTGCAAGAGGCTGTCTTAAAGCAAGTTCTAATTTGGACATATTTTCAATCATCCAATTTATGATGGTTGGCCATTGTTCTTTATCCATGCCATCAAAAGATTGAAGGAATACTATTTGGCAACTTTTTCGCTCTGGTAATGGTCTCCATTCTAATTTATGACCAAAGGTATGCTCAATTTGTGATTTTTGTTCGAGTAAATGTTCAAACAACCAAGTGTTTTCTTGTGCATCAGATCGAGAAAGATTGAGTTGTACTCGGGCATCTTTTTGCGAAAAAATCAGCTCATAAGGTACTCCACTAAGACCCGACCCTGCAGCTAACCAATGATCCGTTGATGGTGACCGATTATTAAAAAGATCGCAGCGACTGCAACGAAACTCTTCTAGTGCTTGCGTCCAAAACTCACGTCGTAAGTAGTGGCGCTGCTGAAGATCATTACCTGATGATTGTTCTTCTGCTTCTTTTTGTGCCATGCCGATCATGAACGATTCGGCTTCAGGCGTTGGGATAACTTGTCGAATATCGATAAATACATCGTTACCAAAGCAATAAGGAGTGACTTTAAAACATTGGATACGAATATTAAACTGCATCAGCCATAATGCGGTATTGGTCACTTCTTTGCGAAAATGAGCAGCTACCATGATGACACGTTGTGTGCCTTTGCGGTTAAGTACAACTTCACGGCCAATAAATTCAACAATGATTTCAGATGCTGAGCGCGTTTCATTTGGTTCATACTGGTTGAGATAGCGCTGAAATATGTCAATAATGCTTTCTTGACGTAAATTAGCACAATACCCCGCATATTTTAGTGATTGCCAAACCACATCTCGGCCTGAGTCATCAAGCTTATTTTCAATGATTACCAAATTACCATCTTTATCTAATGCAAGTAGATCAAGACGCTCTTTAGTGTCATCAAATCCAGCAAATTCTTTTTGTATAATTAATAGTTCATCGTTAACGTCTTCTTTTTTCGTTAATGCTTGCGGATTTTTAGCTAACCATTCTTGTAAATGTTCACGTTCACGGAAACCTAAGCTACTAAAAGACACTTCTTGTAAAGAATGTAGGGTATTTTCCTGCTTATCGACTTTATACATTGGTTGCCTCTTTTATTTTTTGCTCAGTCTTAGGTATCGTCAGTTTCTTAGTTTAATGTAGCTTCTGTGAGTGCATCCGCTAGGTAGAGCTGGGTTTGTTGGGCGGATTGCAGGCAGGATTTGAGGTAATCACAAACTTGAACAAGCTCATTAGCTTTGGAAATTATTTTATCCTGCTCATTTTGAGATAATAGAGGGAAAAGGGTCATTTCAAGCTGCTTGGTAGAAATGTGTGGTACACCATTACTTCGACCTGGATCAATGGCATTGATAAAATAATTAGACTCTAACCATTTACTCAAAAAGCCACTAAGAATCATATTTCCAATACTGCTAAACTTAGCCACCCGCTGTAATAAAAGGCAGGGCAAATCGCACTCGCGTATAAATGCATATTTCAATCCGGTATTAATTAAAGGTCTATCAAGTGATATGACAATATCTCCAACATTCAAACTAAACCCTTCAAACTCTGATAGCCTGGAATCAGGTAATTTCACTGAATCAGCCCAGTTAATATACCCGTGGGATATATTGGCATTTCTGACTAATCGAATTCCATTATCACTAAACCATTCACTTTTAAATGCGTAGCCATTTTGAAAATTAAATAACGTACCCAACCGACACCACTCCCACCCCTGCGGTAACTCAAACGGTTTTTCTTCATCACTAATCGGCGGCAATGGTTTTTGTTTTTTAATTTTACCGTTTTTCACCATCTGCGATTTTTCTTGCTCAATACGTTTCAGCAGTTTAGAAGCAGGTTCGTCGTTGGGATCTTGCGGCACCAGTTTACCCATCACAGCCAGTTGCAAAATGGTTTGCTTTAACGCATCGATGCTCGCCTCGGTGGTAAACAGTGTGTCGAAATTCTGGCTGATTCGCGCCCAGTTTTCGGCAAGTTCTTCGGTATTTTGGCTATCGGTCAGCGTTTCCAGTAGGGTTTCTACCAGTTGTTGATGTGCATCAAGGCTGGTTAGCGATTGCTGCTCCAGTTGGTCGCAGAGGGACATCAATACAGAGAATGTCTCTACTATTCTTGCTTGTTCAGTAATTGGTGGGAACGGTATGGGGTAGCTCTCAAAGAAACTTCGTGGCACACGTTTTTGACCAGCTGAACCAGTCATCTGTAATTCACCAATAGTTAAATAATGAGGTGATTTTATATTAAGGAGAATATATTGACGATTTAGCTCTGAACTTAATGGGCGAGCAACATGCAATTCTGTTGTACCTACACCCACACCATTTTTTAAGCTATTAAAAATGACAGCCTTACTATTTTGAAAGCAAGGTGTTATTTTAGCCAAAGCGATATCTCCGTCCGCAAAATGCGTATAGCCTTTCTTTACTTCTCCCCATTTCTTTATTTCTTGGTCATGTGTTCCATCAAATCGTGTTGAAATACAAGGCATTGGGATGAAAGAGATTTCTTGCTCATCATTCGTTACTTCTATTTTGGGATTAATTAATGCAATTTGATTTAATGAAGTCCACTCCCACCCTTGCGGCAACTCAAACGGTTTTTCATCCTCACTAATTTCTGGCAGCGATTTCTGTTTTTTAATTTTACCTTGTTTCGCCAGTTTTGCTTTTTCTGCAGCAATACGATTTAACAGCTCAGATGCTGGTTCATCATTTGGGTCTTGCGGTACTAATTTGCCACGAACTGCCAGCTCTAAGATCAGTTCGCGAAGTTTCTTAATACCATAAAGGTCAATTTTACCGTTGCTGCCACGCCCTGCGGTGGAGCGAGTTTGCAGTGCAGAAGACCAAATATCGATATGGTCGGTGATCAGCTTCTCAACGGTCATCAGTTCGCCTCCTTGTTACCCGCCAGTGCGGCACCGAGAATATCGCGTAGCTGGTTACGAAGCTCGCTGATTTCTGCCTGCTGTTTCTGGTACTGCGCCAGTAGTTCATCGGGATCGTGGCTGAACGTTTCACCTTGATACGGGTTTTTGATATCAAGGTTGAAGTTGCGGGCGATGATGTCGTCGATGCTGACTTTCCACGCCTGATTGTTCTCTTCACGGCTGGCAAAACCATCAGCTTCATTGCCCCACCAGTCGATTTCAGTCTGGAACTCTTCAAACTTCATCGGTTTGGTTTTACTGTAGTTTTTAACTCCCTCTGGATAGGGGTGTTCGTAGAACCAAACTTCTTTGGTTGGCTGGCCTTTGGTGAAGAAGAGGATATTGGTTTTGATTCCGGTATATGGATTAAATACGCCATTTGGCAAACGTATAATGGTGTGTAGATTGCACTCTTCGGTTAGCAATTTTTTGATTTTGGTTTTGACGCCTTCACCAAACAATGTGCCATCCGGCAGAACCACAGCTGCTCGGCCTTTATCCGCAAGCACTTCAATGATCAATTGCAAGAACAGGTCGGCGGTTTCGCGGGTTTGCATTTCCGCAGGGAAATTTTTCTCGATCCCGTCTTCTTCAGTGCCACCAAACGGTGGGTTGGTAATAATGACATCGAGTTGTTCATCCCAAGCGGACAGTGGCTTGTTCAATGTGTTGTCATGACGAATTTGTACTGGAACTTCAATACCATGCAATAGCATATTAGTGGTACACAGCAAATGTGGGAGCTGTTTTTTTTCTACACCAAAGATCTGTTGTTGTAGCGTTTTATGATCTTCAGTGGTGTTAACGTAATGTTGTTTCACATGGTCGAACGCGCAAGCAAGGAAGCCGCCAGTACCACATGCCGGGTCCATAATCGACTCGCCAAGCTTCGGATCGATGCGGTTGACCATAAAACGCGTCACCGCACGCGGGGTATAGAACTCGCCCGCATTACCGGCGCTTTGCAGATCGCGCAAGATCTGCTCGTAGATATCACCAAACAGATGACGTTCCTGGCTGCTGCTGAAGTCGATTTCATTCAGTTTATTGATGACTTGGCGTAGAAGCGTACCATTTTTCATGTAGTTATAGGCATCGCTAAACGCTTGTTTTACCACAAAACCACGTGGGTTTTTATCAATAGGCGCGGCGAGATTTTTTAAAGCAGGGAATAAATCGTCATTGACGAATTCGAGCAGTTCATCCCCAGTAATTCCCTCGTTGTTTGCTGCCCATGTACGCCATAAATAACGCGCATTAATGGGGAGTTGGTAATCGTCTTGCTCGAGTTCCAGCTCTTCTTCCTGAGTATCAAATATTTTCAGAAATAATAGCCAAGACAGTTGCCCAAGGCGTTGAGCATCACCGTCTACACCTGCATCTTTGCGCATGATGTCTTGTAAGGATTTAATTACTGAGCTAATCGACATGTTGGTATTCCATTGGTAAAAATGAAACCACCGAGAGCTGATTACTCACGGTGGTAAAATAATATGGGTTATTAGGCCTGGCGAGGTGGTAACTGATAAATTTGATCTTCCAGTTCATTGACTGCCTGCTCGTAAGCTTGTTTATTACCAAAGCTACTTTTGATGATTTCTAGCGGACGGCCTAGGCTGTCGAACGGTTTCAGTTTTAGTACCTGAATGTCTTCAATTTCCTGAACGCCTTCATCTGCGTATTTATCCAGCAAGGTATTGAGTACATGCTGTGCAGGTTCTGAATATTTGGTGAAGTAATTACGTTTACGCACATTGTCAGCCCGTTCTTTACGTGTTAGGGGCGGTTGACCATAAACCACATGACAAAGGAGATCGAATGGGTCAAGGTCTTTGCCCACTTCTTCTGCTAATACTTCCCAAAGTACGCCGAGTTGCTGGAGCTCATCAATAATAACCTGTTTGCGTTCAGCAGAGTGCCATTTTCGAATGAAGTTATCAAGAGAGGCAAAGTCTTTATCTTTGAGTAGCGTTTTACGGGTGTAGTCCTGAAAGGATTCGGTGACTAATTTACCATCGGCATCGTAATATTGGACACGTTTTGCCAGTACTTTTACGGTAACTCCGTTGACATGATATTTACGAATTCTGTTTTCGTCGCTTTCTTCAAAAGCACCGCTAGCACTTTCTGATGTGTCGCCATAGTGAGCGGACGGTTCTTCTGCGCCGGTAAATATATCGTTATCTAACGCTTCGTTTTCTGGAACCTCATCTTCTAATACATCATTGAAATCAGACTCGGGATCAGAAATATCGTTAGGTGTTGTGCGGATCACTTTTTCAGGTAAGCCATCAAAGCGTTCGTCTGCAAACAGTTCGGTGGCTTTTTTGAAATCGAGAATGGTGAACCAGAGTTTATCGAACTTTTCGTTAATACGTGTTCCACGCCCAATGATCTGCTTGAATTTGGTAATGGATTGAATATTTTGGTCTAGCACGACCAGTTTGCAGGTTTGAGCATCCACTCCGGTACTCATCAGTTCAGAGGTGGTTGCAATCACTGGATAAGGCTTTTTCGGATTGATAAAATTATCGAGTTGCGCCTTACCGATGTCGTCATCGCCAGTGATTTTCATCACGTATTTTTCATTTTTTCGCACTTGCTCTGGGTTTAGGTTTACCAATGCACGGCGCATACGTTCAGCGTGGTCAACATCGTTACAAAAAACGATGGTTTTATCCATTGGATTGGTGCGTTTTAGATAATCAGTGATTGTTTGTGCCACCAGTTGGGTGCGCTCATCGATCACCATAGTGCGGTCAAAGTCTTTTTGATTATAAATTCGGTCATCAATCAGCTGGCCTTGTTTATCAACTTGACCTTTTGTGGGACGCCAGCCTTGTAAGTCGACATCAATATCGACTCGAACCACCTTATAAGGTGCTAAGAAGCCGTCTTCGATACCTTCTTTAAGTGAATAAGTGTAAACTGGGTCGCCAAAGTAATCGGTGCTGGAAACGTCATCGGTTTCTTTTGGTGTTGCAGTTAAGCCTATTTGGGTCGCACTGCTGAAGTATTCAAGAATTTCTCGCCATGCGCTGTTTTCTGATGCGCTACCACGGTGGCACTCGTCGATAACAATCAGATCAAAGAAATCGGGGGCTACCTGCTTAAAGGCTTTTTGGTGTTCTTCTGGACCAGTAATTGCTTGATAGAGTGCAAGTTGAATTTCATAGGCTGGGTCAATCGTTCTACCTGTCACTTTTGCCATTGCACTGCCAAAAGGTTGGAAGTCGTTATTTTTAGTTTGATCGACAAGGATATTGCGGTCTGCAAGAAACAGAATGCGTTTTTTATTTTTAGCTTTCCATAATCGCCAGATAATCTGAAATGCGGTATAAGTTTTGCCAGTACCCGTCGCCATCACGAGTAATACGCGTTTTTGTCCAGCAGAAACGGCTTCTACGGTTTTATTAATGGCTTGTAGTTGATAATAACGAGGGGATTTTCCACTACTATCATCGTAGTAATCTTGACTAATTATGGGTAGCTGCTCGGCAGTAAAACCTTTCCAAGTACAGTATTTAGTCCAAAGCTGTTCTGGTGTTGGAAAGTCGTCGAGTGTTATTTCTGACTCAAGCTGTACTGGATTTGTTTTATCGTGGAAGATAAAACCATCGCCATTAGAAGCAAAAATAAAAGGGACGTCGAGTAGGCGTGCGTAATCTAGCCCTTGCTGCATCCCTTTCCCCATTTCGTGTTTATTCGCTTTAGCTTCTATGACGGCAAGGGGTAGACCTGGCTTATGATAGAGCACTATATCGGCTGATTTCACTGTCAATCGTGCTGCTAACTTACCACGAACCACCACTTTACCATCGCGAAGTTTGACCTCTTGGCGGATTTGCGACATCAGGTTCCAGCCTGCATCTTTAACTGCAGGGAGGATATATTTTGTAATGATGTCTGTTTCAGTCAGATGATTTTTATTCATGCTAGCCATAGCAGCTCTCTCAACGAAATTGGGATTAGTGCTTAATTATACACAGAATATAGGCATGAGTTAGGTTATAACTAACAGAGTGTGATTAGTGATACTACTATTACGATTCGTAATCTGGGGACGTTGATTCATTCGGTTTTGATAACGAATGATGCAAGCCTGTAAGGTATTCTATTTTTATATAGCCAATAAAGCGTCAGATAATTATATTGTCATTTTGTGTCTACATACATGATTAATGGCACTGATTTAATTACTAACCAAACAACACATAATCATCCATTATCCTCGTCAGTCCCCAGTTCTCCATCTGCCTGCCAATTATCCATTCCACCAGCTGTTCTTCAGTTTTCATCTTCAAGGTATTCAGCCAATCATCTAACGGAAAGCCCAGCATCAAATCATACCAGCACAGCCACATTAGTTTATGGCGTAGATCAGAGTCGTTAAACTGGTTGAACAGGCTAATCAGCTTATTCGCAAATGAACGTTGCCCAAGGCGGACGCACTCGCTGAGAAGAATCCCCTCTAACATGGGGTGATAACGTAGCAGGCGGTTATCAATCAATCCATATCAGACTGTACTGATAACGGCTCAGGGAACGTTCTACCGTGGATTAAACGGTACAGGCATGCCAAGAACGACAGCGGGCGTGCTGTCGGTATCTGGAAAGCGTATATCAGCTACTATCAGCTGGTGGCTATGCTTGATTAAGGGATTGCACATTCCCCGATAAACGGCGATTTTGGTAAAGCTAGCCAGCTCAAGTAGTGACGTAGCTATGCCTCATGAGAGTCATGATACTTTTTCATTGTTGAATTTTCAGTGTGATTTAAATGTTAGTGTTACTAACGTAGAATAGGGGCTCGATGTGATGATTAAGCTCTGGATTCGGCAATACGTGCTTGTAACCAACTCTCGACCTCGCTCTTTAACCAACGAGAGCTACGCCCCAATTTTATTGGTTTAGGAAACTCTCCATCTTGGATCAATTTATAAAACCACTTGTCTGTTAGTCCCGTTAAACGGGTAATGAATTTCATATCAACGAATTGGTCATTTAATAAGGGAATCGCTTGAGTGCTCATTATTGAACTCCTGTCTTTAAAGTTAAAAGGCAGAAGGGATATCGATGAATGTTTAGGGATATCTCTCTTCCAAAAGATATCCCCCTCATGTTTTTTATTGGTAGATTAACGGCTGCATCCAAAAGAACGCTCACCATCACCATAATATTTCGTATGCTCTTTTGCTAAGTAACGACAGCGCTGGTTTAATTCAAATATCGTATTTTCATTGTAGGCTTCATTATTATCTAGCCAAGTAACGGCGTTATCTGGGATATGAACTAAATAACGTTCATCAGGATAGTTCACCTCTATAGCACTACACCATGCCTGCTGTATTAATGTATAGAGTGTTCCTTCAGTTTTGATGAAATCACCTAGACTCCAATAAACATCTTTATTTAATAGCAAAAGTACATGGTAATGTTTTTTGTTATTTATCTCACCAAACTCCCTGACCCATACATAAAATAACAAGCATGAATGATTGCGTTTCCATGCTTTGTTTTTACGTTTTAGATCCGCGTTTATTTTGGCTTTTAACGATTCAATAAATCGGGTTATGGCATTGGAGTCATCTGAGTGAAGTGTATTTGATGAAGGAAAACGTAAGTCAACTCTAATAGCGGTAACTCTATTATAGGTTAAGAGTGATTTACGGATGGTGTAGTTTATCTTTTGAGTGTAATGCTCATTGTAGGTGTAACTAGACATGATTGATACCTTTGGTTGGTTTTATTTCATATCTAGAATGGGTGTTGTTAAAAATAGAAGTTCATCATTTAGCTGAGATGATGAATATATGGATGAGTGAGTCAGTGACAGGGTAATGTTTAATATTTTAGGTGTGGTAGTGATGAGTGTTTTTCTTTATAAAAATAATACTATACCAACACCGTATGGCTCTTCTATATCTCATCATCAATGACAGTGACAGAGCGTTTTTGAACAAAGATGAACTGCTCCTTTTTCCGGTGGATTTACTCTGATATTAGTTTATCTAAAGATTCATCTTTACTCTAAGGGGAATTTGTATAGATATAGTGATTTTTGGCACATAAATACTAGTTTTTATGTTGTATGATGACACTTAAAATGCTACGTAAAATACAACGTAAAGGTATGCGAAAAATACTACGTGGAGAGAATGCATGGTAAATATAGATGTAAATGATAATTATTTTGAATGCAGGCAATATTATGCTGTTCTATTCTGTATGCTTTCAGAAAAGACACTATCAATTAATGATCTTCATAAAATGATATCTGAGGCAAAGAATAAGAATGTGAATGTATTATTTAGTGAGTTAAATCAGCATGTCGGGCGTGTATTTAAAAATGTTGATTATTATTTAAGAAAGATAGAGCAAAAGATTATTCCAATAGAACAATTGTCTTTTTTAACGAATGATAGAATGTCCTTTGTTATCTTGAACTTTCTCATGAAGTCGTATAATAAACACCTTATAGAAAATGATTACAAATCAATTATGACTGGGGTGTATAATTACTCACCATTGAATTTGATTCCTGTAATGGGTAGGGATATCCCTTTTCATTATATTGTTTGTTTTTTGGACTTTGTTGTTTTATTTGTAAATCCTAAAGATTTTAATAAGGTGGTTTTTTTTATGAGAGATGAGGCTTTATCTGTTTTTAAAGAATACCCAGAGCCTTTTTCATTTTTACCAAGAAGGACTGAAGCATTAAAATGGATCGCTGAGAGAATGATTCGTGAAAATATTTCTTCTGATGATGATGTTAATTTACTTATTAAAAATCAGAAATGGAAAATAATTTCTTCATGTTTTGATTATTGGGCTGTTATTTCAAGTGTAGAAAAAGTCAAACTTTTTTTATCTCAAACAAGGAAAGCGTGGAGCCAAAAGAAGTATCGTGATGGAGTTAAAGATAAAACTGTACTGAATACGTATATTTCAAAACCATCAATGTTGAAATTAAAAAAAATAGCCAAAAATCATAATAAAAATATTAACGAAATTATTGAGGCTATGATCAACCAAATTGATTTGCCTTTAGAGCCATTAGAAGAGTTTGTTCGTCTTACCCAAAAAGAGAATTAAATAAATCTCAGATATATATTATTAACTTGAATAGTAACAGTGATTCTTTCAAGGATGTAATATGAACCAATATCCTGAATTAGGAAGGGTTATTTCAGCCTTTCCTGCTTCATTTAAAAACCGATTTTTCAACCAACTCAACCACCTAATCAACTACTCACCCACCATTGGTTTAATGGGTAAAACAGGAGCGGGCAAATCCAGTCTTATCAACGCACTGTTCCAATCCTCACTATCACCTGTGAATGATGTTTCAGGCTGCACACGCCAAGCCCAACGCTTCAGTATGACGATGAACAACCATACACTCACCTTTGTTGATTTACCCGGCATAGGGGAAAGCCTTGAGCGAGATAGAGAATACCACCAGCTCTATCGTAACTTATTGCCAGAACTGGATTTAATTATCTGGATACTCAAAGCGGATGATAGGGCATGGTCTTCTGATGAACAGTGTTATCGCTTTCTTACTGAGCAATGTGGCTACCAATCTGAACGATTTCTGTTTGTATTGAATCAGGCTGACAAAATAGAGCCCTGCCGCCAGTGGGATGAACACAACCACCAGCCATCCCTTGAACAAGTGGCTAACTTAGAATTGAAGCAGCAAGCCGTGATAACAGCATTCAAGCCGTATCATCCGGTGATGACGGTTTCTGCTGTCGAAAACTATCAACTCACTGAGTTAGCTGAGCAATTAATACAGGCGTTACCGGCGCAAGCCAGTAGCGGGGTAGCTAGGCAACTGAACAGCGCTTACCGAACGCAATCTGTGGAAAATTCTGCACGTAACGATTTTGGGCAATGTGTCAGTGATATCATCGATACCATAATCGATATCATTCCATTACCCCCATTGATAAAACATACGATCAGCACCGTCAAAAACAGCATCGTCTCCGTCGCTAAATCCCTGTGGAGCCTGTTCTTTTAACTTCTTAAATTAACACAACATTGATGACATCAAGCGCCGCTCCTTAACGGGGTTGGCGCTTTTTTATTTCTTTTTATTGGAGTATCAACTTATGAGTAACACAATTGAATCTGCTATCACAATGACACTCGTTCCCGATGAACAACGCCTTGATTTTTGGTTCAATCATTTTGGTGCAGTAAAAGGCTGGGCCACCTTTGAAGTAGTGATCTTCACCACGATGGGCCAATTCTGCGATGAATATCATGGCGGTTACTGGGAATATGGTGCGCTCAATAATGGTGGTGCCTTTATCTACCCCGATATAAACGAAGACACCTTAACCCTATTCAACATGCACAACGGCAATGAAGCCACGGTGAGCCAAGAAGCGGCAGGGATTGTGGTGTGTCTGATCCTGTACAGTATCTGGTCATTCCAAACAGAAAGCGAAGTGATGTGTGACCGCTTTTATCAATTGCGTGAATATGCGCTACAACATTCTGAATCTGCAGCCATTTTCCACTTAATTGATTAATCAGGAGCCTATCATGAGTTTATTAGCTTCGCGTTTTGGTTCTGCTAACAGTATTCGTCGTGAGCGTCCACTGACCATCGAAGAATTATTCCGTACTGTACCGAGCGTATTTTCTGAAGAAAAACACGATTCACGCAGTGAACGCTATACCTACATCCCGACCATTACTTTGTTAGATAGCCTGCAAAAAGAAGGCTTCTATCCGTTCTTTGCTTGCCAGACTCGAGTACGTGATGTCAGCCGCCGAGAGCATACAAAGCACATGTTGAGGCTGCGGCGACATGACCAAATCACGGGTGTACAAGTCCCTGAAATTATTTTGTTGAATAGCCATGATGGTTCGAGCAGTTATCAGATGTTGCCGGGTCTTTTTAGAGCCGTGTGTTCTAACGGTTTGGTGTGCGGTGATGTATTGGGTGAAGTGCGTGTCCCCCATAAAGGGGATGTGGTGGGGAAAGTGATTGAAGGGGCGTATGAGGTACTCGATACGTTTGAGCAAGTGGCTGAAAAACGCGAAAGTATGCAGTCGTTATTGTTACCCCCACCAGCCCAGCAAGCCTTTGCTGAAGCGGCTTTGACCTACCGCTTTGGTGAAGAGTTCCAGCCCGTCACACGAGAGCAAATTCTACAGCCTCGACGCGTTGAAGATAAGAAAGAAGACCTCTGGACGGTGTACCAACGTCTACAAGAAAACCTGATTAAAGGAGGATTATCAGGCAGAACCGCAAAAGGTAAACGCGCTCGTACTCGTTCAGTGAATGGGATTGATGGTGATATCAAACTCAATAAAGCCCTGTGGGTGATGGCGGATACCTTATTTAACCAACTTGCCCCTCGCCAGCCCAACTAATTTTCCCGCCCTGACAGGTTGTGTCGCTATGCTTCGCTTCTACATTGTTTAAATAAACAGCATGACGTTATTTATCAATGAATTACCTATAGTCATTTTTCACTAAAAAGCCCAATGAGAATTTTTCCCAACAGACATAACCTGTCAATCCCCTAAGTTAAACTTCCTCACTTCTTAATTTTCTAACGTCTGTTATTGAGAGCAATACGTTATGTTTCAGACCAACCGAAAATATGACCGCATGGCTGTGCGACTCTCTACGCTGATTGCTCGCTTAATGGCAGGAGAAAGCCTTGTGCTCTCATGTTTAGCCCAAGAGTTCAATGTTTCTGAACGCACGTTACAGCGTGATTTTCGTGAACGCTTGGCTTATCTAGGTGTAGAAGGTCGGCAAGGTTGTTATCGCTTGCCTATCAATACGCTAAAAGCTTACCGAGACAAAGATATTCTGACCTTTGTGAAACAGATTGGAATGACGCGATTGTTTCCGGGGCTAGACAGCCGCTTACTCGGGTTACTGTTAACTCAGCAGCCTCATGCACCTTGTCTGATTTGGCACCACGCCCATAAGATTTCGGCTTTACATGCAGACCATTTCTATCAATTGGTGTATGCCATTACAGGCAGACACTCCATTAGCTTACTCACACCTGAGCGTCGTTTTAATCCGCTACAACCTTATCAACTGATTTACCGTGAAGGACAGTGGTATTTACTAGCGGAATATCACCAGCAAGTGCATGTTTTATTGTTGGATGATATCCAGCAAGTTCAGCCGCTAAATACCCCCTTCACACCAAAACACGCAGTGATGCAACTGTCACAACAAAACAGTTTTATCGCAGCATTACCGCATTTTCGATTGATATCACAATTACTTACCTCTCTTCCATAATGCAAAGAAAGGAGACGACCATGACGTTATTAACACCACCAGCATCGCATCCCACACATTGCCCCCACTGTTCTTCTGAGCAAGACATCATTGCATGGGGCACGGGCTGGATATGCCGCGACTGTAATTTTGAATGGGTAACACCTATTCAAAATCAAAAGCCTATCTCCAGTGAGATTAAGGAGAGACTGCAATTTCACGGTAAAGAAACATTCAGTCATTCATGAGCTGATCACTTAATACGCCACACCAGAGAAAACTAAGCATCCACTAAGTAGTGCTTATCTTGCGTCAATATTGACGTATCTAATAATATTGAAAGGAATTTTAAATGAAAAAATATTTAGCTCTTATTACATCCGCATCATTATGTCTTATCGCTTCACAAGCCTTTGCCGCCAGCAAGCCGCCTAAAGATACGATTTGGGAATACATAGGTGACGGTGGTAAAACTTTATGGCAAGTCTGTGGCAGCCAAAACAGCACCTGTAAAATAGTGGGCTCAACCAAACATTATGTTGCCGTGCTGAATCGTAAATCTGCTTCGGGTTGCGCGTTCGGTGATTTTTATATCGTGGCAAGAACTGACGGTTTTTGGCAGCAGCGAGATACTGGCACGTGTAGCCCTAACGCCTACATCCAAAAAGGAACCATTAATAATGGTCAATACTCTACCGTCAATATTGGTGTTGGAGGAACGATTGTGGCTCAGTACCCTATTGGTTATTGGAGCCAGAAGAAAGAGTTTTCGGGTAAGAATCGTCCTCGTTGGAAAGAAAAAGATAGAACGCAAGGCGGGTTACAAACCGATATGAAAGCCTATGAAGCTATCCAAAATAAAAAATATTAAGTTTGCTTGGGCACAATCATGTGCCCTTTAATACCATTCATAGTCAGGATGTTATGACTTTTAATGAGGAATTATTTATGAATAAAATCAATCTATTGATTATAGCGAGTATGTTGACTTTGAGTACGTTCGCAATGGCAGAAGAACAGCGCTACGCAAGTATTACACATACGAGCTCAAACTTTATTAATCAAGGTTATTGTGGTTACTCATTTACCCTTGATAATGGCGGTAGCCATATGGTGTTAGACCACGCCGAATTTGGTGCCCTTGAGCTAACGCTACGAATGAAAGATAGGCAAGGAAAGGTATTAGGTGATGCAGTGTTGGAAGTTGATCCGTTTGGTGATACCAGTGCATCTCGAGCCACTTTTGCAGGATTAGAAATTCCGTGTGAGGATGTTGCTGAGTTTGAGGTTGTTAAAGCGGTGGAAGATCAGAATGGTCGTAAGGTTGAATTGCCGCTATCGATCTTTGAGGCTAATAATCCAGAGTTGGCGAAGATGTCGGTGGCAGGGGGAAAATAATGTTTACTAGCTCAGATTTGATCTGGCATAGTGGGGACGAAAAAATAAATCTAACCTGACTGGCTACTCTGTGCTAAAGCGGACGTTGCTAACAAGAGTCTGAGTTGATCAACGGGCGGCAGGTCAGACACGTTACTTGTTAAATAGCGTTCATGTGAAAGTGATTCACCTTTGGTGGCAAATTGCTTGCGAACTCGTTTGCAGTTTGCCCCAAATAGATAACACTCACTAAGCCTCTTTCCTGATGGGTGCTTACGAACGGTCATTCTGTTTAGTATTCATGAGTAAATCCCGAATTTTCGCAAGGTTTGAATTTTCGGGGACTGAATCCATGTATGGATCTCGCTCAAACACTAATTGCTCAGACTCAGCGAAAGCCTGCCATTCGAATGGGTCTAGCTCAAATTCTATCGCAGACATATCACTTTCATCTTCCCCCTCGATCCAGCGGACTAAATAAAACAATTCATCATCAGGAGAATCATCATCGTCATCAACAATATCAACGTCGGTTACAGTGATGCGCAGGGCGGGATCGATTTTTGAGACATAAATCCCTAACTGCGGCATAGATGGAATATTGCTCATGAAAATTTCCTTTATTAGTGTTTGCTATTTGAATAAAAATACGCCAAACAGAGCGCTTACTGTGAACACGGCAAGAATCGTTGTAAGTACCCCACTTAGACGTCGTATTCTCTTTTAGAGATCCTCTTGTATATGATTATGTTACCTGAAAACGAACTTCCGTTCATCGCTCAGACCTGACTGTCAGGTTTAATAGTGTTGTTCTACCTATGAACCTTATCAGTTTAAGTCTGAGCAAATACATTGATGTTACCGTCGTTCAAGGTTGTTGTGGATAGCTTGAATTTCTTCTTTCAAACTTCCACCACAATAAACCATAGAGGTATCATATCGTTCATACTTGGCTTCACGAGATGCGCTAAACCAATTGAATGAGCCAATGCAGAGTAAATTATCATCTCCGATAACAATTTTACTATGAACTCGTCGCACTAGTTTTGTAGCAATGCCATAAGAATCTAATTGTTCCAAAGCGCTATAAAGATTGGTTTCTCTTTCTTTACGTTTTTCAGGATCGGCGTGTTGGATATTGTAATTTTTATCTGTGATCACTTTTATTTGGATACCTTTGGCTATCGCTTGAGTCATAGATTCAATGAATCCAGTTTGTTCAAGTTTTTGCAAATTTAGCCAAGGGGATATAATAGTAATATGATTTTCAGTATTACTAATTGTTTGATTTAAAAAGTCATCGTGCTCTTTCACACCGTGAAGTGTGTATATTTGAGTATTCGATTTTTGTAAGTCTTGCCTTTCTTTGTATTCGAAGTGTAAGGCATTCCCTTCCTCTAAGAATAAGTACTTGGAAAGCAATCCCCTTGGTGAAGAAGGGGGTTGGATTTCAAATAAATCCATATCGCCAAAAACGAGAAAACTATCTTTAGCGCGTGAAACGGCAACATTCAGCATGCTGTTATCACTATCGATAAAACCGCCATCTTCATGTTTTGAATATACAGGGGAAAATATAACAATAGCTCTTTCTGCACCTTGAAGTGAGTGAACAGTACCAACAGTGAGGGCTCCTTCACTAGTTCCAGTAGTAATTCCTTGTTTACTAAGAGCATCTTTAATAGTTGAAACTTGAGCACTGAATGGCGTTACTATTCCAACTATTTGCTGAATAGGTTTTCCATAATGATTTTCAATACGTTGTTGATTTTCTATTAACCAAGCTGAAATTATCTCTGCTTCTAATAGGTTGAAGCGGCTTCCCGTATTTCTTTGCTCGCCTTTTCCATCGATATGGAGATAGCCCATTGCAGGGAATAAATGGTTATCACTATTTCCTCTTTTTGGTAATAATTTGCCTTGATAGCAAAGCTCATTACAGTACCCGATGATATTATCAAAGCAGCGTCGGTGCTCGTAGAGATACATGCCTCTCTCTAAATCAGTGTCATAATGGTAGCGTGAAGACAATTGTGCAATTTTCATCACACTACCAGAAGCTGCGCTTTTTCCAATTTCAGTTACTGATTCATATTCTGCATTGATTTGTTCTTGTGTATTTTCGGCCAGAATTTTTTCTTCCAGCATGTTTCCTGTATCAATTGATGGTGTGATATTCCATATTGGGGGAATTTGTGCAGTGTCTCCGATAACGAGTGCTTTTTTAGCTAACGAAAAAGAAGCTGCCGCGACTTCAGGTAACACTTGACCTGCTTCATCTACAATGAGTAAATCAGCAAGATTATATGCATAACTATTTTCGAAACCTTTCTGACCTTTATGCTCAGATATAACCATATGGGAAGGGAGCATATAGCAAGTCATGACCACACAAGGTGTCAACATCATTCTACGTTGCCAACGAGGTTCCACTGTTTTAAGTCCGTTCCTGCCTTTCTCCTTATTAAGATCATCAATATTGAGTACATCAATGAGCCAACGACCTTCCCAATAATGAGTGGTTAGCAAAAATAGAGGAAATCTGATTTGTGTGTCAGCCAGTTCATCAATTTGCAACAAGCTTGGTTCTTCACCCTGTTTATATCCAAGTTCAGAAGCAATGGTGAGCCATTTGGAAAATATATCTTTTTCTTGTTGGAGAATTTGATGTATGCGATCGATATTATTTTGATAACTCTTTTGTTCTTGCTCTTCACTATTGAGTAACGTTTTAATTAAACCATCAATATCATTGATTTCAGTTGGTTCTTTTTCAATAATTAAACTGCCTAATTTATCAGCAAGGAACAGCTTAACTTGGTAGTAACGCTTTTTACGGACAGGTGGTAGCCATGAAAATAATGAAATAAATAGGGATTCATTTGCTCTATATTTATCCCATTCTACCGAAGCCGTTTTTAATCTATTTATTTTAGATTGTGTTTTTGCTAGCCGTGCGGTCTGGTCATTAAGATAAGAATTTATATCATCGGATATTTGGGCTATTTTCCCTCGAATTTCTTGTAGAGAATCCCAAGTTTGCTTTATATCAACTAACTTACTGGACTGCTCGGAGAGTTGTTCATGCAACAACGCGATAATTTTTTCAGGGGTTGAACAATCTTTATTGGGGAATGCCAATTTGGATTTATTTAAATAAAAATCTAGTGCTCTTTCAATATATTCTTTAGATTCTATTTCTTTAAAAAAATCGTCAGTCTGGTACTTATTGATTGCTTCTGCTTTCTTGGTACTTGAAGGGAAATAAGCACCAAAACTTTTGATGTTTGGCAGCCAACGACCTGACATAGCACCATTTCCTTCGGAAAAGTCCTTTCCAAATGCTTCGATGATATTTGTGACGGCTTGGTTATTCGTAGAAGTCGCAAGTACAATTGGCGGATTTGTTTTTTCGAGCGCGGCTTTAGCCCAAAGTGTTGCAATAATGGATAAAAGTAAAGTCGTTTTTCCTGTGCCGGGAGGGCCGTTGACGGCTAAAATATCGCCGTCATTGGCATTAAGAAAATGACCTAGTGCATCTCGCTGAGCCAGCGCTAAAGGGAACTTATCCCCAGAATGACCTAATCGATAAGTAAAGGTATCTTCAGTCGAAATTAATGGCTCGATTTCAGGAGAAGCGAAGTTAGCGAATCGCTCAAATAATGGGACTTCTTTCTTATTTACAAGTAAGTGGTCATAAAGAGAAAGAATATGAGTACTAGCGCCTTTAGGTTCTACTTTTTTTAGTATATATCCGTAATCGGCAAGTTCATACTGTTCATGAGAGTTTATCCAAGAGTCAGCTATATTATTTAATAGCTTAGATGAATCATCTAAATATGATCCCCACCCTTGGAAATAGCCTTCATATCTTTTCTCTTTTTCTTCTTCAGTTTCTTCTGTTTCTAAATGAGATTCATCATAATGCATAGATGATGATGTATTCGTCGTTTTATATTTATCATACTCAGATATTTCACCAATAGAGAATGAACCATGAGACAGCGGTTCAAGTAGATCTCTAGGAATGACGGTAGTTGATGTTGGAAATAAAAAACCTTCTCGATTTATTTTTGCTAGTGTCACAAGCGGGGTGACAAATGTTGGACTGCCAGCAAAGCGCTCTTTTCCATGTTGTATTAGCCGCATAAAAACTTTTGGGCGTAAAATAACATCTACGGTGTTTACATCATCTTTTTCATCGGAAAAAAAACGCTCAGTAATAATGTCATCAAGGCGACCTGATGAAACACTTTCCCACTTAGTCAAATTATTCGTGTCTAGTTTTTCTAGAGCCCCTTTTCCTGACTCCGCATCAGCTAGTGAATTTCGCCAATAAGAGGCTAATTTTAGATAGTTATCATCCATTTCCTGTCCTAAAAATAATAATATTTAATTGATTATAATAAGATAAATTTATATATACAGCGTTATTCTCCATACTCACAGGATAACTTCAATATAAAATTTAACTTAGTTTTAATTCTGGATGAGAGGTCTAGATGCAGAGTTAGTTATCTGATAGCTTATAAGCTTGTGCTGTTCCATCTGCATCACGATTACTTGTATTAGATAACTATCAGAAAAAGTAAGAATTTCATCTGTTGGTATATGCGTTGGTATAAATAATTTTATACTTTTATATTTTAATTTAGATCATGAGGTTAAGTGTTATGTACGAGTCCGGCCTTCGCACCATAAGAACATCAAGAGACGTCAACCGACGTCTTTTTTTGTATCTGAAATCCAGTGCTTGCAAGGCTTTCCCCCGCATTTTCAGTCAATGCATGTCAACTTAACTCAACCCACATTAACCTCCGAGTGAGTATATACGTCGCTTCGATAATGAATGTATATTCGTCATACTTCGAATTACATGGTTGTTGGCTTCGTTCAGCTATCCGAGTCACATAGTTATCTATGCTCCTCGGCTATCTTCACTAGCTGCCTACACGTAATCCGAATTATTTAGAGTATATGCCTGCTCAGAGGTGAGAGGATAAAGAATATTGCACAATCCACCCGCAGCAGCGGATTGATTATTCAGCTCAGCGACTACAGCGCATAACGCAGCATATGCCATGGCATTCGCGGCTTTATTATCTTCATCTACTTGCTGTTTTATCAATGTCGCTTAGTACGGCGGCGAGGCATTTGCCAATGCACCTGCTAAATTATCAACTGCCAGGCCTTGTAGCTGCCTCGACGCTGACCTCTTGTTGTTTGGCATCATAGCCCGGGTCGATTTGGACGCTATCGCCCGTGAGGTTCAAGTCTTTTTGAGCAATCAGCTCCGCCCACATGCAGTTTGTTGCCAGCGGTTAAGCTGACATCGTTTTCTGCGACCACCGAGGAGCCTTTAACGTTCAGGTCGTTCCCTGCGGTAATGGTGACTTTTTTGCCACTGAGCAAGCAGCCTTTTTCACGAGTGGTCTCATCGTGTTGGATAGTGCGCTCACTGCTGGCGCTTAAAAAGCCTTTACTGCTACGCTGTTCTTCGACGGTTTTTTGTTTTCTTAATTCTGCAAGATTAACGTGTTATGGCGGATATTCAAGTGGCCAAATTTATTATTAAGTAGCTACAATTTAGAGCCAAACAATTGAGCTCTAACATAGATTCTTTAAGGCTTTTTTCTTAGTATGTAAATTAAACACTCTTGTTTAATGATATCTTATACCTTAAGAAAAGAGATAACTAAAATGCCAGCTGCTAAACGCCCTATTTTTAATTTGGAGCTTGACTTACTTCGTACTTTTATTGCGGTTGTTGATGGTGCAACTTTTGCCGCCGCTGCAGAATCTGTTTGCCGAACGCAATCAGCGGTGAGTCAACAAATGCAAAGGTTGGAGTCACTCATTGGCAAGGAGTTATTTGTGCGGCAAGGCAGAAACAAAGCATTGACAGATTCTGGTACACAGCTATTGAGCTATGCCCGTCGTATTCTGCGGCTTAATGATGAGGCATGTTTATCGCTAGTTTATGAAGAAATTGACGGGGTATTAAAAATTGGTTCGCCAGATGACACAGCGAATACCATATTACCTGATTTACTAGCCAGATTTTCAGGGGCTTATCCAAATTTGATCATGGATATTATTGTCAAACGTAGCCCATTTCTTATGTCAATGTTAGAGGATAATGAACTCGATTTGGCCATTTCAACCGAGGAACATGTTGGTTACCCTAAAATTGTCTTACGTGTTTCCCCTTCGCTATGGTATTGCGGGAAGCATTTTACCTTTAATTTAGAGCAGCCACTGCCATTAGTTGTGCTAGATGAACCGAGCACTTACCGTGAGATGATGATCAATCACCTCGATCAACAGCAAATACCTTGGCGAATTGCGTACATGGCAACAACATTATCTGGTGCACGTGCTGCGGTTAGGGCGGGATTGGGCATTATGGCGCGTTCAATTGAACTTTCAGGGGAGGATTTACGCATACTCGGTGAAGATGAAGGGTTACCAGCACTTCCGGCAATTCGATATAACTTGTACCTCAACTCAAAAAGCCCAACTAAAGCCGCCCAAATTCTTTTTAACTCATTAAAAAATGAACAAACAGACGTTATCTCCCATAACAACTAAAATTAGGAGTGATTATGACCCATTTTCACGGTATTTTTCCTTATCTTGTTTCACCAGTTGACCAAGCTAAAGGGGTTATTCTTGAATCATCCCTTCGTCATCTAATTGAACATCTTATTTCGAGCGGAGTTCACGGGTTGAGTCCGTTAGGGAGTACAGGTGAATACGCATATTTGTCACAAGAATTGCGAAATGAAGTCGTTCGCATTACGGTTGATCAAGCCGCGGGGCGGGTACCCGTATTAGCGGGGGTCGCCGGTTTCTCAACATCAGATGCGTGTTCACAAGCAGAGCAATATGCCAAGTTAGGTGTGGATGGTATGGTACTGATATCCCAAAAAATGTACCCTCTGAGTGACAAAGCTCAATTGAGTTATTTCCAGACAATAGCAGAGTCTTTTCCTGAAAAATCGATGACGGTCTATACCAATCCTGGTTTATTAGGGGATGTGCTGTCAATTTCTCTTTTGAATGAATTAAGTTATATCCCTAATATCGAATATGTTAAAGATGCATCGAGTAATACTGGAAGGTTATTAACAATGCTCAACACCTTCGGTGAGCGAGTTAAAATTTTTAGTGCTTCAGCTCATATTCCTTTATTAGTCATTAAATTAGGTGGCGTGGGCTGGATGGCGGGTCCTGCCTGTGTATTGCCAAAACAATGTGTTGAACTATATGAGTTGGCCACTAGAGGGGATTGGGATACAGCGTTAGCAAAACAGAAAGAAATGTGGCAAATCAACGAAGCTTTTACGCAATATGCATTAGCATCATGTATTAAAGCATCTTTAAACATTCAAGGATTTAATGTTGGTGACCCGATCCTTCCACAAGAACCTCTCAATGATGTTGCTATTGCTCATTTACAGCAAATTATTGCTCAGTTAAATGAATAATAATAAGGGGAAAGAAAAATAGAAGCCCATTTAGTGTGGGCTTCTATTCGTTAGTCGGTATTATTAAATACCGACACGCAATAACTGTGTGATAGCCTGTATAGTTTTCGTTTCGAAGGACAATACACTTTTAGCAAGCTGCGCAGCTTGTTCATTTTTCATTACCAACTCTGCATTGTCATAAAATTTGCTCACAATATCCTCCAACGACATTGGATTTTGTGGGTTACCGTATTGGATATCTAGTCGTTCCGTTATTGTCTCACCATTAGTTAATGTGACAAAAATTAAGCCGGGAAAATAGGTTGGAAAAGGAATTTCATTTTCAGTGGGATAACGATAACTGACTTTTTTCGCGAGGTTTTGGATATCTGTTCGCTGTAAATTTTGGGCTGAGAGCAAACTTAATGTTAATTTGTCTTCGATAAAGCCTGCGGCAAACAACCACGGGAGGCTAAATTTCGCTGCATAGGCACTCTGAGGAGCCCATTTTTGTTCTGGTGGCTCACAAATTAAGGCAGCTGCAACGGGATCGACAACGCATTCTACTTTAGCAATTTGCTCGAGGGTTATTCCTTGTTGTAATAATCGTCTCCCACAATCGACAGTGGCATGAGCAAAATGGCAAGCAGGGTAGGGTTTAATGGAAACATTCATGAACTGCCAAATATTACCTAAGTCTTGGGTGACTTGCTCGGGATGCGCATTTTCACGAAGACCATGTGTTTGGTACAGGCTATAGCGCCCTTCAAAAATAGTTTCTGGCCCTGTCATTCCGCCTTTAGCTAAACAAGCTGCAATAATGCCTGATTGCGCAGCCCAGCCCGCATGAAAACATTTTGCAGACGAGCTATTGGTTAGGTATTCAGCAACACCACTGGCTTGGCTTCCTGTTAGTCCAAGAGCATGAACCGTTTGTTCCCGAGTTAATTTAAGTAATGAAGATGCACAAGCTGTCGAGCCAAAAATACCAGCTATGGCTGTAGAATGGAAGCCGCGTTGATGGAACCCGCTGTGGCTTGCTAATCCCACTCTGGCAGCAACTTCCCAGCCAATAATCCATGCAGTAATGAGCTCTTGCGTTGTTGCTTGTAAATGTTCGCCGAGTGCAAAGGCGATAGGGGTAAGTACGGCACTACCGTGAGTGATTGAGTCGGTGTGTGTATCATCAAAATCTAATGCATGTGCAGAAATACCATTTACTAAAGCGGCGGTGGTAGTTGAAACGGTTTGGTTACTTCCCCAAATTGGAATTTTTCCTTGATGATCAGGTAAATAAGCGACTCCCTTACGGCATTGTGTTGCACTTTGTTGGAGACTTCCGGCAAGTGCAACGCCTAATGTATCGAGTAAATGATACTTGGCGCGTTCAACAACCTGCGGTGGAATATCAGAAAATGATAGGGATGTGATAAATTGGCTTAGCTGTTGGCTTAATGTCATAGATACCTCCGGTGAATGAAAAAGCCAGCACTTGACTGGCTTTAAGAAAGTAAAGATTTAAACTTTGCTAAAATGAATTAGTCATTAAGCCAACCGGATGCTTTGGTTTGTTCTATTACTCGAGTGACTTGTTCAGGAGCATTTCCCACATAGGTCGTTGGATCTAATAGGGCATCAAGTTCTTCTTGCGTTATATGGTCACGAATGCGCGTGTCACGGTTAATGGCCTCAATAAAAGTGATGCCTTCTTCTTGGCCAGACATAGAAGCTTCATAAACAATTTCATGGGCAGTTTGTTTACCCGCTTTGTCTGATAAAGCAAACATGACGCGCTCAGCGAGCATAAATCCACCTAAAATATCTAAATTTTGGCGCATCTTATCGACATGCACGTTTAATCCCCCTAATACCGTTTTCATGTTATCGAAGATCACCGAAAGCATCAGGCACATTTCTGGCATCACTTTCCATTCCATCTTCCAAATCGCACCATCTCTTTCGTGTTGGTGTTTCATCATGTCGGTAAGCACTGAAAGATTAGCTTTCAATGTATTACTGACACATGCTGCATTTTCGACAATGGCAGGATTACGCTTGTGTGGCATCGTTGAGGAGCCAACTTGACCTTTACTAAAAGGCTCTGAAAGTTCATCAATTTCATTGTGAGCTAATAATAAAATTTCATTGGCAATTTTTCCTAACGTGCCGCTAATTAAACCAATCAGCATGCCATATTCACTAAATCGGTCGCGAGCGGGTTGCCAAGAGATTTCAGGAGTGCCTAAACCGAGCCGATTTAATACACGAACTTCAAGCTCATCTGCTTTGTCGCTCAATGAGGCCTTAGTTCCAACAGCGCCAACAACGCTACCAACGAATAAGCGAGGTTCGATTTCTTTTAATCGTTGATAATGGCGTGCTAATTCCGTTAACCAAATTGCAGTTTTGTGTCCAAAGGTAATCGGTAAGGCTTGTAAGGCTAAGGTTCGTCCTGCCATTGGTGTATTGCGATGCTTTTCGCTTAACGATAATAAAGAACGCCCTAATATTTTGATATCACGTAAAAAAACTTTATGAGCCTCTTTAAGTTGAAGCACTAAGCCTGTGTCCATAACATCTTGTGTCGTGGGGCCAAAGTGGACGTATTCACCAAAATGTTCAGGACAAGCATGTTCTAAACCACGGATGGTTGGAACAAGTGGGTGACGAGTTAAACGCACTTGCTCTAAGATGAAATCCATATCTAATTTTTCCAGTTTTGCTGTATCAGCAATGATCTTCGCAGCTTGCTTTGGAATCAAGCCTAATTCAGCTTGTTCAATTGCTAATGCTGCTTCGTAATCAAGCCAATTTTGCATTCTGACTTTATCAGAAAAAATAGCTCGCATTTCTTCTGTAGACCATAAGTTCTTTAATAATACCGAATCAAAAACACTAGTACCCATAATATTCCCCTGTGTAAGAATAATATTGAAAATTAAAAAGCAATTATTTGTTAGAGAGTTTCTTTATTTATGCAATAAATAATAAAAATAAACACCTTAATAAGATTAATGTTAATTAAAGGCTTTCTTATGTGTTTATAATTTCATTAAAATCAATGTGTTGTATTTTTATTTATTGTTTATTATCTATCGATTTTAATTCTTAATTTTCTCTTAAGTTTTCATTAATTTAATTAATGCTCATTTGTATGATGAAGATCATCTTTTTAAATAAGACATGTTTTAAAAGAAAAGTAATTTGATATACATAATATGAATTAAAAATTATTAAAAATAAATAATCTTCCTTTTAATTATCAGGGGATCTATTCCTATATTTGGAGAAATAAATAATGACATTAAATAAATATACAAAATTGATACATAGTGGACGACAAACTATTACAATATCAGGACCAATCAATCCACCAGTAATGCGAGCGAGCACTATTGTTTTTGATTCAATTAAAAGCTGGCGTGATGTTCGCGATCGCCGCGCAACGGAACGTGTTTTAAGTTACGGTGCGCGAGGTACAGAAACAGCATTTGCACTTGAAAGCTTGGTGACTGAATTAGAAGGAGGTTATAGAGCACAGTTATTTCCTACAGGTCTAGCCGCGATTGCCGTCACTATTATGGGCTATGTACATAGTGGTGGGCATGTATTGTTTGTGGATTCGGTTTATGAGCCTGTGCGAAAAATTGCCGATGCTTTTTTAAAACCAAACAATATTGCCTATAGCTTCTTTAAAACAGATGGCTCAGATTTTGAACAAAAAATTCAGAGTAATACACAGCTTATTTTTGTTGAGTCCCCAGGTTCATTACTTTATGAAATGTTGGATTTACCTGAAATATGCCGCATCGCACATGAACGAGATATCCCTGTCGGCGTTGATAATACTTGGGGCTCAGCATGGCTTTATAACCCACTAGAATTAGGCGCGGATGTTTCTGTAATTGCAGCAACAAAATACCTCTGCGGGCATTCTGATGTGATGATGGGAATTATGGTCGCGACAGAAAAAGCTTGGAAACAAATTGGTGCCTTGCCAGAAGCTTTAGGTCAAGCCAGTAGCCCCGATGATGCAGCTTTAGTTTTACGAGGAATGCGGACTTTAGGGCAGCGATTAGCTGCGCATGGCAAAGCCGCGTTAGCGATTTCACAATGGCTGGAAACGCGTCCTGAAGTGGAAAAAGTCTGGTTCCCTGAATTACCATCTCATCCGCGACATGATCTATGGAAGCGTGACTGCAAAGGTAGTAACGGTTTATTAACCATTGAATTCAAAAAACAATATACCGCGAAGCAAACAGAAAACTTTATTGATGCTTTAGCCCTGTTTGGTATCGGTGCATCGTGGGGTGGGTTCGAAAGCCTCGCACTACCCGCTAACGTAGTCGGTGCAAGAACAGCATCAGATTGGCGTGAAGGCCACGGGCCTTTTGTTCGTTTACATATTGGCTTGGAGTCTGTGGATGATTTGATATCCGATATTACACAAGCATTTTCAACATTAAACCAATAACAATAAAGCTGCACCAATACTGGGGAATTCTTCTATGACAGGTTTAATCATTGCCGCGCTAGTTACAGCGCTGGTTGTTTACCTGCTGGCTCGAGGTTATAAGCCTCAGCCAGTCTTGTTGCTAGGGGGCTTGCTTTTGCTGCTCCTAACCGCATCTTTAGATCTTAATTCATTGTTACCAGAAAACAAAACTACGCATTTTAAGTACTTTGATATCTTCCAAATTTTTACTGATATCATGAGTTCTAGATTAGCAGGTCTAGGGTTAACATTAATGGCGATTGCTGGATTCTCCCGTTATATGGAGCATGTGGGGGCAAGTCGCGCATTATTTGCCATTTTTGAAAAGCCACTAAAGACTATTAAATCACCTTATTTGTTATTAGTGATTTCATTTTTAGTAACGCAAATTCTCGTTATTTTCATTCCAAGCCATGCCGGGTTGGGGATGCTACTAATGGTGACTATGTACCCAATATTAATTCGTTCAGGTATCAGCCCGCTTTCTGCTTTAGCAGTTATCGGTTGTTGCCAATTTATTGACCATGGACCCGGTTCCGGTAATGTCATTATGGCAGCGAAAACAGCAGATATTGAACCCGCCGTTTATTTTGTTCAGTATCAATTACCCGTAACTATCCCTATTATTATCGCAGTGGCAATCACCCATTTCTTTATCCAGCGTTGGTGGGATAAGCGTGAGGGGTTTGTTTTTGACTTGAGCAAAATTGATTCTATTAAAGAAGATAGCGGTAATAAAGTTCCATTGTCTTATGCGTTGTTACCAGTTATTCCATTGATCTTAATTATCGGATTTAGCCCATTATTACATCCATACATTAAGTTGGAAGTCACCACTGCGATGATCATCAGCACTGTCATTGCACTGATTTTTGAATACGTCCGTTTACGTGATGCGAAAGCCGTCATGGACAGCTTTATGTTGTTCTTTGAAGGCATGGGGAAACAGTTTGTTTTAGTGGTTTCTTTGATTGTTTCAGGGGAGTTTTTCGCAAATGGATTACTCAAAAGTGGAGCGGTGGATACGTTAATTAGTGCTGCTCAAGATGCTGGCTTTGGTATCGGGGCGATGATTATTGTTATGAGTGCCATCCTTGCACTTGCGGCGTTCCTAATGGGCTCAGGGAATGCAGCATTCTTCTCTTTTGCTGCATTGACACCGAAAATTGCTGCTTTTCTCAAAGTGGATGTGGTGACGCTCATTTTACCAATGCAGATCATGACAAGCTTTGGACGTACAGTTTCACCTATCACTGCAGCAATTGTTGCAATTGCAGGGATTGCAGGGGTTTCACCGTTTCAAATAGTAAAACGGACGGCAATCCCAATGGCAGTTGCCGCAATAGTTAACCTTGTTGTAACTTTCTACTTCTTATACTTCTAATTAGACTTGCGCATTTATCCCTTAAACTTTTCGTTACTCTTTGGTTTAAGGGATTTTTTTTATTGATTGGAGGGCTATTATTCATCCTTTTATCAAAAACTATCATCAATGATAGTATGGGTATGTGAATATTTTTGTAGCAGTAACCGTTGATTGGATTATTAGTAATAAGGTCGAAAAATCAGGCACTGAAAGAAATATTAGTGCCCAGATATGAAAAGCAAAACTAATTAATATTCATAAAAGCAGCGTATTTTATTAAAAAATACGCTGCTCAACTATCAAGTCAGTGAATTGGGTTAGAAGGTTTTGATTAACTAATTAAATGCAATAATGACGACTGCATTTCCAGTGTAATACCCAGGTGTTACCGTTCCTGATGCATGTAATTCAGAAGTGAATGTAAATGAATTCGCCGCATTATTCCCAGAAATGTTCATGTTCGCGCCATTCCAGCCATTTTGATTATTAATTAATGGATTTGAATAAAAGTTAGAAGTCGAATTTAAATATACATAACGCTCACCCGTGGTTGAACGAGCAAATAAATTGATATTTGTCGCCTGTGTACAAGTGATATTGCCAGAAACTGAGTTTGTTTTACCATTTAAACTCGTGTTACTGAGCGCCCCGTGATTAACAAAAGCAGGCAAAGAAATACTACATGTTTGATTTGTAGGTGGAATTTTACCACAGACGCTACCTGGCCACTGGATTGCATTCCTAACTCCCGGGGTTGGTTTATGGTTAACATAGAATAATCCAATACAAGTTGCATTTGGGCTATCAATGACAAACGATGCACGATAAGGAATTCCTTTTGCACTACGAAAAGCCGCTGCGACTTCTTCCGCTGTTCGATACTGGTTAATTCGAATGCAGTTACCATAATCTAAGCAAGATCCACTCAACGATGGCGCACCAGATGCATACAGAACATCAGGGCCTACCCAGCACTCGGTTGATCCATAACAAGGGTTAGTAACACCACTTGCTTCACTCCAAGAAAGAATGTCCATCTCAACACGAGGCCAAGCTCCAGAGGTCATACTCACAGGCATTACATACGCAATCGCATTGGCAGGGCGAGAAGGAAATAGAGACGCTAATGCGATGATTAATAATAAAATACTCAAACGGCTTGTATTTAACATTCCGTATATTTTTGCTTTTTTCGCATACATAATGATTTACTCATAATCTAATTTGAACGTGGCACTCGCAGCCCATGAACCGAGCACAATTGATTTATTTTGCAATGCAACTGGCTCAGCTCTCACATACGCTTGAAATCGTAGGTCATTATTATTTCCGGTATACAACCCTTGGGTATAACTGCCACTATTAATTTTGATTGCTGTACCGGAAATACTTTCAATACCAACCGCCACACCTGTTGCTTGGCTTCCAGCATCTAACGCTAATAAACCAGGTAAAGCCAAACTTTCTGCGCCCATAAATGTGACTTTCACTTCATGGCCTAACGCTAAATCGCAATTGATTAAGCGAATGGTAAAAGGTTGGCTATTTGTTTGAGTATTCAGATACAGGTATTTATCCACGATCGTTCCGAAATCTAATTCAATCGATTCGTCGCCAGGATAAACGTCACAAGCATCTTCAATTAGCGTGCCATCAAATTCCACATTTGCAGAAAAAGCGGCAGTGGCACCCAAAAACCATAAGCCAAAGGCAAAGCTCATATTACGTTTAATATTCATAGTTATGACTGCCGCCTCCTATTCAAAAATAATGGTTAACGTGCCTGATGCAGTAAAATTATCCCCTACGAGTTCGCTTCCTGAGCGCATGACAGGAACCGCTGAAAGGGATGGTAGTGAAGCTGCATTAATCAAAAAGGGTTCATTCAATGGTTGAGGTTGGCCATTTTTCTGAATTTGAATTCCTAATTTGCCATTATTCAACGGTGTCACCGTTCTTAATGTCGCATTATCAAATCCACTTCCCGCAGGTGTTCCTCCGAATATCAAGCTGATATCCCACGGTTGTGTCATATCGCCAACACAATCTAATTGAAAAGGAATAGATTGCTTGAAGGCGGTACCATTGATTTTTCGTACACCGACTTTACCGAATGAAACCTTTATCGGGTCGTCATGGCTTAATTGGCAAACAGGAGGAATAATTAACGTACCATCAAATGCCCAATTTGCTTGCGCTGAAGATATGGACATCACCATTATAAATCCTGCCATCCAATGCTTAATTTGATTGTTATTCCACATAATCATTCTCACTGATACTCAATTTTCAGTGTTGCCAGCGCTGTAAAAAATCCGCCATCGGTATTGGTAAAATTGGCATTACTGTTTTTTACTGGAGCAACCTCCAAGGTTGGCAGCGCTGTATATAACACATTGAAAGGCTGGTTAATAACTTGCTTAGCATTGTTCACATAAAAGGAAAGCCCGAGTTTTGGGTTACTCGTTTTTAATGCGCCATTGCTATTAAATGATGTTCCATCGCCGACAAGCGTGAGTTTTATAGCGTTTTTCGCTAGATTTGTGCAGCTGAGTCTCATCGGTACAGTACGCTTGTATTGAACTCCATCAATACGCGGAAGCAATATATCGCCAAAATGTATAGTTTCTTGTTGGTTGTTATTCAAAATGCACTCGGGCGGTGTTACCAATAATCGACCTTTTAGCTGGATACCAAGTGTTGCTGCTTGGCTTTGGCTAAACAGGCTAAGCATCATGCAGACCGAGAGAAGATAACGGAATAATTTCATTGATATCATCCTATTGGTAATCCAATACCATCGTAAGATTGCCCGTAAAATCCCCACCTGATGTTAAGTTTACTCCTGTAGGCTTAACGGGGACGGCATACAAAGCAGGCGAACTTCCATAATTAAAATTGAATGTCGCACCATTACTAAGGCGGGTTCCATCACGGTAAATGGCAATACCTAAATTCGGGAGATTGGTTGTCACGGATGACTCACCATTAATTTGCCTATCAGTCCATTTCAGCGTCATCTTTAATGTATTCTTATATAAGCCATTACATATCAAGTTGTAATTAATAGGTGAGCGCCCATAAGCACCATCAATCTTTGCCTGATGTATATCGCCAAAATCTACCGAAGTCGTTGTTGCACCGCCAAGGGTACATTCCGGCTCACCGTATACCGTCACGCGGATTTGGATATTAGTGCTTAGGTTTGCAGCGATAGCATTGTAAGAAAAACTGAGTGAAATCAGAGCACCAAAGAGAATTACCCCAGCGAGGACAAGCGCTTTAAAGCATATCGTAAGAAAATAAGTTCCTCTCATCTCCATGCTCCTATTCATAACTTACCTGAAATCTAATTAACGCCTGATAAGCTCCAGCATTTAGTTGAGCGGAGGTACGTACCGGCGTTACATAGTAAGTTAATTGGTTTTGTCCAGGTGAAACCAACTGTGGTGTACTGTACTCACCTAAGTTAATTGGTGAACGCGCTGCATCACTTAATTGCAGGCCAATCCCCTGAACACCGATAACAGCTGCCAAGCGCGGGTCTTGAGTATCTATAGGAGCCAAAAAGCGGATCTTCATTGAAGGCATTTGTTGGCTCCACAAAAGATTCCCCTGTGCAGTGCGGCTGCGGCTTTCACCACTTAGACAATCTTCTAAACGTAGCTCAATCGCAACAGGATTACCTGTTTGCCCGACATGCTGAAGCTGTCCGGTTCCCACAGTACCTAAATTAATAGTTTGATATGCTGATGACATTGCTAAACGACAAGCACTTTCCGTCAAGGCCCCATGGACATATAGCGTGCCATGTGAACCATCTACATCCCAGTTATCAACTTTATTTAGAGCTGTTCCCATCGCCATGTTACTGAATAAATTCAGCGCTAAACTTCCTAAGCCCACATAACGGAGCATCCTGCTTGTGTTTGCCATGATATTCTCCTGCTATCTCATCGCACATTTCAAATCAGTCTATTTTTTTTCAGGTACCACATGGCAGCTATTTCCCTGACATGTAAACGACAGTGTTGGACGACCACCGTAATCATTGATATAGGTCAGCACAGGTTTATTACCTAATGCGTCTGCACTGACGTTCAGTGCTTTGCTGCTTTTTGGTGCCACCATCACTGGCTCAAACCCTGCGACCGTTTGTCCATTTTTGTTGGGAACAGCATCGACAAAAGAAACGTAATAGGCAGTTGGGTTATTAATCGTATACTGGTTACCTTGGCGAGTAAGAGTCACTTTTTCCTGCCATGGGTTATCCATTTGCTCACGTGTCGGAATGATTGCTTTCGGTCGATAAAACAATTTGATACGTGTCTGTAACGCCAGTTGCAGTGTATTGGGCTTATCACTTTTTGGTGGGATCTCACGCAAATTAAAGTAATACACGGATTCTCTGTCTTGCGGCAGTGCCGCTGCACTTGGCAGTGCTTGGATTTTGATTTGGCTTTTTGCCCCTGGCTCAACACGTTGCACCGGTGGCAATACCGTAAATGGATCGCTTATTTTTTCACCTTTCTCATTTTCCACCCAACCTTGAGCGAGATAAGGTAATTGTTTGTTTTCATTGCTGATATTTAAACTGATCGATTTTTCGTCTCCCGTAATAATCGCTCGAGTTCTATCTAATGCAACTGCCGCTTGAGCAGAAGATAGCGTTGTTGAAGTCAACACAACGCCAGCCAATGCGAATACTGCTCTATGGGCATTTTTTTTGTTCATCAATTTGTTTTTCATCATGTTATTCATCATATTGTTATCTTCTATGGTTAAGGAGCACTCATCGCTCTTTGCGTACCACCATTTTTATTATTTTTGTAACCAGCGACTTGGTTCCTTTGGCGCCGTTCTTTCAACTACAGGCACAACAAGTTCTGCTGCTTTCGGCATTGCTTCTAATGCACGACTCGCTGATTGTGTCTTTATGGTCGCTGGCGATGCGGCTTTTGCTCCCGGTTTGTGGCACGGTAGTAACCAGCTTGCCTGTAAATATTCATCTTCTGGCAAGGTATTAGGGAGTGTGATTTCACACTGCACTTGGTCATCCCAACGAACTTGCAAGGTATCTTTTGCATTTAAACCAGTAAGATAGGTATTTCCATCATCACCCACCATACCGACTTGCTGACCACGACCGTTTAAGACTATTGCTCCGAAAGGTGGTGTGCTATTGTCCGATAGCCTTAACAACGCCATCGCACTGTTTCCTGCGACAACATCAAATTGACGGTAGCCAATTGCCCCTTCTGTTAAAGTGCCTTGCTTTATAGATTGAGACACTTGCGCTTCATCTGGTAATGCATTCAAATCAACGCTAATTTGGTTACGGTAATAGCTATTCACGTCACTAATAACGGCTTGTCCAAAGCGGTTGGTACGCACAATAGAGCCGTAACCACGTAGTGGAATATTAGGTACACCATCGGTATCAACAAATATGCGAGTACCGCCAATTTGACTACCACGATGCAGTACGGCACCTTTCTCTGTTGCGGTGAAACCACCTTGCAAAGAGAACCCCGCAGACCGATAACGGTCTTGTTGGTACGTTGCGTTTGCGTTGAGCTGTGCTAAGTCCCCCTGATGAGTGTAATAGCCACTCACGAGCGCACCTGAACGCGCCCATCCGGTACTTAGCTGATAGTTATTTCTCTCATCGATGGTGCTGTAGTAACTCACACGTTGTGAGTTATCATTTTTATCCCAACTACTGTTATAACTAACGGAGCTTTTTTCACCCCAAGGCACGGTGAGTGACGCATATACGCCATCATCATTACTTTCACGATAACGATTTCGATAGGCCGTCAAGTTGAGGCTAAGATTCTTCCATTTACCAATATCAAAGTAGCGCGCTAACGAAATACTATAGCGGTCGTTATCAGGTTGATCCCAATAGGTTTGATGGTAATAGTTAATGAACGCACTTAGTCCTAACTCTGAAAATTGTTGGTTATAAGAGATGGTATACATTTCTTTGCTGTTGTATTGGCGAGCACCTGTTTCCTGCGCATCCAAATACTCAGACATACTCATAAAACCTTGCTCAGAGAATCGATATCCTGCAAATGTCACTTGGCTGTTATAGGTATCAAAACGTTTAGAGTAACTTAAACGATATGAGCTCCCACGATACGTTTTGTTGCTAATATCACTTAAGTTGGTTAGATGCGCCCGAGCATGAGTGATATCGAATGACAATGCACCGAATACCATTAAGTCACGACCAATCCCTATAGCCGCGGATGCATAGTTTTCCGCACCAATTCCACCCCCATACAGTGACCAGCCGTTGTTAACTCCCCAAGAGAACTCGCCACTTGCGAAGGTATCGCCACTAACATGATGGCGCCAATTTGTTGGGCGCCCAGCGGCTAATTTGTAACGCAGTTGTCCCGGACGTGTTAAATACGGAACACTTGCAGTATTGACAGTGAAATTCTGTGTTGAGCCGTCTTGTTCTTTAACTTCAACATCGATTTGCCCAGCTAATGCATCATTCAAGTCTTGGATACGAAATGGACCCGCAGCGACTTGAGTTTGATAAATAATTCGTCCTTGCTGGCTCACAATAACTGTCGCATTACTTTTTGCGACCCCAGTAATTTCTGGTGCGTATCCACGTAGATTGGGTGGAAGCATATTGGTATCGGTAACCAGGCTAAGCCCTGTAAATCTGAAACTATCAAAAATATCAGAGGTTAAATAATCCTCACCTAAAGTGAGTTTTGCACCTAATGATTTGATTGCTCGGTAGACATAATAACGAGTCCAATCTAGTGATGTGGTCGTGCTTTGTCCTTGCTGCTTATCAATACGCATTTGCCAGTCAGCGCGAACACGCCAAGCACCCAAGTTAACACCAGCAACCCCATTACCGCTGGTACTGTAGTTGGTTTGTTGTCCAGAGCGGGTTTGCTGGCCCACTTGTGCATTTAGGTTGTAATCAAACAATGCGCCGGGTAACCCTTCTTCCCAGCGTGCGGGAGGATCCCAATTCTCAGCGGTATATTCGAGGTAGGCTTGCGGCAAACTAATATACATAGCCGAAGTCGCAAGGTCGGCTTTAACCTCAGTTCCGGGTAAACTTTCAAGTGATAGACACTGTCCTTCGTGCCACCACTTCAATGTCGACATCAATTCAGGCTTGATACCGAATTTTTCAACTAAAGCAGGGTTCAGGCAAGGGAGGCTTTCATCCGACTCACCTTCAGGCGCATAGTAAAAGACAGTTTCTTCCGGCATGCTTTGCTTGTTTAAGAAAACCGTAAAACTGTATTCACCAGGCATGAGATAGCCTGGACGCGCAAATTGGCTTAAATCAATGTTGTTACGATCATTGACGTCTAGCATATCCATATTAAATGTAATATCGGATGCGTGACCACCAAAGCTAATAGCCAACGCGACTAAAAGCCCTAATCTGCAAGGCCGAGTTATCCGTAACACAGGCGTGTGAATGAAATTCAGGGTCATCATCTCGACCTTCTTTTGCGTTCTTTTATCCGTAATGTCATTTCGCTCACGAAGCTCGTCCTACAAAGGAGATCTTCATTTCTTAGAGGAACCGACTATTCATAATCCAGTTTGAAACGTAATTGACTGTAGTATTGACCTGATGCCAATGGGCGGTTATTCGCCACCAACCGTAGCCGATAGGTGAGATCTTTTGTTCCAGCTGTTAGTGCGCTCATTGACATTCCTTGGCCTGGTATGGCAATTTCACCATCTCCCTCACGTTGAATTTGTAATCCAACACCTTGAGCTTGTCCGTTTACACCAAATAACCCCCTATCATGGGAGCCATCGAATGTTACGCGAAAATATTGCCAATTCGGTTTGTCAGGATTTTGGCGTTCAAGAACACAATTCACTAATCGGATAACAAAAGGGCGAGCAGGTCCTTGCCCATCACGGCGAATTTGAGTCAGCGCAATACTTCCCATATCAATAGTTTGATCACGGCTGCCGACATCAATTGCACATGCTGTTTCAATAATGCTTCCATTCATACTCACTGAGCCTTGAGCATGGGCAGTTGATACCGCAGCCAACGTGCCTATACTTAAGATCAATGAAAACACTCCACTGGTTATCGAATTATTCATTGCTCCCTCTCTTACACCCAATTCAGTCGGAATGAGCCAACAAATTAATTTGTTGGCTCAAGATGAATTACTCGTAAGACAGAGTGAAATCCGCTACTGAGCTAAAGTCACCGGCAGTGATAGTGTCGATATCGCCACCATTACCTTTTAAGTAAGCAGCGAAATTCAGTGTGTTGTTACCATTTTGAACTTGTTGGAATGGTGCAGCTGTTCCTAAAGTCACCACATTGCCGCTACCATTAGTGATCTGAACACCAGCGCCAGCACCAGTACCAACAATACCCAGTGTTTTATTGGTATTGTCGAAAGATGCAGCAGCACCACTAAAGGTTAATTGAACACCTTTAGTCAGTTTAGTGATATCACAGTTCTCTAAAGTGATTTCGAATGGACGTGGAGTTGATTTACCGCCATCAACTAATGCCATGTTAGAAATTTGGCCTAATTCAACTGTTTGGTCGATTGAGCTAGGAGAGATTGAGCATGGTGCATCGATAATAGCGCCTTTGAACGTTACTTTACCGTGGCCTTGATCAGCAGCATTTGCTGCAGAAGCTAAACCCAGAGCCATAAAAGTTGCCATTGCAATAGATTTCATTTTCATGAATATAAAGTCCTATGTTTTTTGTTAAATAAAGAATGAGTGTCAATTTTCATTGCTCATTGCAGACACTCTATTTGCAATGAACTGGAAAAAACAAAGCACTAGTATTTGATTTAAAAAAATCAAATACTAAAAATTAAATTTTAATAATTAAAAAATATATTTAGTCTTCTATTAAAAAAAATTGAATTGGTACTTTAAATAACTCAGATAATTGAGAAAGAAAATCAATATTAATATGATTAATTCCTGATTCATAACGGGAAATTTGCTGTTGACTTACGCCGATATATCTCCCTAACTCCTCAGCAGTTAATTTCATTTCTTTTCTATATCTTTTTATTTTCTTTCCTACAATAATATTAAATGTTGGTTTTATTATATTTTCTGACATAAGGTTAAGCCTATTTCATAAATTGACTAGATCCTGAAAACCATCCTTCAGCTTTAAAATAACATTCCATATTATGGATATAATTTACTGAGTTATTTTGAAATCCAACGCCATCTAATAAACAATTAATATCAATATCAAGTGAGTTCGCAATTTGCTTAATTTGCTCTAGGTGTAGTCGAATAACGCCGCGCTCAATACGTGAAACATGCTGCTGTGAGCATAAAAGTAAGTCAGCTAGCTCAGAACCACTTAGCCCTTTAGCTCGGCGAGCTTTATGTATATTGCTCCCAACAATTTCTTTAGGAGATAAGTTAGATTGCATAAAATCCTCCTCATGAAACTGAATGATTTATTAATTTAACTGTTGTCAAAATGCACCAAATTGACAATAGTTGTATATTGTTAGTTAAATATTCCGTTAATTACTTATTAACTTATATTTTATATTTTATTTTTAAAGTTATCGGAAGATTATTCCAAATAAAACATTTCAGAATATTACAATGTGTAAGTTTGAGATGTTACGGAGAGTTTTAACGTGTGAAAAAATTAATAAATTCAATGATCTTTTAATAATGGAATGTGCTTATTTTTAGTAATATATACATAGCGTTATTTACACGCTACGTATTTGACGTGTATTTTCATTTAACTTAAGATGCACCTAATTCATTACGTTTGTCAATTTGGTGCATTTTGACAACTCTTTTAACGCCTTTATCTCACCATACTCCCCGAAATCTTGCTGGGTTACTTGCTGTGTATCGTACGGTATGTTGTATATTCGTGTGTCCCAAATAATCCTGAATTAGACGTGTATCGGCGCCTCTATCCGCCAATGCATAACCACATGCATGTCGTAACATGTGGGGATGAATACCTAGGGTTAGCTCAGCTAGCTCACCAAGTCGTGAAAAAAGTTGATAAAAGCGCTGACGAGTCATGGCAGTCCCTCTTTCAGATAAAAATAACCACTGACTTTCTTTCCCTTTCCATGTATTTCTAGTTTTTAGCCAAGCTTTAATGAGTGGGATCTCTTCATCAATCAGTGGGTGATTAACTGAAAAACCATTCTTTAAACGATGTACATAAAGCTCATTACTTTCTAAGTTAAGATCAGATAATTTTAGTGATAGGGCCTCGCTTGCCCTTAGACCATGTATAAAGCACATATAAATTAAGCAAGAATTACGTTCGGGATGTCGCGACAAATGACAAGCAGCTAAAAGTCGAGATATTTCCTGTTGAGTTAAATACTTACGAGTGGACATGAACATTTCCCCATTTAGTCAAAAAAGGTCAATCATATCTAAATTAATCGGCCTAACATATTAATTTTTTTAGATAAATATAATGCTTTTATTCTATAGGTGAAATAAAAAATTATTTATTATCCGTCAGGTCAGTAATCAAAGATTAATTAACTAAAATTTTATATTTTATTAAGCAGTTTTTATTCTGCTTTATAAATGTGAGAGAAAAGAGATTATTTACTTGTAAAACAATACTTACTCGTCGATGAAAGCAGCTAATTTCCATTTTTCGTACCGAGCTATTAATCATTCTACGAGTTATTTTTAAGGAGCTAGTGTCATGTTTTCTCTGAGTATTTTATGGTTAAATTCCTACCCATATCTTTAAATTGAAAATTTCTTTAAGATGAAATGAAATTAAGTCAAATAAAGTCACTGTTAGGTTCTCATGAGAATACTATTAATTGAAGATCACCTAAAAACCCAAGGGTGGGTCAAAAATGGGTTAGAAGAAGCAGGTTTTCTTGTGGATGTGGCTGATGATGGTCGCGACGGTCTCTATTTTGCTTTAGAAAACAGTTATCAGTTGGTGATCCTCGACATCATGCTGCCCGGTATGAATGGCTGGGAGATTTTAAAAATCTTACGCACAGCAAAAAATATTCCTGTTATCTGCCTCACTGCACGGGATGCCGTTGATGACAGAATTAAAGGCTTAGAGCTGGGTGCTAATGATTATCTCGTTAAGCCGTTTTCATTTTCTGAATTATTAGCTCGGGTTAAAAACCAATTAAAAGTTAACCAGCCAGTCTCAACCACCATGGTTATTGCGGATTTAAAAATCGACTTAACTCGCCATGATGTTGAGCGGGCTGGAAAGAAAATCATCTTAACTCGGCAAGAGTTTTCCTTATTACTGTTCTTTGTTCTACATTGTGATGAAATTTTACCTAGAACCTTAATTGCTAGCGAAGTTTGGGGGATCGATTTTGAAAGTGACACGAATATTATTGATGTGGCAATCCGTCGATTGAGAAAAAAAATCGATGATGAATTTGACGTTAAACTCATTGAAACTATTCGTGGGATGGGATACCGCTTAAATAGGCCGATAGAATGAAAAAGAAGTCACTTCGTTTTAAACTTATTTCTTTGTTTATCATTCTTATGATTGCTAATGCCGGAGTGGTGACATGGGTTTTGTATCATTCACTCAAAAATGAATTATCTGAACAAGATAATAACTTACTGGTTAACCGCGCGGAGCAACTTGCTAAACTCATTGCTGGTGGCATTGATATCAAAACACTCCCCATGTATTTTCAAAGCATGATGGATATGCGACAAGACTTAATCCAAATTTCTGATGCGGCAGGGCACATATTGGTCACCACCAATCGCGAATTACTGGGTTCTCAACCTCTTCAGTTAGTCAAACTTGAACAGCTAAATATTAATGCCATCAACCATTGGCAAACCGCTCAAGGTATCCCTATTTCTGCGGTTTATTTCTCGATGAATTCCCCAAAAGGGCCGCTCCATGTGGTACTTGGTAAAGTATCTGTCGACCGTAGTGGCGTGTTGACTCAATATCTCACCCAAAGCGTAGTGATTTCTGCCCTCTCAATTTTGTTGATGGGGCTGCTCAGCTTATGGCTGTTGAAAAAAGGGTTATCCGACATTCAAGCATTGAGCCAGATAACGGTCAAAACAGACGTTCATGCGTTAAATGACCCAATCGATATTGACCAGCTACCACAGGAATTGAAAGAGCTGGGCGAATCGATGAACACGATGCGTCAGCGCTTAAAGCATGATTTTGTCAAACTTACTCAATTTGCCGATGACTTGGCGCATGAACTGAGAACCCCAATTAATGCGATTCGGGTACAAAATGAAATTACACTCCAGCGCTCGCGTAGTGTTAGCGAATATGAAGGGATGATAGTCAGTAATATTGAAGAGCTCGATAAACTGTCACAAATGATCCAAAGTACTTTGTTTATTGCCCGTACTGAAAATAAAAATATTACCTTAAATCGAGAAAACCTTTCTTTATATACGTTAGTTAACGATGTCTATGAACTCTTTTCTGCCTATGCAGAAGAAAAACAGATTGAACTGTATAGCGAGCCCTCATCCCTGACGCTTGATGCTGACCCTGTATTACTCAGCCGAGTTTTAGTGAATATTGTCTCCAATGCGATTAAATATTCTTACCCGGGCACCCGTGTCGTTACCCAAATTAATACGCTTTCGCAACAACGGGAAATTAAAATCACTAATCAAGGAGAACTTCTACAAAACAGTGATGAAATTTTCACCCGTTTTTGGCGTGGGGATAATGCTCGAACCACAGAAGGAACTGGGCTAGGGTTGGCGATTGTGAAAGCGATAGTGGAATTACATGGCGGGTCAGTGAGTTTTGAACATCATACAGGAACCAGTACTATTACACTGAAATTTCCTACAATTAAGTAAGATGACAAATTTGTCATCTTACTGTCAGCCATTTTTACTGCGCTTTCGGTATAACTGATCTCATTTCCCTTTTGCTATGGAGCGCATGATGAAAAAGTTACCTAAAATTCCCGCATCTCAAATCACGGATGAATCCCTCTTTTTTATGAAACGCCGTCAGTTACTTAAGGCATTAGGCATTGGAGCCGCTGGTTTAACCGTTGCGGCGACGGCCAATGCGGGGCTGTTTTCTTGGTTCAGTGACGATACACCAGCACCTCCGATGACGCCAAGAAAACCGCTGACATTTATTCAACCTGAAGAGTTTCAGCCATCATTAACCCTCACACCTGAAGATAAAGTGATTGGTTATAATAATTTTTATGAATTTGGGTTGGGTAAATCCGATCCTGCCGAGAATGCCCATACTTTAGTGACGGATGAGTGGACGGTAACGATTGATGGAGAAGTAAATCGTCCCCTGACCCTTAATTTAGATGATATAAACACTAAGTTTCCCTTAGAGGAGCGTATTTATCGTATGCGCTGTGTTGAGGCTTGGTCGATGGTCATTCCATGGGTTGGCTTTCCTTTAGCGAAATTATTGGCTTTAGTTGAACCCACTAGCAAAGCCAAATATGTGGCTTTTGAAACACGCTACGCTCCAGAACAAATGCCAGGACAAAAAAGTCGTTATATTGGTGGTGGCTTATCGTACCCCTATGTTGAAGGGCTACGCTTAGATGAAGCCATGAACCCACTGACTTTGCTGGCGACTGGCGTTTATGGCAAAACATTACCCAACCAAAACGGAGCACCGATCCGGTTGGTCGTACCATGGAAATATGGCTTTAAAGGAATTAAATCTATCGTCAAAATTCGCCTTACTGAGCACATGCCTGAGACTACATGGAACCTATCAGCACCGAGCGAATATGGCTTTTTTGCCAATGTGAATCCAGATGTAAGCCATCCTCGTTGGTCACAAGCCACCGAACGTTTTATTGGTGCAGGAGGCTTAGGCCAAGTGACTCGCCAACCAACATTGTTGTTTAATGGATATGGTGAACAAGTGGCAAGCTTGTATCAAGGAATGGACTTGCGGAGAGATTATTGATGCCCCAAGACAATAAGTTTATTGTTGGATTAACCAAAGGGAGCTTTCATCTTCTTGCTTTGCTCCCTTTGGTATGGCTGATTTTTTTAGTCGATACCCAACAGCTTGGAGCTGACCCCGCCAAAGATATCCAACATTTTACAGGAATAGCGGCTTTACGTTTGCTCCTCGTTATTGTATTGATCCCTCTGGCTGCAAAACTATTGCGATTTACGGCATTGTTTCAAACGCGAAAATTACTGGGGTTATGGTGTTTTTTCTGGGCTGTGCTGCATTTAAGTAGCTATCTATTACTGGAAATTGGTGTAAATAATTTAGCGCTATTTTTCGAAGAGATTTTTTCGCGACTCTATTTAGTGATTGGCGCGGTAGCTTGGTTGTGTTTATTGTTGATGGCGGTCAGTTCATTCAACCGTATACGCCTTTATTTGGGCGTATGGTGGAAAAGAATTCATATGCTGCTTTACCCAACGATTTTACTCGCATTTTGCCACTATATGCTGTCATTAAAAACCTTAACACCTGAACCATTTATCTATTTAGCCGCCGTTGGGAGTGCATTTGCGTATCGCATGTGGAACCAGCAATCACAACGAATAAAACCTTCATAAAGGTTGGCGTGCTTAAATTGTATTCTTACTTGGTATTATAAAATGCCTAATACTGCGGTTTGCTAGGATTAGGCATTTGGTGTGCATTACAATATAGTGTAAAGCAAATCTATGCTTCGTTTTATGATAATACTTTACCACCTTACTCAACCCCTTCTTACGATAACCGTTAAATCGTCACTCTTTGAATTGATCTTAAACTTAGTGTGGCTAGCAAGGCTCTCACCTTTCTATAGATAAAAATATTTAAAAGAAGTTTTCATTAGAATTTCTTTAAAGCTTAAAGTTATACATTGATATATAATTTTTAAATACTCGTTATTTGCGTAATTAATATCCTTATTTTTGGGTAATATCGGGATTTATTATATGTGGGTGATGATTTTTGTGAGATATAATTTCGTTGATAAACTTTACAATTATTTATAATTAATTTGTTGGTGTTTGTAAATAATGAAGTTAAGATAAATCTTAAAAAAAATATTTAATAATTTACAAACTCAAAATTCGAGTAATACTACTTTTTTAAGTTGTATTTTATGGTTGAAATTTAACCATAAAATACATCTGATTAGTAAAAGATATGTTTTAATATTTTCAAATGTATCAAAATGTAATTTGAAAGGTGATTGGCTGAAGTTTTATGTCTATAACATGCTGTTATTTATATTATAAATTTCAGTGTGGTTATTTTCTGTTACATTTATCCTATGTTAATAGAGCGATAAATGATTTTAATGGTAATCAATTTGCCCTATCGATTATACAAAATAAATAATCAGACATATAATCATCAAAAATTTTAGGACGGTATCTATGGTTCAGATGGTGCCTATAATTAATTTTTAATATAAAGGTTAAATTAAATGACTTATTTTTCTAATGAGATAAATAAAGAAATAGGGCAGTATTTGAGAGGAATTAGAAAAGAGCAAAACTTAACAGGGGAAGATTTGGCAAAAAAGTTGAATATTAGCCAACAGCAGATATCCCGATATGAAACGGGAAAAACAAAGCTGACATTTGAAATGATGGATACAATTTTAGTGATATTCAATAAGTCATGGAGAGACCTTTTTAATCATGTAATAGATAGATACGATAATGAAAGATTACAGTATACCATAAAAAATGAAAATAATTATTTTGCTATCTTAGATAAAGACACTAAAAAAATGTGGCGTTAATTCGGCCAATAAAAAATCAAATCTTTTTGGTGAAGTGTAATTAGTAAATATAATAAATTTAGCCTATTCATATGATAACTTTATTAAAAGTAATCATTAATTTAATTAAAATAATGATTACTTTTATCTAAAGTTGTTATTAACAACTCTTATGGCGAAACATACATTATACAAGTATTATACAGGATTAAATAATCATGAAATTGAATAAATTTGTAATGGGTGCTGTATTTGCATCAGGCTTTGCTTCGTTCGCAGCAATGGCAGCTTATACGGGTACACCTACTAACGGTACTATCGAATTTTCAGGTGAATTAGTGAATTCTGCTTGTGGTTTAAGTGAAGAATCAAGTCCTGTAAAAGTAAACTTTTATCAGATCCCTGTTTCTAATTTAAAAAATGGTGAGCGTGCAGGTAATATTAAGAAAGATATCGTTCTGCAAGGTTGTGATACTACTGTTGCACAAACTGCAACTGTAACTTACACACCATCAACTATTAACCCTAATGATAATACATTAGCGGCATTCACTTCAGGTACTGCAAGTGGTGCTGGTATTGGTTTAAGAGACAATGGAAATAAAGATGTTGTTTGGGGACAAGCTTCTACTGCAGTTAACTTAACTGAAGGTAAAACTGCTATTCCATTCGTTGCTTATTTAAAATCTGATAATGCATCTAATGCAGTGACTCCAGGTAGCTTTGATTCAACTATCAATTTCAAAATTGATTACCAATAATTTGTAATTGGTTTTATATCAATATGCGGAGTATTTAATACTCCGCATTAATAAAATCTACCAATAACTAAATGGTATTGTCCATGATAATTCGGGTTGCAAAAATAGCACTAGGCTCTAGTTTGTTATGGCCTCTATTAAGTTGGGGAATGACCGGCAATAACACCCCTGGTGATATTGTAATGCAAGGTGAATTAATAGAAGCTTCATGCACGATTGATCCTGAAAGCCGAGAGCTTTGGGTTAATTTTGGGGAAATCAGTGCCCGAGAAATCACGCCTGAAGTCAATATGTTGGTGAGTAAGAATTTTGCTATAAAACTTGTTGGATGTACGTTGCCTTCTAATGACAAAGGTAGTGCATCGCGCGCGCAAATAACCATGATGGGAACCTCTGTTAATGATGATCAACTTTTACAAGTGAGTGGTGATTCAGAAGGGTTTGGAATTCAATTTAGGGACTCTCACGGTGAAATACTTAAACTTAATAGAAAAATGCCGGATTACACATTATTAGAAGGGCGTAATAGATTAGATTTTACTGCAATTTTAGTTGCTTATCAAAAGCATATTAAGGCAGGTGATTTCGCAGGAGTTCTACGATTTAGAATGGATTATTTCTAAAGCTAATAATAATTACATATAAAAGAGAATTGAGCTAAATATCTAGCCTAATGAGTGAATACTGAGTAACTAAAATGATTATTTTAAATGGAAATATAAATAATATAAAAAAACTATTTGCAATATATATTGCAGTACTTTGCTATTCACCAAATATGTCTGCAAATGATCTTGTTGAGTTTAATGTTGACGTATTAGATGTTGGTGATCGTAACAATATTGATTTAACTCGATTCTCTAAAGATAACTTCGTATTTCCAGGAACTTATTTATTGGATGTCTATATTAATGGACAATCATTGTCGCAGCAGAAGGTCACTTATATTACCGATCCTCAAGATAGTGAAAAATCATTAGTCTGTTTTACCCCTAAGCAAATTGAAATGTTAGCGCTCAAAGAAGATGCGTTAAAAAAAATCCAAGCCATATCTCCTGAATGTTCAAATATTTTACCTATTTCAGGTGTTAAAATTAATAATCATGAAGGCAAACTGGATATCACTATTCCACAAGCATGGATGAAATATTCCGATCCTAGTTGGGTGCCGCCTGAGCGTTGGGATTCAGGGGTTTCAGGCCTTATATTTGATTATAACCTGACAGGGTCAATTTCACGTTCTTTGACGACACATACGAATAAGCATTCATTGTCAGCATATGGCCAAACCGGGTTTAACTTAGGAGCGTGGCGCTTTAGAGCTGATTATCAAGCTAATTATAACGAGCGTGGCGATAGAAAATTCGATTGGAACCAGTTTTATGCATATCGCCCTCTGATCCACATGGCGGCTAAGCTGACACTGGGTGAAATTTATTTAAATTCTCAAGTTTTTGACACGATTCGTTTCACTGGCTTTAACCTTGCCAGTGATGAGCGTATGTTACCGCCAAATCTGCGAGGATACGCACCACAGATTAATGGTATTGCGAAAAGCAATTCAAAAATTGTTGTAACCCAAGCTGGGCGTGTCGTTTATGAAACGACGGTACCTGCGGGGCCATTCAGTATTCAGGATTTGCAAAGTTCAATTCGTGGAACCCTAGATGTCAAAGTTGAAGGTGATGACGGTGAGGTATCGACTTTTCAAGTTGATACGGCAAATATCCCTTATTTAACGCGTCCGGGCTATGTGCGTTATAACGCTTCGGTCGGTAAACCATCACGATTTAATCATAAGCCTGAGGGGCCAATGTTTGCCACGGGAGATTTCTCTTGGGGGCTGAGCAATAACTGGTCACTCATTGGTGGTCTACTTTTTGCGGGTAGGGATTATACCGCTATATCTGCTGGATTAGGCCGTGATTTATCTGTATTTGGGGCACTTTCTGCGGATGTCACACAATCCATTAGCCGAATGCCAGGTGATAACACGCAAACGGGTTCTTCTTATCGCCTGAGTTATTCAAAGTCATTTGATGAACTTAACAGCACGATTACTTTTGCGGGTTACCGCTTCTCGCAGGATAAGTTTAGAACACTGTCGCAATATTTAGATGAGCGTGAAAACAAATATCTGGGTATTGGCCGTCAAAAAGAGATGTATACCGTAACAGGGAATAAAACTTTTTGGGCTGATGATCCTGATTGGAGAACAACAGTATTCTTAACGTATACCCATCAGACCTTTTGGGACCAGACATCTCAAGATAGATATGGCTTATCTGTGGGTCGAACATTTCGTTTAATGGGCATCAATGGTGTTTCAACCAATATTGCGGCCTACCGTTCTGACTATCGGGGTCGACGTGACGATAGCATTTCACTTTCGGTTTCAGTGCCTGTTGGTGATAGCCGTTGGGCGGGATATGACTTGCAAAATAGTGGCAGTAAGACCAGCCACATGCTGTCTTACAGTGACAATAGGGATATGAATAACTTATGGCGAGTTAGAGCCGGTCGAAGCAGTGATGATCGCGTACGGTTTGATGGATATTATCAAAAACGGACGCAACTTGCTGAAGTTAATACTAATGTCAGCTATCAAGAAAGACAAACGGCATCGATCAACGGGACATTGCGCGGTGGTTTCACTGCTACCAAGCATGGAGCTGCATTACATAACAGTACCGGTACAACGGATACAGCAAGAATTATGGTCGATACCAACGGTGTTGGTGGCGTGCCGTTTAACCATGAAAAAACACGAACTAACTGGGCCGGTATTTCTGTTGTGCCTGATATTGTCAGCTATTACAGCTTCGACACGCGTATTGATGTCGATAAGTTAAAAAATAACGTTGATACCAATAAGGCGATAGCAACATCGACATTAACAGAAGGCGCAATAGGTTATCAGCGCTTTGATGTTGCAGAAGGTGAAAAGCTCATAGCAACTATTCGTTATAACGATACGGTACCTCCATTTGGTGCTGATGTGACAAACGCTGATGGCATTAACATTGCCATGCTGATGGAAAATGGATTGGCGTATTTGATGGCAGTAAATCCTAAAGAAACATTAACGGTATCTTGGGGCGGAAAAGCGCAATGTAAAATTCAACTGCCTGAAAAAATTAATTCGGGTATGTCAGTTTTGCTGCCTTGCCAATAATGTAATGACAGTTTGAAAAAGTATTCTATAAGGTAGAGAAAATGGCGATTCGTATAAATAAATGGGTAGGTGGTTTGCTAGTTATGATGGTTGGCGTAGGGCAATCATATGCGGGTATTTCACTGGATAGAACACGACTGATTATTACAGGCGATGAAAATTCTGCGAGTGCTAATTTATCAAACACCAGCTCAAGTATTCCTTTTCTTGCTCAGTCATGGGTTGAAGATGCCAATGGGAAAAAAATCACATCGCCATTAGTTGTATTGCCACCATTACAGCGCATTAATGGTGGGCAAAAAGGGGTTGCCCGTGTTTCAAAAACAGCCGAGATAGATAAGTTACCCCAAGACCGAGAAAGCCTGTTTTATTTAAATGTGCGCGAAGTTCCGCCAAAACCCGATAAACCGAATGTTTTACAGTTAGCGATGCAATCGCGCATTAAATTATTTTATCGGCCGACAGCCATTATTCCTGAGTCTAAAAGTGCAGTTTGGCAAGACCAAGTCATATTTTATAAACAGGGAAATAATTGGCGTGCTGAAAACCCAACCCCTTATTTTGTGACCATTATTAGCCTTAATAATAAACCGGTGGCAGAAGGTGGAAAAAAACTAACTGATTTTCCAGGGGTGATGATTGCACCTAAATCGCATCTCGATATTAAGGTCAATAGTTCAGGCGAGAGTTTCACCATGATGTATGTGAATGATTATGGTGGTCATCCAGAACTTAAATACAGTTGTAGCGGAAATACGTGTAAAGCGTTACCACCAGAGCAACAGATTCGCTAGGAGTATTGATATGAACATTAGGTGCTTAGGGATAGTGTTATTGGGGCTAGGAAGTTTCTCCGCAGTTGCAGAAATTGCGGATGAAAAGCTGTCCCGCCAAACATTGCTAGACGTACATAGTACTGTGCATTTTACAGGGAGCGTCTATGCATCGCCTTGTGTTCTTGAATTAGAAACACAAGAGCAGTATGTCGATTTAGGTGAAATCAATGCTAGAGAGTTTCATCGTATTGGCGATAGAAGTACTCCTGTTGCATTTAATATTCGCCTCAAAGATTGCCAACGCGGAGCATCCAAGTCATTTGTGAATTCTGCCGGAGAAGCAACTCAAAATGCGCAGCGTTATTACTTGACGGGAGAAAGCGCTGTTTCATTGAGCATTGCGGGAGATGCGGATTTTTTTAACCCTGATCTGGTGCGAGTGACAGGTGATATTCGAGGTGCCGGGTTGCGTATTTCTAGTAAAGAACATCAAAACCTAATGGTCAACCAGCCAACAAGTTCATGGGTGATCAAACCTGGCGATAATAACATCACACTTAATGCATCATTGGAATCTACAGCACGGTCTGTTTCGGCGGGAACCTTTAGCGGATTAGTTAGGCTAAAACTGGAGTATTTATAACCATGTTTGTATCCAACAACAAAAAACTAAAAGATATGACTATTGTGGCTGGTTTACTCACAATAGGGGTCTTGCCGTTATCTGCTTTAGGTTATCCTCACGGTTCCGCTATACCGGACGGGGGAACTTATACATTCGAAGCGAGAATGAATAATCAATTACTCGTTAATGAGAAGGATGCAGAAACGGTATTCAATTTTGATGTGGGTAACTGGCCTTACTTTGATATTTACTGCCAAAGCTACATGAATCCAGGAGGGGTTGGGAATACCGGTCCTGATTCAGGAATGACATTTGATTTAATGTCAACTATTCCTACATCAATGCAAAACCCGGGGTACCTGAACCTTAATGAATATTTTGATGTAAAAGTTGAAATTCAAATAGGGGGAAGGGTTGGTCAGAAAGTCACTGTTCCAGTGAAGGATATGTGGAATGGGGGTTCTGACCCAATAGAGTGTAGACCACCGAGTGTTAATAGCCGTGATTATGGTGTCGAGCTACGGACAGGGTCGAGTGGAACAATCACGTTTAGACTGAAAAAACCGATTATTAATGGCATTACCATCAACCAAGCGGAACTGGTGCAGGTTTTTGCTAAAAAAGGCAGTCCAGCGAATGGCAGTACAGCTTATGCGCCAATTCCATCAACTCGAGTCGTTTTAGGGGCAGGAATTATCACGGTTGCTGATGAGTGTACGATTAATGAAGGCAACCCAATAGATATTAATTTTCTTGATGTGGCAAACACGAGTGAACAGTTAAATGGCACTAATTATGCTCAGCCCTTTAAGATCCCAGTTAAATGTACCGGTGGCAGTTTTACGACAGGTGATTTAAATATTAAGCTGTCATTGTTGCCAGGAGCGTCAGGCAGCGCGGATTTTAACCCTGATTATTTCGGTACGTTAAAGAACGGTGTGAAACGCACAAATCTTGGCATTGTGGTGACTGATAATTTGACCGGAACCTTGGTAAGACCAAACCAAGCTTATCAAGTGCCTAATTTTATCAATAACCAAGGCACTTGGAACTTAACGGCTGCGCCAATAGCTGCGCCTGGTAGCAGCGTGGAAGAAGGTGAATTTACAAGTACCGGGACAATTCTTGCTGAATTCCAATGAGGCCGATCATGCGAAATAATAATCAGATAAAGCGTAATAAATATTTATTGTCGATTGGCTTATATTTACTAATCTCAGGGTCGGTGAGTGCAAGTGTGATCCCGAGTAATATGGGAAGCTATTCATTCAGAGGCATGGTTGTTGCTACGCCATGTCAGATAGCGCCGGGAAGTGAGAAGGTCCCTGTTGATTTTCAACAAATTTCGGTTAAAGACCTTTATAAAGAAGGTAAGTCGAAACCTTTAATTTTCTCAATCCATTTAACGAATTGTAATACGACCATATTTAAATCGGTGACAGTGACTTTTAATGGAATTGAAAATAAAAATCTTCCTGACCATCTTGCGATTAGTGACCAAAGTGAGGCAAGCGGAATCGGTATTGGGTTATTAAACTTAAATGAAACACCCATAGAATTGAATACGCCATCATTAGCGCAAAATTTGGCAAAAAATGATACGGAAATTCAATTCAAGGCTTATGTCGAAGCTGAGCCAGAAGCGAGAATTAACGAAACGATTACCTATGGGAATTTTTATAGCACTGCATACTATACATTAAATTATCAATAACGAATGAAACATGATGTTTGCAATCAAAATTAAAGATAATAAAAAAGAAAGTTATCCATGGGTACTTTTAGTTTTTGTCGTTATATTTTTTGGCATTATATTGCATATTTATCTGCCGAATATGGGCGGAACAGGTTTGTCATTGCCATTCAATATAATTAGTGGTTTTTTTATTGCTTTTTTTATTGTGATGATTAGTATTACACAAATTAAAAATTTAACCTTATACTATTCTAAGTCGAGTAATTATATTACGATTGGGTTAGTCTTATTATTAGGCTTGTGTTTTTTTGCGCCAGAAAATTACCAGCTTAATGCGTACTTGACTGCGTATTGGTTATTGGGGGCGTTGTTTTTTTATCAAGCTTTATTGCAAATAAATATTTCAGAAACTGTATTGAAAATAATTGTTTGCAGTGTATTATTTGCTGCTATTATTGAGAGTCTATATTCAATAGCACAGGTTTTTAATTTTTTTCCGATATCAGGGGATAGGCCATATGGTGTATTCCAACAAGTTAATGTTCTTTCTAGTTTTATTTGTGTTGGTATTGCCAGTGCAATAGGCATGTTTATTTTAATGAGAACTGTCACACGGTATGCGTTTGCCATTATCATTGTGAGTCTCATTTTAATGAGCATGGTATTGCCATTGTCCCAATCATTAACTGGATATTTAAATTTATTATTAATTGTTATTGTTTTTTATTTTTTCGCAAAGTATCATCGTCAATATATTGTTTACTCTTTAATAGCGATTGTTATCGGTCTTATTATTGGTTATGGAATAAAAGTTAGTTTTAATATTTCTGACTTTTCTGAAAGTAAATTACAAACATCACATATTAGATGGGTGCTATGGCAACATAGTTTATATTTATTTAGCGAAAATATTTTATTTGGCTCTGGGGTTGGTAGTTTTGAATCTGTATTTTTAGAGCGTTTTGGTGGTGGTTTGCTAGGAACCAGTGAAAAGGTTATTTCACATCCACACAATGAGATATTGCGTTGGATGGTTGAAGGTGGGTTAGTTGGTATTGCGGCAATATTGTTAGTTATTATTGGTGGTGTGCATCTACTTTGTTCTTCATTAAAAAATAAAAATAACAATTATGTTTTTTTAGTTATTGCGTTACCAATTGTTTTTCATATGATGACAGAGTTTCCATTGTGGCTATCCATACCTCATGGTGTGGTATTGATATTGTTAATACGTTGTGCCGATGTTCCAACTAAAAAATATTCATTGAATAAGTTTGTAGGGTATTTTTCGAAAACAATTATTGCGTTAGGTGGTTTGTTATCCATGGGGTTATTGTATTTTACTTTGCAAACACAGCAATATTTAACATATATAGAAAAAACAGGACAGCAGTATCTTCTTTCAATGAATGAGCCTGATTATAGTGAATGGAAATACTATTTAATCGATGATCGTTACAAATTAGATCTTAATATGGGGTATTTATTACGCTATAACGAGACACAAAACCCTTATTATTTGAATTTATTTTCATCTTGGGCAGAAAACTATTCGCGTTCTTGCCCAGATCTTAATGTTTATTTTTCTTGGATCCTTGTTTTAAATGAATTAGGTGAGAAAGAGAAAACAAAAAGCGTCAAAGAAAAAGCGATTTTTTTATTTGATAATAATGAGAAATTAGAAGGGTTGAATTTTTAATTATTCATGCGGTAATTCGTGTGTTAATTAAAAATCTAAAGGATTTATTGGTGTTAATTATCAATAAATAGGGCGTTTTATTAATTAAAATCTATATTAAAGGAAATAACATGAAAAAGTTAAATGCTATCGAAGCTGCTGCTGTAGTTGGTGGAACAAAACAAGTTTGTACTAATTCTTACGAGAGCATCACTGTTGGTGGTGTTAAATCTTGCCAATTAGTGACCACTTGTACTGATAAGCACGGTAATAAAACATACAAAGCAAAAGCTGTTGGTGCATCAAACTGTGATGTAACAGCTCCATAGTATTAAATTTGATTTTTATTAATTGATACATGGGGAGCTATCCCCATGTATTTTTCGTACCGGAATGGAATTAACTGTTATGAATACTCGTTTTAAACCAATAACTATTACACTTTATACTCTATTTGTTATTATCGCTTCTTCACTCATGACGGTTTTGTTCTATCATATTTTTGTTTTTAACACTTTCTCAAATGATGATGCACAAAGCTCTTCTTTTATTGAATTTAATAGTGAACAAGTTTTATTGAGTCCAATAAAAGAAAATAACAGTATCATAGAAGTCCTTTCTTATGGTTGCCATTATTGTGCCGTAAATCATGATAATGTCAGTCAATTCGAAAAAACACTCCCTGAGAACGTCAACTTTAAAGTCGTGCATTTAGCCATGGATAATAATATGGGGCTTGCTGCCTATGCGCCTATTTTTGCGACGTTGGAAGAGATGGGGGTGGAATCTCAATACCGTCAGGATCTTTATACCGCAGTTATCAATGATAAGCTTGATTTAGCTAATAAAGATGTCTTAAACCAATGGTTAAAACAGCACAATGTTGATTCAACCCAATACCTAAAAACCAGTGAGAGCCAAGCGGTTCAAGAACGCCTGAAAAACATGCTTGAAATTAGCAAGTTTTATCAAATTACTGGAACACCTGCATTTATTATCAATAAACGCTATGTCGTCTATCAAGACCGTGATTTTGCAGACTTTACTGCTTATATGCTTGAGTTATTAGACAAAAGCAATAAGGAGTTACGGTGATCCGGTTTTGCATTGTCTGGACGGTATTTACAGTGAAAAACTGTTTGATGCCGTTTAAAAAAGGATATCAAAAACTTAATCATAGTGGACTTGCCTTTTTACGGTTGTTATTGCGCCGAGGCTATATCACATCGGTATTATTTGTCTCCAATTTATTATGTCGCGTCGGCTTATTAGGTCGTCAATATCGTAATCGGAATAAAGTCGCCACGGAAAACTTTCGTAGTTTAATGGAAACGAAAGGGCATATTGATATGAGCTGGATAGCTGTTCGACGCTTCATTTTGGAAGAGGCAGCCACATGGGGACAAAACCAAAAAATCATGGCGCAAGTTCGAGTTTGTACCCTTGAACTTGATAGCGTCGTTGCGCCTTTGCACCAACAAAATAACCCCGTTGTACTTGCTCCATTGCATATGGTTTCTGATGTTTTAGCTACCATGGTTGGCGCGGGGGTGACTCCAGGCAATGCGACGGTGGTGGTTTCGTCGAGTGCAGAACAGCAGAAGTATAACGCCTCGGCACGTGAGTTAGGGCAGGTGAATTTATCGTATTGTTCTATTCATCAAGGGAATAAAGTATTAGCTAGCCAGTTAATGACTGCGATGACAGAAGCGGCGACAGGGCAAAAGAATATAATTGTTTTTCCTGATATCACCCCTGATTACACGGTTCAAACAGAAGAAGGGGCGTCGAGCAAATTATCGTGCCATTTATTTAACCGTGCAGCAAAGCTGCACAATGGTGTAGTGCGTTTATCCAGTGCGATTTCGGCACAGGTGGTTTTTTATCATCTGTACTACCAAAACGGTTTAAAAATCAAGGTTTATCCGCCTGTTACAGCAAAAGATGTTGCAACTCAAATGCCCGCCATCATTGAAAATGCGGTTCGTCATTATCCCAATGATTGGCTTTTATGGCATAGCCATTCACTTTATTTTATTAGCCATTAAATAATAATGAAAAATATTATTCCAAATTTTGTTTCTCAAGAAGAAACCAATGAATGTGGCTTAGCATGTATTGCGATGTTAGCACAAACTCAAGGTCTCAATGTTTCTCTTGAAACGCTGCGAGAGGTGTATCCAGCATCGGATCATGGAACTTCTTTGATTGACCTTTCGTCCATTTTAGCTAATTACGGTGTTGCGACGACACCAGTGCTATTTGAGCACCAAGAGCTCAATAGCTTACCACTTCCCGCTATTTTACATTACGGAGCAAGCCATTTTGTACTGCTTGCTTATCGCAAAGGAAATAACGTGTGCGTGATGAACCCTGCAATTGGGCAGCAGTGGTTACCTTTCTCTGCATTAAAAGCGGAAATCAGCGGTTACGCATTAATTTTAGAACCAGATACTGCGCTGGAAAAAATTGAATCACTCGCACCAGAAGACAGAAATGATGGGACTACAGGGAAAAAAGCCCCTCATGCAATGAGTCTGAAAGAAACCTCAGAAATTCGTGGTGTTTATTGGTTGATGATATTCGCTTTTTTGGTTTCTTTAACGCTATTTTTAATGCCAGCAATGGTGAGCAATGCGATCAACCAAGCTTTTTCCGACGCTAAAAATGCCATTTTCCCTTACGGCTGGTTCATTGTTGCCTTTGTGGTTGCAACACTGTTAGCACTCGGCGTGAGAATACTAAGCGAGCGTTTCGTAAAACACTTTGTGTTGATTAAAAGCGGGGTGGGTTTTTCACGTTTATTGAGTAATCCATTGCGCTTTTTTGAAAAACGCGCCCCCGGGGATGTGTTTAGCCGTTTTGTCGCTTGGCAAGGGGCATTAACCGAAAAAATCGAGCTGGATAACGGGCTACGAACGGATTGGGTTATTTGTGCGATAGCATTAGGTACCATGTTTTGGATTGCGCCCGTATTAGCGGCTATTTCAGCTGCGGGTGTTACCGTGATGGGCTTAATTAGTGTATGGGCGATAATTCGTGATCGGTGGTATACCCAACAGTTACAGTTAAAATCAGCAGAATTAAATGACTTTTTTATGGAGACGCTGCAGGGCATTCTGACCATAAAAACAGCAGGGATAGAAAATCAGCGTAAGGCGCAATTTGCATGGTTAAGCCGTGAATTGTTTACCTGTATGCAACGCAGAAATGTGTATCAACAAATTAAAGATGGCATCTATCAATTAACCGGTAGTTTGGAGATGGTCATTTTTATGTTAGTGGTTTTACCCATGGTGGCCAATGAGTTAATTTCTTTGGGGGATTTCTTTGCTTATAGTTTCTTGCGTCAAATTTTCACCAATTATGTGACGCGTATTTTTTATGCGATTATCCATAAGTCGCAACTGCATATTATTGATACACGTGCCCATTCTTTATTCCCTAAGAAAAGTGAGCAGGACACCGCGCCATTCCACGAAAAACAAGCCGCAGTGCTAGGAAAAGCCCCTCACTTATCTTTCAATGGGATTCATTTCAGTTATGACCCTGCGAAACCGATTTTAAATAATGTGTCATTAGACTTACCTTCAGGTACGCAGGTTGCCATTGTTGGGGAGTCAGGAGCAGGAAAAAGCACATTATTACGGACAATCGCGGGTTTATTCAGTCCACAGCAAGGAGTATGCGAGTCCAACGGTGAGGTTGTCAGTGTGCAGCAGCTTACGCAATTGGTTTGCTTGCAAAGCCAAGAAGATATTTTATTTAATGCGACCGTCTTAGATAACATCACGCTATTTGACCCTAACTTCCGCGAAAAAGATAAAAAAAGAGTCGAAGTGTTGCTTGATAAACTGGCTCTCGGTGCAGTGATTAATCAATTACCTGGTGGGGTTAATGCGTTAATAAGAGAAAGCCATGCGGCGCTGTCACTTGGGCAACGTCAACGTTTGTTATTGGCTCGTTCGTTATACAGTGCCCGTCCTATTTTGTTATTGGATGAGCCCACCGCCAATTTGGATGAAGAAACGGCGAAAATAGTCATGGCGACCATTCAGTCACATTGCCAGAAAACAGGTAAGACATTGATTGTTGTCACTCACAGTGAAGAGCTGGCGGCTAATTTCGATGCACTTTACCGAATAGTTGATGGGAAATTAAGTCTTGAGAACAGCCCTAATAAAGCCCCTTGTGTGACAACAGGTACGCCTCAACCTGAACCTTCTTTGTTAGCGGCAATGGAAGGAACTCCCTCATGACCTCTCGCCACGTAGCACCAAAATTGGGTTTAACGACTCAACGATTACGCATTTTAGGTGGGTTGGTAGCACTACTTGTGTTGATCGTGGTGATCGGCCGTTTTGTTTGGCAATCACCCGCGCCAGCGTTGCATGAAAACGTAATTTTATCGGTGGAACGTGGCGATATTGAAAAAGTTGTCATGGTCACGGGGACATTAAAGCCCTCAATGCAAGTTAACGTAGGGGCTCAGGTTAACGGGCAAATCAAAAAACTGTATGTAAAACAAGGCGACAAAGTAGTTAAAGGGGAATTGTTGGCAGAAATCGACCCAACTATCCAGCAGTCTGAGCTCAAAAATGCAACCGCTCGGTTATCCAGTGCTCAGGCGCAAAAACGGGCTGCAGAAGCGACATTAATACAGTATATCAAAGCCTATCGGCGCCAAGTGGTGATGCAGAGAGATGGCTCTGGTATTCGCAGTGAATATGAACAAGCACAAGCCCAATATGAGGCGCAATTACAGCAGGTTAATGTCAATGAGGCGTTAATCACGCAATCAGAAATGGACGTGCAAACTGCACAAGCTAACCTCAATTTTACACGGATCATCGCGCCGATTAGTGGCGAAGTACTGGGTATTGTGGCGAACGAAGGGCAAACCATCGTTTCTTCACAGACAGCACCGACCATTTTAGTGCTGGCGAACCTAGATAAAATGCAGGTTCAGACACGAATTTCGGAAGCGGATATTCAAAAAATTCGCCCAGGTCAACCCCTCACATTCTATGTGATTGCGGACCCTGAAACGCACTACGAAAGTACCATGGGGTATGTTCAACCCATTCCTCCCGAAGCGCTTGATGAAAATAACAATAATTCTGGGGGGCAACAGAACAGTGCAATTTATTACAATGGAACATTTGAGGTCGATAACGCCGATCGTGCATTAAAGACATCAATGACAGCTCAAGTATTTATTCGTGTTGCACAAGCGAAAGATGCGTTACGACTCCCCGTTAGCGCACTGGGGCGAGCGGTAGGTGCAAACCAATATGAAGTGACCGTGATCAACAATGAAAAACCGGAAATTCGCACTATCAAAGTGGGGATTAATGATCGCCATTTCGTCGAAGTACTTGAGGGGATTAGCGAGGGTGAACACGTTGTTATTCAATCAGATAATGTGGCGAGTTAATGATGGCGACGACACGAAATGTATCTTTTACCCGCCCCCTGATTGAACTTCATCATGTTTACCGTGAGTTTTCAGCAGGTACGCAAACTATTCCTGTTTTGAATGATATTTCGCTATCAATTAACCAAGGAGAAATGGTCGCTATCATTGGCGCATCAGGTTCAGGTAAATCGACTCTGATGAATATCATTGGTTGTTTAGATAAGCCTTCTCAAGGAGAAGTGTTTATCAATGGGATTGCGGTTCATGAGGTGAACAGTGACCAACTGGCGGAATTACGTAGCCAATATCTTGGATTTATTTTTCAACGTTATCACCTGATGCCCTACCTGACTGCAGAGGAAAATATTGCTATCCCTGCTTTGTATACGGCAATGCCAGAAGATGAGCGGAGCGCACGAGTTGCTTTATTAGCAGAAAAGTTAGGGTTACAAACACGCTTGGATCACAAACCTTATCAGCTATCTGGTGGGCAACAGCAGCGTGTTAGTGTTTGTCGCGCCTTGGTCAATGGTGCACAAATAATTCTTGCAGATGAACCTACAGGGGCATTAGATAGCGCCAGTGGCCATGCATTGATGGATATTTTACATCAGCTTCATCTCGATGGGCACACTGTTGTGATTGTGACCCACGATCAAAATATCGCTCAGCAAACTCAGCGAATTATTGAAATTAGTGATGGAAAAATTGTTTCTGATAAGCAGAACCAAGCACAGACAGACACAAAACAACGGCACCAGCTTCCTTCTGTTGAAGATAATGGCCGTGCATCGGTGTGGCGCAATATTATTGAGTCCATTCGTATGGCATGGCGGGCCTTACTCGGTCATCGTATGCGTGCATTTTTGTCGATGTTGGGAATTATCATTGGTATTTCTTCTGTGGTGTCATCAATGGCCGTGGGGGAAGGTGCAAGACGCTCCATCATGGATGAAATCGGGAAGCTTGGTAGCACGACACTGGAAATTCGTCCCGGTACTGGGTGGGGGGCAAAGCGGCCTGATATGGAGCGTGCGTTATCGTTAAATGATGTTAAAAGCCTAAAGCAACTGCCATGGATTGAGTCTGTTTCTCCCGTCGCGAGTAGCATGACGATGGTCGTTAATAAAGGCTTGGATAACTCCATCATGCTTAATGGTGTTTCAGAAGAGTATTTTGCGGCACAAGGGTTTCAGCTTTTACATGGCAGTTTATTCAGTACGCTCGATATGGCTGACAGTGAGCCCGTTATTGTATTGGATGAAGGAAGCCGAGAAGTACTTTTTCAGCCAGAAGAAGAACCGTTAGGGCAAATTGTGCAGATTGGCCATTCACCATGGCGAATTATTGGTATTGCCCGTAAACCGGGGCCCAAAATGTCGAGTGGCTTTGTTATGGGATGGGTACCTTACTCATCGTTACAGCAACGTGTGGTCGGGGACAAACCTATTGAGTTTATTTCACTGCGCTTCCCTGAAAGCTTAACCTCTCAGCAAGCTGAATTACAGGTTGAGCGTTTGTTATTACGCGAACATGGTAAAAAGGACTTTTTTATTCAGTCGGATGACCAACTCGCCAATGCATTACAAAAAACATCCGATTCTATGTCATTACTGATCACTTCGATTGCCGCTATTTCCTTATTGGTTGGCGGCGTTGGGGTGATGAATATCATGTTGGTTTCTGTAACGGAACGAACTCATGAAATCGGGATCCGCCTTTCCGTCGGTGCGCGTCCTCAAGATATTATGAACCAATTTCTGATAGAAGCTGTGATGATTTGCTCGCTTGGCGGCTTAATTGGTATTGTCGGTTCATGGTTAACGGGGTGGATTTTCTCTTATTTCACCACTGAATTTACGATGGTGTTTACTCTGTTCCCTGTTTTATTAGCGTGCGGTTTCTCTGCTTTAATTGGTTTGGTTTTTGGTTATTTTCCTGCCCGTCGAGCTGCCAAACTCAACCCAACGGAGGCATTGGCACGCGAATGAATATCAAATCACTTTATATTATTTCTGCTTTATTTTTGCTTAATGGCTGCGGCAGTTTTACGCGTACCGAATACCAACGCCCTGAACTCACATTGCCTCAGAAGTGGGATGATAAAATACGCCAATCTGGTGCGAATGACGTGATTACGTCAGTGCAGGGGGGGAATGTTGCTGGAAATTGGTGGGATAAGTTTAAAGATCCTCAGCTATCCCAACTGATCAATCAGGTACTAGAAAATAATAATGATTTAGCTACCGCGGCAATTAAATTAAAGCTTGCGCGAAGTACTGCTGGGTTAGCAAATACCAATATAACCCCGGATTTCTCCCTTGGCGGCTCAGCAAGTAATACGAAATCCATTCGCCATGGCACTTCCCCTCAAGAAAGCTATAGCTCAAACCTAACCTTAAATTATGAAATCGATTTATGGGGAAAACTGGCACGTATTCGTGAAAAGAATGAGTGGGAAGCTATAGCAACCGAACAGGATTACCATGCAACAGCATTAGCGGTTATTAATACGACAGCACAATTATATTGGAATATTGCGCTGTTAAATCAACAGATTGATAACCTGATAGCAAGCCAAAAGATTGCAGAAAAAAGTCAGCAGCAAATTAAGTCATGGTATTTGGCAGGAAAAGTTAGCCAGCTGGATTTTTTACAATCACAGCAAACGGTGATTAGTCGAAAAAATGAATTGCGACGACTCATTAAAGAGCGTGATAGTTCCCGTAATGCATTAGCACTATTGTTAAACCGCCCTGCAGAGCAACATGTGCGTGAGCTTAGCGCACTTAATCGAAATCAACGGATTGAAATTCTTAACGCGACACCGTTGGCCGTATTAGCACAGCGGCCGGATATTCAAGCCGCCGAGTCACGTTTACGTTCCGCGCTTGCTGATTCTGACGCTGCTAAATTGAGCTTCTACCCGACACTGTCTTTGCAAGGTGCGCTTAATGCGGGTAGCCAGCTGTTTTCTCAATGGTTTAGTGACCCGACACGGGTTGTTGGGGGTTCGATTTCTTTGCCATTTATTCAGTGGAACACAGTGAAATTGACCATTGAACAATCCGACTTACAAGTGCAACAAGCTGCGGTGGCATTTCGTAGTGCGGCTTATACCGCCTTGTCAGAAGTCGATAATGCGATGGAGGCCCGTTTTGCCGCGGATGAAATTCGTCAGCAATTGCAGCAGTCATTATCACTTAGCCAGCAGCGACTAAAACTAACCAACAGCCGTTACAGAGCCGGTGCTGTGGATTATCAAACACTGCTTAATGCGCAAGATGACCTTTTAACTATTGAGAACTCATTAGCGCAAAATCAATACGATTATCTTTATGCAACGCTACAACTTTGGCTAGCACAAGGTGGCGGTAGCGCTCGACAGGAGGACAACCCATTATGAACCAAAAATCTCACTTTAAACGCGTTGTTGTCACAGGCTATGGGGCTGTCACTCCTCTGGGTGATACGGCTTCGGCATGTTGGCAAGCAATTATGGATAAAAAGCTCGGTTATCGTTACGTTGATAAAACCGCGCAAAATATCCACAGTCATTTTTTAGGGCTTATTGATAATGAACCTAGCTTAAAAGGGGTTCCCGCGGCTATTCGTCGTCGTTTACCACGCCATACGCGTTTAGCCTTGGGGGCAGCGCGGGAAGCCATGGATATGGCCTTCGCAGGCACGCCATTAACTGATTTTTATGACCCACTGATGTGCGGTGTCATTATGGGAACAGGATGGGCAGGGCTTGATGAAAGTTATATGTCAGTAAGTGAATTTGAAGCGACAGGGATGACCTCGCCTTTCAACTGTTTTTATGCAATGCCAAATGTGACAACGGCGGCTTGCAGCCAGTTTTGGAATTTGCGTGGATATCAAAATACCACCATCGCGGCTTGTGCGACAGGCACTATTGCGATTGGTGATGCTTTTGAAGCGATTCGTCATGGACGAGCCGATATGATGCTCGCTGGTGCAGGGGAGTCCTTGCGGACAGATTGTGCTGTATGGAATATCGATGTTCTTGGTGCTTTAACACGTGAAGCGGAAGACCCGACTCGTGCCAGTTGCCCATTTAGCGCAGATCGCAGTGGTTTTGTCCTTTCTGAAGGTGCGGCCGTGTTGTGTTTAGAAGAGCGTGAGAGCGCTATTTCTCGTGGCGCCACCATTTTGGGCGAGATTACAGGGTATGCGAATTTTTCTGATGCCTTTGATTTTACATCACCAGCAGAAGATTGTGTTGCCCGAGTGAAAACCATTGAAATGGCTTTACAACAAGCGGGAGCTGCTCCTGAATCTCTCGATTATATCAATGCCCATGGAACCTCAACGGCTCTTAATGACTTAAATGAAACAGAATCATTGAAAAAGGCATTAGGTGCGGCAGCTTACCAAGTCCCAATATCCAGTACGAAATCCTATACGGGACATTTAATTGCCGCTGCTGGCAGCTTTGAAACCATTATTTGCTTGCAAGCGATGGCGCATGGTGTGATGCCTGCAACTGCGAACTTGCACCACTCGGACCCGCAATGTGACCTCGATTATATCCCTAATGAACACCGCATTGGTGAAGTTAAGCGTGCATTAAACCTAAGTTTTGGTTTTGGTGGGGCAAATGCGGCACTGATTTTAGAGAAAGCGTCATGAGGACTTTACGCTATACCCTTGAGGATGCAAAACAGTGGGCCTCATTTTCTGGTGATGATAACCCGATTCATTTCGACCTTGAATGGGTCAAAGCAAAGGGTGGAGATCAACTGAGTGTGCATGGCATGCGTGCATTACTCGATGTGAAACAATTCGCGAGTGAATCATTAAATCATCCATTATTGGCTTCAAAAGAGGTTACCGCCCCTGAGTTTATCAAATGTGTTGTGCGACTGCGTAATCCCCTGTGGAACGATAAAGATTATCAATTAGTTGCACGAAATAAAGCGGGGTCTGTAGCTTTACTTTCTTCTGATACACAACAAAATTGCTTAACTTGCCAATTGTCGAACAGTCCTCCACCTGTATTACATGAAATCGCCAATGAGATAACGATTTCGACCGCAGAGATGGTGAAATTGCAGTCAATATTTTCTCAGTTTTCCAACGAAATGTATGAATGGCAGTTTATTGACGCAGTTTTGTTCTGGTACTTAATTCATGATAGCTCGTTATTTGAACAACAAGAGATCGCACAATGGCTGCCGGTCGGCTCAACATTGAAAGATATTTTTTGCCGTTATCCTATCGTACAAACCCATCAAGAGGTGGTGTTTGACCGTGAACTTCTGACTAAATGGGTTCCTATCACCTCTCCTGAGCCTATTTACCTACGTATTTTGCCGGCCTTAGTGATCGCCGATAGTGAGAGTGGTCGATTAGTGAGTATTAGTATCGCTGCTCGTTACAGAGAAAAAATAATAAATAATTCAATAACATTGAAAGTTAATTCAATAACTCAATAAGAATGCAAGGATAAAACAAATGAGCCAATATCAAGAAATTTATACCAAAATTAGTGACATGATCTGTGACGCAAAAGATTTAGAAGCAGAAGAGCTGAATGCGGAGATGACTTTAGTCCAGTTAGAGTTCGATAGCTTAGATTATGTTGAACTTATGGTGCTGGTTAAACGTGACTTTAATGTTGCTTTAGATGCGGAATTTTTCCTAGAACATCCAGAAATTTCGGTGAAAGCGTTGTGTGAACATATTGATAAGGAGTCGAAATCTTAAAATGGCAAATAATCAATGGATACTCGTGACGGGAGGAAGCCGAGGAATTGGACTTGCACTGGTTAGCGAATTGCGACGCCATTGGAATGTGGTTTTTACTGGGCGTAGCGTTGATGGTGTTAATGAAACTCAAGCGAATCTTGAAAACCCCGATTTAGATACATGGGTGAAAGGATCCCCGTGTGATGGTAAAAATGAAGCCCAAGTTGATGCGCTTTCTAGCTCGTTATTGGAACAATTTGGAGCGCCTACGGCGATTATTCATAATGCAGGTATCACTAGGGATGCCTTACATATTCATCAAGATGCTGAAATCTGGCGAGACGTGCTAGAGAACAACGTCATTTCCGTGATGAATTGGCACCGTAAATTATTACCTGCCATGTTGATGGCGGGGAGTGGCTCAATCGTATTGATGTCATCAATTACTGGGTTAAAAGGCAATATTGGTCAAACAGCTTATGCGGCGAGTAAATCGGCGATGATGGGGTTGACGCGTTCATTGGCTCATGAAGTTGGGCGTTTTGGATTACGTGTGAATTGTATTGCTCCGGGGCTTATTGATAGTGATATGACCCGTGCAATGCCTGAAGCTAAATTAAAAGCTATGTGCCAAAACATCCCTTTACGTCGCTTAGGGCAACCTCAAGAAGTGGCAGATCTAGTTGAATTTTTGATTGGTAATAACAGCCAGTACCTAACCGGGCAAACATTGGTCTTAGATGGTGGGTTAACGGCATAATCGACAGTTTAAGTGCTGTTAAAAGAAAAAAGTCACTAGATAAGGTTAGTTTCTATGTTTCCCCTTAAACGCTTTAGTCAATTTTCGTTTAAGGGGATTTTTTATGGATAGAGACTCGGAAATAAATGAAAAACAGTAAACTCAAGTTAAAGAAGAATGGAATTATATTTATTTCAATTTAATTCATAATTAAATATTAAAAATAATTATTTTAATTTTAGTCTGGCTTGAATGACTCGATATAACGTATCAAAACCACACAATTTGTATTGGATTGTTGATCGTGCACAATGCCCTACCAAGCCTCAGCGATAGAATGGTCTTTGAGAGTAGATAAATAAATTAAAGATAAAAATAAATTTCAGAAAACCATTTTAAAACGCTGAAGCAATGTAAAGTGAGGCAGATATGAGTAAAGCATTATCTGAGGGAGTACTCCAATCGGAGATCAGCCGCAGGAAGCTAATGCAAACCAGTACCGTCGGGGGACTCGCACTTGCAAGTGGAGCGCTAAGTTTACCTTTTAATAGTGTTGCTAATACCAGTGAAACCGCATCCAAAACAACCATACCTGAAGAGAAAATAGTTTGGAGCGCATGTACTGTTAACTGTGGGAGTCGCTGCCCACTGCGTATGCATGTGGTTGATGGTGAAATCAAATATGTCGAAACCGATAATACCGGAGATGATGTTTACGGCAATAATCACCAAGTTAAAGCCTGTTTACGTGGTCGCTCAATGCGCCGTCGTGTCTATAACCCTGACCGCTTGAAATACCCAATGTTGCGCGTTGGGGCGCGTGGTGAAGGTAAATTCAAACAAATCAGTTGGGATGAAGCCTACGATCTAATCAGTGGTAACCTAAAACGAATTATTGCCGATTATGGTAATGAAGCAGTGTATTTGAACTATGGTACTGGCACATTAGGTGGCACAGTCGCACGTTCATGGCCGCCAGCGAATTCACCCATCGCCCGTTTGATGAACTGTATGGGCGGCTATTTAAACCATTACGGAACCTACAGTACGGCACAAATCAGCTGTGCAATGCCGTATACCTATGGTAGCGGAGCGGGTAATAGCGTTTCCGATATCGAAAACTCAAAGCTGGTGGTTCTCTTCGGTAACAACCCTGCAGAAACCCGTATGAGCGGTGGTGGGATTACTTATCAATTAGAACAAGCTCGTGAGCGTTCTAATGCAAGAATGATAGTGATCGACCCGCGTTATACTGATACAGCAGCAGGGCGTGAAGATGAGTGGATCCCAATCCGCCCAGGAACAGACGCCGCATTAGTGGCAGGGATCGCCCATGTGTTGATCACTGAAGATATGGTTGATCAACCCTTCTTAGACCAATATTGTGTAGGTTATGATGAGAAAACCCTGCCAGCAGATGCCCCGAAAAACAGCCACTATAAAGCGTATATTTTAGGCCAAGGGGATGATGGCGTAGAAAAAACACCACAATGGGCTGCGCAGATTACCGGTATTCCGGCTGATAAAATCATTAAACTCGCGCGTGAAATCGGTTCTGCAAAACCTGCGTATATTAGCCAAGGTTGGGGGCCGCAACGTCATTCGAATGGTGAACAAACCGCACGTGCGATTGCGATGTTACCGATTTTAACCGGTAATGTTGGCATCAATGGTGGTAATACAGGGGCTCGTGAAGGGAATTATGATATTCCATTTGAGCGGATGCCAACGTTAGAAAACCCAGTCAAAGCAAGCATTTCCGTATTTTTATGGACTGATGCAATAGAGCGCGGCCCAGAAATGACCGCAACTCATGATGGCGTACGCGGCAAAGATAAACTGGATGTTCCGATTAAGTTTATTTGGAACTACGCCAGCAACAGCTTAATTAATCAACACTCTGATATTAATAAAACGCATGACATTCTTCAGGATGATAAAAAATGCGAAATGATAGTAGTGATTGATAACCATATGACCGCCTCAGCGAAATATGCGGATTTAGTCCTACCAGATTGCACCGCCTCTGAACAAATGGATTTTTGTTTGGATGGTGCCGCCAGTAATATGGGGTATGTCATTTTCGCCAGCCAAGCTATCGAACCGCGTTTTGAGAGTAAAACAGTGTATGAAATGTGTACACAAATTGCGCGTCGCATGGGCGTTGAAGAGAAATTCACCGAAGGGCGAACCCAAGAAGAGTGGCTACGCCATTTGTATGAAATCTCACGACAAAAGTTACCTGAGCTACCTGATTTTGAGACATTCCAGCAGCAAGGAATTTATAAAAAAATGGACCCGCAAGGGCATTTTGTAGCACACAAAGCCTTCCGTGAAGACCCTATTGGTAATCCATTAAATACCCCGTCAGGAAAGATTGAGATCTATTCATCTCGCTTAGCGGATATTGCGAAAACATGGACTCTAGCGGAAGGTGATTTGATATCAGCACTTCCAATGTATTCCCCAGGCTTTGAAAGCCATGATGATAAGCTCACCGAAAAATACCCACTGCAATTGAGTGGTTTTCACTATAAATCACGAGTTCACTCCACCTACGGTAACGTTGATGTGATCAAGGCGGCTTGTTTACAAGAGATGTGGATCAACCCTATTGATGCAAAACGTCGCAATATTAAAGATGGCGACATGGTACGAATTTACAACGATAGAGGGGAAGTACAGATCACTGCCAAAGTGACTCCACGCATCATCCCAGGCGTTGTCGCAATGGGGGAAGGGGCTTGGTACGCACCTGATGAAAACAAGGTAGACCATGGTGGTAGCCTAAACGTCCTGACGACTCAACGCCCGTCACCGTTAGCGAAAGGTAATCCGCAACACAGTAATTTGGTTGAAGTGGCAAGGGTATAGGGGGATAAATCATGACAACACAATATGGTTTTTATATTGATTCCGCACGGTGTACGGGATGCAAAACATGTGAGTTAGCGTGTAAGGACTACAAAAATTTATCTCCTGCGGTGAATTTTAGGCGCATTTATGAATATGCAGGGGGAGATTGGCAAGAAGATAACGGTGTGTGGCATCAAAACGTATTTAGTTATTATTTGTCGATTTCATGCAACCACTGCGAAGACCCTGCTTGTGTCAAAGTGTGCCCAAGCGGCGCGATGCACAAACGTGAAGATGGCTTTGTCGTTGTAGATGAAAGCGTGTGTATTGGCTGCCGCTATTGTCATATGGCTTGCCCATATGGTGCACCGCAATTTGATAGCGAAAAAGGACATATGACCAAGTGCGATGGTTGCTATGAGCGTGTTGCAGTTGGTAAAAAACCGATTTGTGCCGAGTCTTGCCCATTGCGTGCATTAGACTTTGGCCCCATTGATGAATTACGTGAAAAACATGGCAATTTGGCCGAGATTGCGCCACTACCTGAAGCGCACTATACCAAGCCCAATCTTGTCATTAAACCAAATGCCAATAGTCGCCCTGTCAATGATACGACAGGCCATTTAGCCAATCCTCGGGAGGTATAACATGGGCAATGGATTACATGAATGGCCGCTAATTTTATTTACGGTATTAGGCCAAAGTATTGCAGGTGGTGTGATTGTAACGGGGCTTGCATGGTTATCGACAGACGATAAACCCCAAAAACAGCGTATTGTGAATGCGATGTTGGCATTATGGGTATTGATGGGCTTAGGTTTTCTCGCTTCTATGATGCATATGGGCTCACCGATGCGTGCATTTAACTCGATGAACCGTGTATTTGCCTCGTCACTGAGTAACGAAGTGTTATTCGGCTCTATTTTCTTTGCTTTAGGTGGTTTATGGTGGTTGTTCTCCGCAATCAAAAAGATGCCAACAGGACTCGATAAGGTGTGGTTAATCATCACCATGTTGATGGGATTGCTATTTGTTTGGGCAATGACACGAGTTTATATGATAAGCACAGTACCGACATGGAACACGCCACATACCACTATCGGCTTCTTTATGACTCTGTTTGTTGTGGGGCCAATTTTAGGTACTTTACTATTACGAGTTGCTAAATTTCCATTTAATAGTGGTAAATTAGCGGCAATTAGTGTCGTTGCTTATATCGTGACTATTGCATCAGTACTACTGCAAAGTGGTGAGATTGCGCTTATCACCACCTCAGTACAGAAAGCTGTGGATTTAGTCCCTGACTTTGGTGTTTTACAAGTGGTACGCATCGTGGTGACAAGTATTGGGCTGTTGTTATGGATTTTGCCTGTTGTGCGACAAAATCAGCCTTCGGTTTTGAGCTTACTTCTTGGTACCGTGCTGGTACTGGTTGGTGAATTTATCGGTCGTGGGCTATTCTATGGTTTACATATGACAGTCGGCATGGCTGTAGCTTAATTAGTAAACTTTCAGCGCAGGGTGTGATTTCCCTGCGCTGATAATTTCAGAGACAATCAATATGCAACAAGCGCACTTTCTTGAATACGTCGCAGTGACAGGGCGGGTTTTGGGATCTTTATTTTATTTCTCCCCAGAGAATGAAAACAATACAGAAATTATCGCGATTTTACAGGAGCCGACTTGGCATAACGAATGGCCATTTGCTTTACCTTCCTTAGTAAAAATTAGCCAGCTTTTGCAATCCAGTGCTCAGGGGAATGAACCACTGAGTGAAGCATGGCAGCGCTTGTTTATTGGGCCTTATGCTTTACCTGCTCCCCCTTGGGGTTCGGTTTGGCTAGATAAAGAAAAGATTGTTTTTGGCGACTCAACCGTTGAATTGCGTCAGTGGATGCGTATTAAAGGTGTTGAACCCGTAACGACACAAAAAGAGCCTGAAGACCACTTTGGGTTGATTTTGATGTTAGCGGCTTGGCTGGCTGAGCAAAATCGCAGAGCAGATTTAGAAGAGTTGCTCGCTTGGCACTTATTACCTTGGTCGGCACATTTTCTCGAAGTATTGATAGATTCGGCTAACAGCGATTTTTACCGCGCATTGGCGATATTATCGAAAGAAACACTGGATGGGTATCAACAGCAATTGACTTTACCTATATCAGAGAAAAACGTGTACCTCACCAGAAATAGTACCCTGTAGCATTCTGTTTTTCATTGGTAATAAATTTATCTAATTCAATTGCCTGCAATAAATCTATGGATAGTGGTACTATTGATTATTGCTGCGATTTTTAGGTGACTAACTCAATATGAATGATGCGCATTTATCTCTGATCCAACAACTTTGTACCCGTCTTGCTGAAATAGACAATACACCTTTGTATGTAAAATTTGCTGAAACGGTGAAATTTGCTGTGCGAACAGGGGTTTTGCATCAAGGTGATATGCTACCCAGTGAAAGGGAATTAGGTCAGCAGACAGGGGTGTCACGTATTACCGTTCGAAAAGCGTTAGAGCTACTTGAACAAGAAGGCGTTATCATTCGGTCACAAGGTTATGGCACCCAAATTAGTGATAAGTTTGAGTATTCACTCAAAGAAGCTAAAGGTTTTTCACAGCAAGTTGTTTTACTTGGAAAAAAACCAAACACACTTTGGGTCAATAAAAGTATCGTGCCTTGTTCACAGGAGGTGGCAGAGTCACTAGCGCTCCCCATCAATAGTAATGTATTTATGTTAAAACGTATTCGCTATGTGGATGAACAGCCGGTCTCTATTGAGGAGTCATATGTTCCTATTGGGCTGATTGGTGATGTCGATGATATTGGCTTATCTTTGTACGATTATTTTCGCAGCCAAAATATTTATCCTACACGAACAAAGAGCAAGGTGAGTGCTCGAATGCCAGATGAAGACTTCCAAACGCACATTAAATTGGAAAAGACCGTACCTATTTTAGTGATTAAGCAGGTGGCTTTCGACCATAAAAATGTGCCCATTGAATACAGTTTTAATCAGTGTCGCAGTGATATGTATGTATTTGTCTCTGAAGAGTAAAAAAGAGGCTAGGCCTCTTTTTTCTCTGATGATTAATATTGCTGTAAATATGCGGTGAGTTGCTCAGACGAAGGCGCACAATCCCCTCCGCGATGGCTAACTACATAGGATGCGACAGCATTTCCGAGTAACACGGCGTCTTCTAGTGCCCAGCCGGACGCCAATGCCGCAATCACGCCTCCTGTATGGCTATCTCCTGCTCCAATGGTATCGACAACGGTGGTTTCAAATGGTGCCACCCAGCCTGATGAACGACCACTTTCTTGAAAGAACGCGCCTTCTTTGTCGACTCTAACAATCACGGGAACTAAAAATTGAGAATGCCAAATATTGGCTAATGCTTCTGTATCCATTCCTTGATGCGCGATATCAGGGAATAATGTGACGATATGTTCGACTTCTTGGCGGTTCAACGAAATGATTGGTTTTAAAGCCATTAATCGTAATAATTGTGTTTTCGAAAGGTCGGCGATCCGAGGGCCAAAATCGATAAATAAAGTGACGTTATCGGAGAGCGACTCCAGCCATGAAAGCAGAGTTTCGCCACATTTTGCGGCTAGTTGGTAGCCAGAAAGATAGATGATAGTGTTAGATGTAATTCGCAATTCATCTAGGGTTTGGCGTTCCCATTGGTTTTCTACACCGCTAATTGAAAGAAATGTCCTTTCTCCATCGGGTTCAACCAAGGCTAAACACCAGCCATTATCACCTTTATTCGTTTCTATAACGGAACTCACACCTTTTTTATTGAGTTGGTTGCGGATGATATCTGCCCATACACCTTGCCCAATAGGTAATGCATTGAGAGACTGGATACCAAGACGCTGCAAGGCCACCGCAATATTCAGAGCACATCCACCGATATTGACACTCTGCTGGTGCAATTCGATATCACTTCCGCGATAAGGCAGTGAATATGCATCTGCAATCACATCAATAACGGCAGCGCCAATTAGGCAGACAGGACGATGCTCCGCTTGCAATGGAAGATGGGCAATAAGTTCAGCAGTTTTCATAAGCTTTTTCTCTTGCAGTTCTCAATGCCATAAAGGCTTGGCTATACTGTGTAAAATCAAGTTGATTCACATCATCTAATTGTTTTTTGAGCTGTTTATCGATGGCATCAACGCCATGGAGGGCGCCACAAATGGCGGTGGCCATTGCCCCTATGGTATCGGTATCCCCCCCTAAATTAGCACACAGAATGGCACAGCGGTTGGGATCAGTTTCCGCTAATTCAACCATAGCAATGGCGGCAGGAACTGACTCAATGGTGCTCGTACCAGCGCCAACGAGTTGATAAAGCTGTTCCATTGCTTGCTCGGCGCCAATCGTGTTTTTCACCGTGTGTAAAGCAAGTTCAATACGTGCAGCTATTGATGGGCTAAAGGTTGTGACATGCTTTTCTTGTGCTAGCTTCGCAATAGCAGGTAATTGGTCGCGAATTTGCGGCCAATTTTCGCCATCTATCGCTTTAGAAATTGCCCAAGCAATAGCGACCGCCCCCGCAATTGCCACATCCGATTTATGCGTTGGCGATGAGGCGAGTGTAATTTCATCAATAAATTCATCAATAGAATGAGTTGGCAGCAAACAACCGAGTGGGGAAACTCGCATTGCGGCACCATTTGTCATGCCATTGTTTTCTAACTGAGAAATCGGAGTCCCTTGTTTTATTGCCTTTAATGCAATTTTAGAGGTCGGCCCTAAGACATTTTTATTAAAGGCATCAAATTGCTCTGCCCATTTTAAAATATTACGGCCAATAAGTTCAGGACTCACTTTGCCATCACATTCTATAATCGCGTCCGCAAGTGCGAGCGCCATTGAGGTATCATCTGTAAATTCTGCCGTATTGAAGTAGCAAGCTGCATTATTTTCTTTTGGCCCAGGTAAGAAGCGGTCTATCCAACCAAAATGTGCTTTAACACGAGAGCGAGGCCATAATTCAGAAGGCATTCCCATTGCATCACCTAAGGCTTGGCCATAAAACGTGCCTAAAATACGGTTCTCTTTGTTCATTATAATTCCTTCAATTTTGGCTAAAAACAGCGCCCTTATGTGTTGGCAGTCGGTCAATAAAGGCGTTTAATTAATGATTGCTTAACTAATTGGATGTGGGTTTTATGCCACTTTTATTAATATCAATTTCTTGAATATCACGGCTCGACTCTTTAAACATCAACATGAAAACAACCGTGATTACGACGATCATAGCAGCGCCGAAGCCCCACATACCGGCCCAGTTAAAGGTCTGGCCGTTGACAGGTTCACCGTAAGAAAAAAGTTTTTCCATCATTTGCCCACCTAGGCTATAACCCAGTAAGCTACCAAAGCCTTGGCAACAGAGAGTAATTAAGCCTTGAGCCGCTGTTCGCATATGCACAGGCGTCTTTTTGTCGACATAAATATATGCGGTGACATAGTAAAAATCGTAGCTAACACCGTGTAATAAAATACCGAGGAAGAGTAATCCGTAGGTGAATAGGTGGTCTGCATCGCCATAGATAAAGAAAGCATAACGGATAGCTGCAGTGATTAAACCAAGAAGTAATACCTTTTTGATACCAAAACGTTTAGTAAAGAAGGGCAAAGCAAGCATGAAGAAGATTTCAGAGAATTGCCCCAAGGTCATCCATCCGGTGGCATTTTTCATCCCAACTTCAGTAAGGTAGCCGTTAGCAAAAATATAGTAAAAAGCTAAAGGCATGGCGAAGAGGAATGAACACACGAAAAATACTAAGAAATTACGGTCTCTTAACAGCACAATGGCATCCAATCCGAGCATGACTTTAATACTCATTTTGCCAGTTCCTTTTGGTGGGGTGTCTGGCAAGAAATAGGTAAAAAAGCCCAGTAAAGCGGAGCTAGCGGCTGTCACTAAGAGCGGGATATTAGTCGCAGAAATATCACCAAAGCCCATCATGGAAGGTAAAAATCCACATGCAATGCCTGATGCAATCCAGCCGATAGTCCCCATTACACGAATACGAGGATAGTCACGTTCCACATCTTCCACATTGGAAAAAGCGATACTATTGGTGAGCGCAATGGTTGGCATATAAGTCAATGCATACGCCAAGAGTAGAGGGAAAAAGCTAGAAAATTCAGTTTGCTGAGCTGCGAAAAACATAAAGACTGCCCCTGCAAACATCAGTACCGCCAGGACTTTTTGCGCGGCAAAAAATCGGTCAGTAATTGAGCCTACAAGGATGGGAGAGATAATTGCAGCAATGGCTGTACAGGCGTAAGACCATGCTATTTGAGAAGGGGTGAAGCCACTTTTATTCAAAAATAGCCATAAGGGAACAAACCAAGCCCCCCATATAAACCATTCAATGAACATCATGAATGAGAGTTTTGCTGTTGTTTTTTTCATCTTTCATTCCTTTATACGGCTAATTATAGGTATTGTAGGGTACAGCAATGACAATACCACTTAATAATACCTTTTAAATACCATTCAATGAAAACTTTGAGCTAGTTAACATTGTTTCGTATAAATTGGGAAACTGGGATCGTTTAAGTAATAACACAGTGGGAAATAGATACGCGATAACGTGAATTGCTTTGAATATAGGTTAAGTCGGGGTTGTAGGTAGCCTATACGGCAGTTTAAATAAAAAAATAGCACCGCTATTATTTGAGCGGTGCTATTGGTTTTTCATATCAATTAGCTATTGATATTTACTGTTGTGATTCACCTTGTTGTACATACGGTGTATACACACCCGTTAAGCTTTCAAGAAAGGCAACAATATCATCGACATCTTTTTGTGGCAGTTCTTTACCGACTTGATAACGCAGCATCAGTTTCACTGCTTCATCTAAGGTAGCCACATCTCCACGGTGGAAGTATGGCGCGGTTAATTCAACATTTCTCAGTGTTGGGACTTTTTGGCGTAACTTATCGCGCTCATCAGAGGTGACATTCATGCGACCAATATCTTGTGCGGTAATTTCACCGAACTCATAGTTTTTTTTCAGGCCCAGAGGTTCGAAGGAACGACCACCTAAGATCACGCCACCATGGCAGGTTGCACATTTGTTCTCTTTAAATAACTGGTAACCATGGAGCTGTTGTGCGGTTAATGCAGTTTTGTCGCCTCTTAACCAATTATCAAACGGAGAGTCTGGGGTGATTAAGGTTTTTTCGAACTCAGCAATCGCATCTGTGATGGTGTCACCCGTAAACCCTTCTGGGTAAACTGCATTAAAATCTTGTTTTAAGACAGGGTCTTTATCCAATTTTTCAATGATTTCATCCCATGATTTTGATGCCATTTCGATAGGATTTAATGGTGGGCCACCGGCTTGCGCTTGTAAATCAGGCGCTCTACCATCCCAAAATTGCTCGACATTAAATACAGAGTTAAACACCGTTGGCGCATTGATTGGGCCTACTGCGCCACCAACACCAATTGATGTTTTACGGCCATCAACACCACCTGCATTGAGTGCGTGGCAGTGCGCACAAGAAATCGTGCTATCCCCTGACAGGCGCGCATCATGATACAAGCGGAAACCTAATGCGACTTTTGCATCATCAACATCCAGTGATTTTGGAATTGGTTGAATTGGTTCGTTACGGTGCTCAGCAGCGGTATCTTGGCTGGCATAGTGCTCTTCTCGCTGTTTAGCTATCCAATTCAAAAGGCTATTACGCTCTTCATCACTGACGCTACTTGCCCAATGAAGTGCAACATAACGAGTTGGCGGCATGGTATGGTTCTGCATAACCCACTCAATTTTATTTAATTCACTTTGTGGTACAGGTTCTCCTGCGATGAGTGCAGCGCGAGCAGCCTCAAGGTTGAATGATTTATAACCTAGCTGAATATCGTATTCCATCAGTTGCTTAGCAATGGGGAACGATGCGTAGGCAGGTAAATCAGTTGACGGCGTGTGACAGTAATCGCATCCCTTTTCAGCGAAGAATTTGAGAACTTGATTATTTTCTGCAATTTTAGATGTCTGAATGTCATTATTTTCTCTTCGTTGATTATCGTGATACCACACATATCCAGATAACCCAAAATAACCGAGTAAAAGCAAAAATATGACAGCGACCGTAATGCGAGTAAGTTTTTTCATTACACTATCCTTGAAAGATTGCGGTCAAATATATTTAAATATTTTTTAATTAATATAATTCTACAGCCGGACTATCATGTATAAATAAGGTCGAGAGGTTCTTGATTTTTATCAATGATGGCCATCGGTTTAAGCAATTGCTGAAATAAGATTTGCCTATCAATAAGAAAAAAGTTAAAAATTAAACTTATAATTAATTTTTATTTAATTGAATTTAAAGGGTATTGTTTGTTTCTGATCTTATTGTAATAAATTTTTAGTTCAATTTAATTGGTGGGTATTTATAAATAATAAATTCTGAATTATTCAAATAAATTAAGTAAAACTAATCAAAAAATTTAGTTTTATACTTTTTTAATTGTTGTGGAATAAATGCATATTATAAAATGAGTAAAATATAAATTATTCAAGAAAGCAATATTCGGAAAAATTATTGATTTTAGATAACTATAATATTAGTAAATGAAAAGTAATGATCTACATCATCATTTTTGTGCTTTCACCATTTTGTCATAAAATAAACATATTGTTGTTATGAGTCTGACTTAAGTTCGTCGTAACTCAGTTAGGAGATAGCATTATGTTTAGTGTCGATACCCTGCTGCACGATATTTTTCCTCATCAAACACCAGGCAAATGGAAACGTCGTTTATTAAAAAAGCTGCTGTTTGAACAAGAATTTCACCAATTTGCCCAAGATTATCCGCACTTAAAGGGCTTGGATCTTATTGAACAAATCATGGAGTTCTTTGATATTTCTTGCGAAATGGTTGAGGGAGACTTAGAAAATATTCCAACTCAAGGTCCTGTTGTCTTAGTTGCTAACCACCCGATAGGCTTACTCGATGGTCTTGCACTATTACGTGCAGTTGCTGCCGTTCGTCCTGATGTCAAAATCGTGGCAAATCAGTTCCTCAATTATATAGAGCCACTAAAAAGCTTATTTATTTCAGTGGACAACATGAATAACCGAACCAGTCGGCAGCAAGTTGAAGCAATACAACGGCATTTGGACAAACAAGGGGCATTAATTGTGTTTCCTGCGGGTGAAGTCTCTCGGTTTGGCCGTAAAGGGGTTCGTGATGGCCACTGGCGTACAGGTTTTTTGCGTTTAGCCGCAAAGGCCAGAGCACCTATTGTCCCCATTCATATTCAAGGGCGAAATAGCCATTTATTCTATTTAACCTCGTTGGTTTACAAGCCGTTATCGACTTTAATGTTAGTCAGGGAAATGTTTAAGCAGCGAGGAAAAAGATTAAAAATTCGTATTGGTGGCAGCATCCCATTTATTCATTGGCATGATGGCCATACAGCGGCTCATGAGCTAGCAGGGCGCTTTCGTCGCCATGTCTATTTGTTGGGAAAAGGTAAGGAAGGGCTATTTACCAGCGAATCACCAATTGCTTTACCAGAAGACAGAATTGAATTAAAAAAAGCGTTGGTGGCATGTGAGCGGCTAGGAACATCCCCTGATGGGAAAGCGATTTACCTTTATCACCGAAACCAAGAAGTAAGGTCGCCGATTTTGCGAGAAATAGGGCGATTACGCGAAATTGCATTTCGTGCTGTAGGGGAAGGCTCAGGTAAGCGCCGTGATTTAGACAGCTATGATAACGATTATTATCATCTGGTATTATGGGATGAAAGTGAACTTGATATTGTAGGGGCTTATCGGTTTATACCCACTAAAAAGCAAATTGAGACCAAAGGTTTGCAGGGTATTTACAGCTCTAGCTTATTTCATTATGACCAAGCCATGATGCCAATATTAGCGCAAGGTATTGAGCTTGGTCGGAGCTTTATTCAGCCTAAATATTGGGGAAAACGGGGTTTAGATTATTTATGGTTAGGTATTGGCGCGTATTTGGCGAAATACCCACAATATCGCTATCTTTTTGGTCCTGTATCTATGTCTGGCTCAATGCCGATTGCGGCGCGTGACTTACTGATTACTTTTTATCGGCTCTATTTTTCGGCGCAACACAGCATTGCACAGTCACATCAGCCGTATCCAGCTTCTTTGCCACAGGTATTAGCCCAATTTTCAGGGGGCAATTACCACGAAGATTTAGTTAAATTGAAAAGCTTACTCAATAACATTGGCTGTTCAATTCCGACGCTTTATAAGCAATATACTGAATTATGCGAGCCGGGTGGCGTACAGTTTATGGATTTCGGTACAGACCCCGCATTCAATGATTGTATCGATGGCTTGGTACTGGTGGACTTAACCAAATTAAAACCCGCACGTTATCAGCGATATATAGGGGTACATTTGGTTTCACAAGAAGAGTATAAAGGGCAAGTGGAAGAGGGGGACTAACCCTCTTTCACTATTGGGCCATTAAGGTACAGGAACGGCTTTGCTTTTATAGGTAACTATCAGTTAATAAAGTTATTATTGGCAGTTCTTGCTGTGCTTTATTTATTTAACATTCATATTAGTAATGTGTTTGCTAATTGAAAGAAAACAAAATAACTGCATTAGCGTTAAACTTACCTGCAGATGTGAACTTACCTGTTGTGGTTGCCTTAAAATTAAGTGGTGCTATTTGCCCTCTAGCAACGCTCTTATTATTGATATCCAGTGAAACTTGATTGACTGAAATATCAACAGGAAGATTACTTAAATAGGGAGTAGCTAATAAGCTAGCCCTTATATCAACAATATTGGTGCAGCTAAAAGCCCCTGTAGCTTCTCCAGACCAAGAGCCATTTTGGCCACTAACTGCGGAACCCAGATCAATACTCGTAGGGAAGCTAAAATTACAAGAAGTGTTTGATGGCGGTACTACCCCACAGGCAGCACTAGGCAATAAAGTGCCATAAGAAGTTCCCCAAGTTGAGATTTGAAAAACTTGGAACCCGTAACAAACCGATGAGAAGTCTGTATTTGGATAATTACCCCACATGCCAGTAACTGTTTGTGTATTGGCGGTGCCGTATTGTAGTTTCCAAGCATTAAAAGCATCCAGTGCCGTCCCATTATTGCGGATGATGACTTTTTGTTGCATGCCATAGGGTAAATTTATACCTCCAAATGTTTTAGGATCAGCGCTAGATCCCCGGTAATCATATGGGCCAACGGTTACAACACAACCTGATGGATTAAAGCAAATTACACTATTGCTATCTTCATTAGGCCATCCCCATTGAATAGTAACATCATTACCATTTCTTTGAGTAAATGCGCCCCAACTTACAGAATAAGCATTTATATTATAAATAAAGATTGATACAGTAATAAAAATTATTTTTATTACTGTAGCTTTATAATCGCGAATTATTGCTGAGATTTTCATTTTTGAATACCTATGATTTAAATGTAGCTTTTATACTTTTAGTTGTATTCTAAAAAGAATGTTAACGTTGATATAAATGTTCCATATGAAATTGTTTTATTTGCTAATGCAGAATGCTCTCCTTGGATAAAGGCTTTAAGTTTTATTTCGTTATTACCTGCTGACAATTTTTGTGTGTGATCTTTTTTGTTTATATCGATTTTTTCTCCAGTATCTGTTTCTAAACCAATAGCAATACCATTAGCTTGGCTTGCTGGGTCTAGTGCAAGATATCCAGGTAAAAAAGAGTTTTCATTGCCATTAAATGAAGCATTAATTTCACGACCTAAAGATAAGTCACAGTTAATTAATCGAATACTAAATGATTCACTTAGCGTGCGGCTATTTAAATAAAGATATTTATCTGCGATTGTTCCGAAATCTAATGTAATTAGTTCATCTCCGGGATATAGGTCACAAGTATCTTCAACAAATATACCATCAAAATTAATTGTTTCGGCCATAGATGGTAAGGAGTAGCATATAAATACTGTTAAAAATAATAAATTATAATATTTTATTGTCGAGAACATCATAATTCCTATTGAAATGTAATGGTTAATGTCGCTGTAGCATTGAATGTGTCTCCAATAAGTTTAGTTCCTGCTTTTTTGACAATAACAGCGGATAAAGCGGGTAATGTCTTTTGATCAATTACAAATGCTTTATTTAAAGTGATAGGTTGTCCATCCTTTTGAATTTGGATACCTACATTATTTCCATTTTGATCAGATTTAACTTGCAGTGTTGCATCATCAAAACCTGCACCTGCTGCTATACCAGATAATGTTAAAGAGATATTCCAAGGTTGTGTTAGATCGCCATCGCAAATAAGTTCATAAGGAATTTTTTCCTTATAGTGTATTCCATCAACCTTATTAACACCGACTTTACCAAATGAAACTTTGATAGGATCGCTATGACTTAATCGACATTTTGGCGGTATAATTAACGAACCATCAAATCCCCAATTAGCATAGGTTATATTTGCTAAGAATATTAAAAGAAAACAACATATCTGATACTGAATTTTATTATTTATTGAGTTGTTTTTCATTATTGATAGTCCACATTAAGAGTTGCTAGTGCAGTGAAATCTCCGCCATCGGAACCATCAAAACTTGTTGCAACATTTTGTACAGGACTAACCTCTAATGATGGTAATTCTAAATAATTAAAATTTATTTTTTTATTAATATCTTGTTTTATACCATTAATATAGAAGCTTAATCCTAGCTTTGGGTTACTGGTCTTGAGAATGCCATTATTAAAATTACTAGGGTCACCTTGAATACTTAACGTTAGGTTATTCATGGCTAAATTAGTGCAAGTTAATTCAAAAGGTAATTTATGTTTATAATTTACTCCATCAATCCTGCTTAATAAGATATCTCCAAAATGAATCATTGATTTTTGACTGTTATTTAAAATGCATTCAGGAGGCGTGATAATTAGATTTCCATTAAACTCCACAGTGAGTGAAGATGAATAAGAAAAAGCACTAAAAACTATTAATATATATAAAAATTTAATTTTCATATTGGCTCTTAATTTATTGATATTCAATTGTCATAATCATTTCTGCATTAAAATCCCCAGCGTCACTTAGCATTGAACCACTTGGTTTTATGGGAACAGCATAAATAGAGGGCATAGCACCATAAATAAAATGAATATTTGAATTGTTGGATACTATATTATTATCTTGATAAATGGCGATACCAAGGTTATCTCTATTCGTTTTTATTGCATCAACACCATTAACTCTAAAGTTAGTCCAACTCAATTTCATTTTTAATAGATTAGTAGATAAATTTGTGCATTGTAAATTGTAGTTAACATTCGTTTTTTTATATGATGCCCCATCGATTAAATCTTGCTGGACATCGCCAAAGTCAACATTTAATGTATTTCCTCCTACAAAACTACAATTAGGGGGTTCTATGACTGTAATTGTTAAACCAATAGAAGCCATTGAAGCGCTGGCTGTATTAAAACATATTAATATAGAAATAATGCTAATAAAAACTTGCGATTTAAATAATAGGTATTGATATGATGGTTTCATATTTTTATCCTAGTCATAGACTAATTGGAATCTTATATTTGCTTGATAGTTACCAGCATTAAAATGACTATTAATTCTCACCGGAGTAATGTAATAGGTTAATTTATTATTGCCCATTGATAATAGTTTTGGCCTAGTAAAAACACCTGGTTTAATTTTTTTAAAATTTTCATCATTTAACTCAAGAGCAATGCCTTCAGCACCATTTACTTTTATTAATTTGCTATCTGTATTATCTGATACAGCAAGAAAACGAATTCTTACGGCTGGTATGTCAGAGCTCCAAGTTATATTACCTTGTTGATCATGATTACGACTTTCACTCCTTAAACAATCTTCTAATTGAATATTAAAAGGAACAGGTGTGCCTTTATGCCCTAGAAATTTAAATGCTGAAGAACTATTTGTGCCCAAATCTACTGTTTGAAATGCAGATTGCGTGGCTAATCTACATGCACTTTCGGTAAGCACACCTCTAACCTGTAAAACACCATTGGCACCATCAACATCCCAATTATCAACTTTACCAATATCAGTAGCTAATGTCTGAAAGGCAAGTGTACTGAAAATAATCCCTATTAAAGGAGCGCTATAACTCACTATTTTACTCATACCTTCCTCTATTACTATTTGATAGATAGATTATTTATTACTTGGAGATACCTTGCATTCATTTGCTTGGCAGTTAAAACTAAGATTAGGACGGCCACCATAGTCATTGATATATGTTAGTACTGGGGTATTACCTAATGTTGCAACATCGACACCTAACGGCTGGCTATTTTTGGGAGCGATCATAATTGGCTCGAAGCCTTTTACGGTATCACCTTTAATTTTCTTTGCTGCATCAATAATGGTTATATAATAAGGCGTCGGATTAAATGCAATATATTTGCCGCCTTGCTGTTTTAAAACCAATTTTTCTTGCCATGGGTTATCGATATCATTCTTAGTTGGAATGATAGGTGTTGGCCTATAAAAAAGTTTTATTCGTGTTTGTAATGCAAGTTGCAACGTATTTGCTTTATCACTTCTCGGTGGAATCTCACGTAAATTAAAATAATATACTGACTCAATATCTTGCGGTAATTTTTCTATGCTAGCTAAGGGTTGAATTCTTATTTGACTTTTATCTCCAGGCTCAACACGTTGTACTGGAGGTAAAACAGTAAATGGATCATTAATTTTTTCACCCTGTGCATTTTCAATCCAACCTTGAGCAAGATAAGGTAATGTTTTATTTTCATTACTAATATTCAGGCTAATCGATTTCTCATTACCATTAATAATTGCACGAGTGCGATCTAAGGAGATAGCCGCATTTGCTGTCGATATACTCATCAAAAAAATAGCTGCCAATATAACTTTATAACTATTAACTAATTTTTGGTTAGGATGGGTATCCTTTTTATTTATATTTAATTTTTTCATAAACGATATAATCTCTTTAAGTTTAATTTGATAAAATATATTATTGCTTACTTTATTGGTTTAAATAACTAGCATTAATGGTTTTATAATGACATGTGTGAAATGTTATTTTATACATGGTAATAGTAATGTATTTGCTAAATTTATTTCTGATGAAACACTATCCGGTAATGTTATATTGCACTGTATTTCATTATCCCAAGAAATATTCAATTTTTCTTTAGGATTTAAACCTGATAAATAAACGCTACCTTCATCACTAATTATTCCAACTTGCTGTTTACGTGCATTTAATACAATAGCGCCAAATGGAGGAGCACTATTATCCGATAAACGAATAGTCGCCATTGCGCTGTTACCTGTTATAACATCAAACTGGCGATAGCCAATAGCGCCTTCTGTCAATGTCCCTTGTTTTACAGAATGGGTAATTTCTGCCTTATTAGGTAAAAGATTCAAATCCACATTAATATTGCTACGGTAATAGCTATTAACATCAGCAATGACAGCTTTGCCAAAATAATTTGACCGTGTCACAATTCCATTACCACGCAAAGGGATGTTCGGGACACCACTGGTGTCAACAAAAACACGCGAAGCACCCAATTGGTTACTTCTATGGAGTGCTACCCCATGTTGTGTTGCCGTTAATCCACCTTGTATTGATAGCCCGGCGGAACGGTAACGATTCTGTTGGTATGTCGCATTTGCATTAACCTGAGCCATATCACCTTGATATGTATAGTACCCGCCAATAATTGCTCCTGACCGTGCGACCCCAGTATTAATTTGGTAGTTACTACGCTCATTAATGCGGTCATAATAATTTATATTCTGCGTTGTATTACTTTTATCCCAGCTACTGTTAAAACTGACTGTAGAGGTTTCACCCCAAGGCACAGATAACGCAATATAAACGCCATCATCATTTGTGTTTTGGTAGCTAGTACGGAATGCTGTCAAGTTAACGCTTAAATTTTTAAATTTTCCGAGATCAAAATATTTAGCTAATGATAAACTATAGCGGTTATTATCGGGTTGATTCCAATATGTCTGGTGGTAAAAATTTAAGTATGTGCTCAATCCACTGTCGCTAAACTGTTGATTATAAGAAATGGTATACATCTCTTTGCTATTATATTGTCGAACGCCACTCATTTTTGCATTGAGGTATTCAGACATACTCATAAAGTCTTTTTCTGAAAAACGATAACCCGCAAAGGTAACTTGGCTGTTAAAATATTCAAAACGCTTTGAATAACTCAATCTATAAGAGTTTCCGTTATAACTCGTTTCGTTATTTGAAGTGATTTCTTTAATTTTTGCATGTGTTCTTGTCGCATCAAATGAAAGAGCTCCAAATTGCATGAGATCGCGACCAATTCCCAACGTTGCTGAGATATATTTTTGTGAAGCAATCGTGCCACCATATAAAGACCAACCATTATTAATTCCCCACGAATACTCGCCGCTAGCGAAATTATCACCATTAATTCGATGATTGGAATCACTAGGTCGCCCTGCAGCAATTTTATAACGAACTTGCCCTGGTCGAGTAAGGTAGGGAATACTCGAGGTATTTACTGTAAAAGTTTGCGTTTTACCATTTTGTTCCTCTACTCTTACATCTAATTCACCCGATAAAGCATCATTGAGATCTTGAATGCGAAAGGGGCCAGCAGCAACTTGAGTTTGGTAAATAGTGCGGCCTTGTTGGCTAATAATAACGGTTGCATTACTATTGGCCACTCCTGTAACTTCAGGAGCATATCCCCTTAAATTGGGGGGCAACATATTAATATCAGTAACTAAACTGAGCCCTGTGAATCTAAAACTGTCGAAAATATCGGAATTTAAATAAGATTCACCAAATGTTAGCTTTGCTCCTAATGATTTGATATCCCGAAAAATATAAAAACGATTCCAATCAAAAGAATGTGTTGACTCAGAAGATGGACGCTTCTCAAACCGCGTTTGCCAATCAGCTCTGAATCTCCATGGACCTAAATTTATTCCTGCCACTCCGTTACCATTAGTGGTATAGCTTGTACTTTGGTGACTACGTATCTGTTGATTCGCTTGCGCGTTTAGATTGTAATCAAATAAAGCTCCCGATATACCATCTTCCCAACGAGTGGGTGGATCCCAATTATCTGCTGTATATTCTAAATAGGCTTGAGGAATATTAATATATAGCGTTGATGTCGATAAATCGGCCTTTGTAGTTGCACCAGATAAGCTGTTTAAATCTAGGCAGGAGTCATTATGCCACCAGGTCAACGATGATAATATTTTGGGCTTTAGTCCAAACTTATCAACTAAGCTGGGATCTAAACATACTTTACTGTCATCAATATCTTCATCTGAGTTATAATAAAAAATACTTTGCTCAGATAATATATTCTTGTTTACATGAACACTAAAAGTGTATTCTCCTGGCATAAAATAACCAGTTTTAGAGAAACGGCTTAGATCAATATTAGCACGATCATTTATATCTAAAATATCTGTATTAAATTCTATATTAGTAGAGGCGAATCCAGTATTACAGATGATAGTTATCATGCCAGCTAATATATATAATCGATTAGCTGATGATAATTTAATATGGATTTTATGATGCGCCATTATACTTGACCTTATTCAAACTCATTTATAATAAGAGAAGGTGTCTCCTATTTGGAAAAATGTTCATGTGGACAGCGTTATTTTCGATATTACTCATAATCTAATTTATACTTTATTAGACTAAAGTAATTACCTGGTTCTAAAACTTTATTATTTCTTATTAATCGTAGGTTGTAATTTAAATCACGATTGCCATCAGTTAATTCTTGCGATGACATTACCTTTCCTGGATAAACGACTTCACCATCAGCACTACTAATTTCAATGCCAAACCCTTCTGCTTGTCCATTGACAGTAAACAAATTACCATCATGAACTCCATCAAATGTTACTGTAAAATATTGCCAGTTTGGTTTTTTTGTTTCAGTTCTTTCGAGTACACAATTAATTAATTTTATTGAAAATTTTTTTTTGTTACTTTGGCCATCACGAATCATTTGCGATATAGATAAGCTTCCCATTTCAATGGTTTGATCTCTGCTACTTATATCAATAGAACAGGCGGTCTCAATAATACTTCCATTCATTGTAATTAATGATTCAGCCGAACAATATGATGACAAACTAGTTCCTAATAATAGAATGAATGTCAACCATGAAAATTTATATAGCATATTTTCGCTCTATCATTATGCCCAATGAACCTAAAAACCTATCCATGTGTTTTTAGGTTAAAATTAGAAGGTGGCTAATTTTATTCGTAAGATAAAGTGAAGTCTGCTACGGAACTGAATTCACCAGCAGTAATAGTTGAAACATCACCACCATTACCTTTCAGGTATGCAGAGAATTGTAATGTGTTACTACCATCCTGAATTTGTTGGAATGGCGTTGCTGTATTAATCGTAACAACTTCACCGTTACCGCTAGTGATTTGAACGCCTGCACCACTACCTGTACCTACAATACCTAACGTTTTATTATCTTCATCGAATGCAGCAGATGCACCAGTAAAGGTTAATTGAACACCTTTAGTTAAGCTGCTAACGTTACAGTTTTGTAGTGCGATCTCAAATGCCTTAGGTGATGATTTTCCGCCATCGGCTAAAGCCATATTAGAGATTTGGCCTAATTCAATTGTTTGGTCAATACTTTCTGGTGCAATTGAACATGGTGCTTCAATAATCGCACCTTTAAAAGTAACTTTACCGTGGCCTTGGTCAGCCGCATTTGCTGCAGAAGCGCCGCCTAAAACTAATAAGGTTGCCATTGCAATACTTTTGATTTTCATCAATCTTTTCCTTTACTGTTAAATATATAAATATGATTATTGTTAATCTCATTATGTTAATTTCATAGTGAGATTAATTAATAACAATCAGAGTTAATTGCTATTAATTAATAATAATTTCGTTTGTCATTGAATATTACAATAATGCTCTTGAATCATTGATATATAAGATTTCTTTTTCAATTTCTGACTTTAATTTAGATAAATCTAGGTCAATATGGATTGTTAACTCGATTAATTTTTCAAAACTTAGTTTTGTTGCTCCTCGCTCATATCTTGATACTTGTTGTTGACTTACATTTAGTTTTTTTGCTAATTCAGCTCCACTAATTCCTTTTTTCTTTCTCAATCTTTTTATTAAATATCCTAATTTTATATTTATATTTTCTTCATCATTCATTTGCTTTACCTAAATGTGAGGATTGAAAATATGATGAGTTAATCTTTTTTAAAGAAGTAACAGACATCTACCTTAAAATACACGGATATCAACATGATTTTAGATGTTGATATATCACTAAGGCCATTTTCGTAACGTGATAATTGTTGTTGAGATATACCTATAATTCTGGCTAAATCAGATCCACTTAACTGATATTCTGATCTTAGCAATTTAATTTTTTTACCAATATTCTTGGCAACTATATGCGTAATGTTTTTTTTGTTTTCTAAAACAGTTAAGCAAGTAAAAATAGAGTCCTTCATTTTATTAGGATACCAATTTAAATTTCAATTTTTGGATTGCTGTTTAATTTGTGAATATAGATTACTCTTGATAAAGGTATTTTCTAAATATAAATAATCAGTATGCTAAATCGATAAAATCGATTAATTACAATACATGTATCTAATTACAAGCTAAATAAGTGATGCTCTAATAATGACTTGTTTAATAGCTTGAATCTTAAATAAAAATAAAAAACATTATCAATTGAATGGTTATTTTTATAACATATTGTTAATATGATTTTTTTTGAAACAAAATATCAATATAAGATTATTCTTACTAAAATGGTTGTGAATTTTGCATTTATTAAGATATTTCTGTTCATTTTGGAACATTATTTTTGGAGGGATACTAATAGAATTAGTATTAATTGTATAAATAAGACTATCTGAATGTGATTTATTACCTTCATATTTAGATATTTTAATGGGGATATGTTATTTAAACAGTTGTGACTTTAACCAAGGGTATTTGGTTTTAGGGGAATAATACTGTGCTAGTTGGGGAATACTGAGACTTAAAATCGATAAATCTCAGTATTGGTAATGGTAATAAACTTAATAACTAGCTTATATCACTCGCATCGTGGCGTTCGCGTACTTGTTGTGCAGGGTCACCTTGTAGGCGATTAACCCGGCGACCTCGCTGTACTGCTGGGCGTGCATAGACTTCATCAGCCCAACGAATAACATTTTTATATTCATGGACAGATAGAAATTCTGCGGCATCATAAAGCCAACCTTTCACTAATGCACCGTACCATGGCCAGATGGCGATATCAGCGATGCTGTAGTTTTCCCCTGCAACATATTTATGTTCTGCTAAACGCTTGTCTAACACATCTAATTGACGTTTAGTTTCCATGGCAAAGCGGTTAATTGGGTATTCAAACTTTTCAGGTGCGTAGGCATAAAAATGCCCAAAACCGCCACCAGCAAAAGGTGCTGAGCCCATTTGCCAAAATAACCAGGATAAGGTTTCAGCTCGTTCCGGCTGAGTTGTGGGTAAAAAAGCAGAAAATTTTTCGGCTAAATAGGTCAGAATCGAGCCTGACTCAAATACTCGGATAGGCTCCTTGCCGCTTCTGTCGACTAAAGCGGGAATTTTTGAGTTAGGGTTAATTTCAACAAAACCAGAACTAAATTGGTCGCCTTCACCAATGTTAATTAACCAAGCGTCATATTCTACCTCTTTAATGCCAAGGGCTAATAACTCCTCTAACATGATAGTGACTTTTTGCCCGTTCGGCGTTCCTAAGGAATATAGCTGTAGTGGGTGCTTACCTATAGGTAAAGATTTTTCGTGAGTTGCACCGGAAACTGGACGATTAATATTGGCGAATTTTCCGCCGTTACCTTGCTCCCATTGCCAGACTTTTGGGGGAATATAGGGGGTGTTTGCCATGAGTTATCTCCTTAACCGTTTGCAAAGGTGGCGATTTTTTTTCTCATCAATTTTTTCATTATGAAGGTCTTACACTGTAGCAATCTCTAGTGAATTCTCCACTGTTTTTATCGTATTTGGTTTGGTGAGAGGGCTAAATAGCACAGAGTGCAAGAACATATAGAGGATAAGCAGATGAGTTAAGTATTACTGCTGAGCGACTTTTTAGTCTGGGGGTCATTGTTTATACGCACAATCATAGTTGAGTTATTCATCGAAATTAATATGCATTTTGAATGGTTAGATAATAACAAAAGGTAAATATCTTCATGTTCAATAAAAACCAGCGCTTAAAATAAGACGTAAGTAACAAAATTGTTAACAAATTCGTTGTGCAGATCACTAATTCAAATAAAAAAAGGGTGTGAATAATTTGTGAAGATTGGCACTAATTTGCTGGAGTGTATTTTATACATTGATAGCATATCAGTCATATTCAGGTGTATCGGAGTGTGTCCATGCTTGCGCCAAATTCAAACATCTACCAAAGCTTATTACAAAGAGCAAAAGTGCAGCCAGACGCTGTTGCGATTGTATTTGAAGAGCAAAGTTGGAGTTATCACCAATTACTTGAGAAAGTAAACCAAACAATGTTGTGGCTAACTACAGCCGCACAGTTGAAAAAAAGTGATCGGATAGTACTCGGCTGGGGAAATACGATTGAATTTTGCCAATTATTTTATGCTGCTGTAGGGCTGGGCATTCAGGTCATTCCTTTAAGTACTAAAATGAAAGAGTTTGAAGGCAAAGAGCATTTATCTTGTATTAATGCGGATGCTATTTTTTGGGATGACACATATCAACCATGGTTAGCTCAGTTCAGTACAAAAGGGATGAGTCTTTCTCAGTGGCGTAATCTAATACTTACTGAAGAAATTAACTTTACCAACCAAGTTAATGAGGAAGACCCCGCGGTTGTGATATTTACTTCGGGTACAACAGGTGCACCAAAAGGTGCGGTGATCACACACAAGAATATATTGTCTGCAGTATATGCCTATCAGGAAACATTAAAGTTATCTGAACACGATAAAACAATTTTAGCAGTACCGATTTATCATATTACTGGGCTTTCTGCTATTTTAGCGTTATTTATTCATATTGGTGGGACGGTTTATCTTCAAAAGAAATTTAATGCAAAAGATATTATTTCAACAATTGCAAAAGAAAAAATCACATTCTTACATGGTTCTCCAACTGTGTTTATATTATTAATTCAAAAAATAAAAGAAAATAAAAGTATTAATCTGGAAAGATTTAATTCATTAAAAATGATTGCTTGTGGTGCAGGTCATTTGAATGAAGGCACGATTAAAGAGCTTTCTTATCTATTCGCTAAAACATCCATTCATTCTATTTATGGTTTGACAGAGACATCATCCCCAGCCACCGTATTTCGTGAAGATATTCGGTACAGTGATAAAAAGGCGAGCTCAGGCACTCCGGTTCCTGGGTTACAGGTGGCCATAAGAGATGATAAAGGTGAAGATAAACCTGCTAACAGTACTGGCAATATCTGGGTTAAGGGGGATGTTGTTATCCAACGTTATTGGCCTGATAGCCCTGCGAATAGCACGTCGTTTAATGATGGTTGGTTTTTTACCGGCGATATTGGTTATAGGGATGATGATGGTTTCCTTTATATTCAAGATCGAATTAAAGACATGATTAACCGTGGTGGAGAAAAAATATATTCTATTGAAATCGAAGATTTGATTTCTAATTACCCAGGCGTTAATGAGGTCGCGGTCATTCCAATTGAAAGTACAATATATGGCGAAGAACCCATTGCATTTATTATTCCTGAGAACCAAGTATGTTTAACCAGTAAAGAAATTATTGAATGGTTAAAAGATAGAGTGCCAACGTATAAAGTTCCAGTAAGAATTATGTTTACACGTAATTTCCCTAGAACTTGGAATGGGAAAATAAGTAAGAAAGATTTGAAATTACGCTATTACTCTTTAAATAACTAAAATCTAAATTAGTTTTTAATTAATCAAAAAGGGGCTATGAAATATTAGCCTTCAGGTAGGTTTTATCATGAATAATAAATTTATTTCTAAACAAGATGCCGCTAAATTAATTAATAATGGCGATACAATTTGTACTGTGGGAATGACATTAACCAGTGCTGCTGAATCTATTTTATCGGCAATTGAACAACGTTTTTTATCCGAGGGCGTACCAAATCAATTAACTCTCGTTCATGCGGCTGGGCAATGTAACCGTATTCGCGGGAATCAACACTTTGCCCATGAAGGAATGGTGAAACGGATTATTGGTTCTCATTGGGGGTTAGCGCCTAGATGGATGCAGATGATTAATGACAATCAAGTCGAAGCGTATTGTCTTCCGCAAGGGCAAATGGTGCATTTATATGGCGCAATGGCCGCAGGCTTACCAGGACGCTTATCCAAAGTGGGGTTAGGGACATTTATCGACCCTGATCTTGAAGGCGGGAGGATGAACGTTAAAACGTTGGCGCTTCCTCCTTTAGTTGAAAAAGTGAATTTCAAAGGGGAAGAATGGTTATGGTACCCAGAAATTCCTTTAGATGTGGTGGTGATCAGAGGAACCCATGCGGATAGTAAAGGTAACCTCACCACCGATGAAGAAGCCATGGCGTTAGAAGTTTTACATGCGGTACTGGCTGCTAAACGCTTTGGTGCCAAAGTAATTGCACAAGTGAAGTATTGTGTTGAAGAAGGGACTTTACATCCTAAGCGTGTCACGGTTCCCGCCAGCTTTATTGACCACATTGTCGTGTGTGATAACCCTGAAGAAGACCATCGCCAATCCTCAAGCTGGTTTTTTGACCCAACGCTATGCGGTGATATTCGTACGCCTATCCAACAAACTACGCCATTACCTTTAGATATTCGCAAATTGATTGGGCGAATTGCATGCCGTTATCTATATGAAAACTGTGTGATTAATTTAGGAACGGGAATTCCAAACGATGTTATTGGTTCAATTATTCAGGAAGAAAATGCAACCAAGCGGGTTGATATTACCGTGGAGTCAGGGATCTGGGGGGGCGTTCAAGCCGGCGGTATTGATTTTGGCATAGGCCGTAACTTGTCAGCGATGATTAGTCACCAAGACCAAATGTTGTACTACAACGGGGCAGGCGTTGATATCACCTATATGGGCGCAGGGGAAATGGATGCCAGTGGTCATGTCAATGCGACATTGTTAGGCAATATTTGCCCTGGTGCAGGTGGGTTTATTGATATTACCCAAAATGCTCGGCACGTAGTGTTTTGCTCGACGTTCACGGCAAAAGGGTTAGATATTCGTTGTGAAAATGGGCAATTAACTATTGTGCGGGAAGGGGATATTAGAAAGTTAGTTAACCAAGTACGGCAAATTTCATGGAATGCGGATGTCGCACGAAATATCAACCAAACCATGCATTTTGTCACGGAGCGTGCGGTGTTCACTTTAGGGGGGAAAACACCAGTACTGGTTGAAATTGCCCCCGGTATTGACCTAGAGCGTGACATTCTTGCCCATATGGACTTCGTACCTGAAATTTCGGCTGATCTGAAAGTGATGGACTCTTCATTATTTGAAGAGGCGCCTTTTGGTCTGATTTCGTATTTGTAGTTTCAATATTAAAGAGGAATTTATCCATGTTAGTAAAAGATAAAGTTGCCATTGTGACGGGTTCTGCAAGAGGTATTGGTTTTGCGATTGCTCAGGTACTTGCAGAAGAAGGGGCAAAAGTTGTTATTTCTGATTTAGCCATGTCATCAGGTGAAGAAAGTGCAAAACAGCTACAAGAACAAGGCCATCAAGCCATTTTCATTCCTTGCGACATTGATAAACGTGAAGAGGTGAATGCCTTATTTTCTAACGCATTAGCACATTTTGGGGCGATTGATGTACTGGTGAATAATGCGGGGATCAACCGAGATGGCATGCTGCATAAATTAACGGAAGATGATTGGGACAAAGTGATTGATATCAATCTGAAAGGGACATTTAACTGCATGCAAGAAGCGGCAAAATTAATGCGTGAGCAAGGAAGTGGCCGAATTGTCAATATTTCCTCGGCGAGTTGGCTTGGGAATGTTGGGCAAGCCAACTATGCCGCGTCCAAAGCTGGGGTTATTGGTCTGACTAAAACGGCTTGCCGTGAACTAGCCCGTAAAGGTGTCACAGTAAATGCGATTTGCCCAGGATTTATTGATACAGATATGACTCGTGGTGTACCTGAAAAAGTTTGGGACATCATGATTAGCAAGATCCCTGCGGGTTTTGCTGGCGATCCACGTGATGTCGGCCAATGTGTTGCATTCTTAGCCTCTGATAAAGCGCGTTATATCAATGGGGAAGTGATCAATGTTGGCGGCGGAATGGTGTTATAGGGGGAAATAATGAAACAAGCGAATGATATTGTCATTGTCAGTGGTGTGAGAACAGCAATTGGCACGATGGGAGGAAGCTTTGCAAATACGCATCAGCACGACCTTGGGGCCGCGGTTATCCGTGAAGCCGTGAAAAGAGCTGGAATTGCTCCCGAAGATGTCGATGAAGTCATTGTGGGTAATGTTGGGCAAATTGCAGAAAGTGGTTTTATCGCCCGTATTTGCCAGCTGCGAGCTGGGCTACCAAAAGAAACTACAGCATATTCGGTTAACCGCCAATGTGGTTCCGGGTTACAAGCTTTAGCCGATGGCATGATGTTACTGCAGACTGGTCAATCCGATGTTGTGGTGGCATGCGGTACAGAAAATATGACGATGCTGCCGTACTACTTACGCAAAGCGCGTTATGGCTACCGCATGGGGAATGATGTGCTCGAGGATGGATTAACGTCCATCCTAACTTGGCCAGAAGGCCCTTATCACAACGGAATGACTGCAGAAAACGTTGCAGAACAGTTCAATATTACCCGCGAAGAGATGGACGATTTTGCATGGGACAGCCAGCAAAAAGCGTTAAAAGCGATTCAAGCGGGTTATTTTGCTGACCAGATATTGCCAGTAGAAATACCGGAAGGCCGTAAAGGCACACGTATTTTTGATACCGATGAACATCCACGTGATACACCACGTGACAAATTGGCTAAGTTGCGCCCTGCATTTAAAGCCGACGGTGTGATCACGGCGGCAAACTCGTCAGGGATTAATGATGGCGCTGCGGCATTAGTGATGATGCGACGTGAAGAAGCAGAAAAACGTGGGCTGAAACCAAAAATGAAAGTGGTCGATTGGGCAGTAGCGGGTTGTGAAGCGGCCATTATGGGCTTTGGGCCTGCACCAGCGACGCGCCGACTCATGGAAAAGCTCAAGATGAATGTAAAAGACATTGACTTAATTGAGCTAAATGAAGCATTTGCGGCACAAGCTATCGCAGTTATGAATGATTTATCTCTTGATAGCACTAAGGTGAATGTGAATGGTGGCGCAATTGCTTTGGGTCACCCAGTGGGTGCCAGTGGGGCTATTTTGCCCGTGAAGTTAATGTATGAAATGGAACGCCGTCAGGTTGCCACCGGGTTAGTCACGATGTGTATTGGTGGTGGCCAAGGGATTTCAATGTTGTTCGAAAGAGAATAAGAAAAACTGCAAGCAGAAAGCCCGACGTGGGGCGTCGGGCTGTTGCTGAAGTAAAAGCTACAGGTATGGGTCACTTAGAACCAAGAGCCGTACCTGTTTCACTACAACATGAGGATCTTATCTATGTTTTCTACAAATGCAAAGTTAGATTATGCGGCTCAGGGGAAAAAAACCAACGCAAAGATATACCGTAACCTGATGCCGTTGTTGATTTTAGCGTACATTATTAGCTTTATTGACCGAACGAATATTGGCATGGCAAAAAATGCGATGTCGATTGATTTAGGATTATCTGCAACCGCATTTGGTATCGGAGCAGGGCTTTTTTTCCTAACCTACTCAATTCTTGAGATCCCAAGTAATTTGATCATGGAAAAAGTAGGCGCGCGTTTTTGGATCACGCGGATCATGATCACGTGGGGGTTATTATCTGCGGCGATGGCATTTGTGACAGGGCCGACTTCTTTTTATATCTTACGGTTATTACTGGGAGCAGCTGAAGCGGGTTTATATCCCGGGGTTATTTTATATATGACATATTGGTTTAGCCAAGAGGAACGAGCTAAAGCAACGGGGTTATTTTTACTTGGGGTCTGTCTTGCGAATATTATTGGAGCACCGCTAAGTGGCTTATTGCTGAGTATGGATGGCTTATTAGGTTTCCATGGTTGGCAATGGATGTTTGTTATTGAAGGTTTACCCGCGGTGATCCTCGCATTTGTTGTGTGGTTTGTGTTGCCGAATAAACCGGAAGATGCGAAATGGTTAGATGAGGATGATCGGAATTATATTAAATATAAACACGACCAAGATAAAAACAGCATTAGTGTGAGTAATAGTAAATTCTCACTTAAGGCGGCATTTAAAAATAAAGCCTTTATGATGATTGTTGCTATCTATTTTACTCACCAGTTCTCCGTCTATGGTTTAAGTTACTTTTTGCCTACTATTATAGGTGAGTATGGCAAACTGACACCGATTCAAATTGGCTTATTAACGGCGATCCCTTGGATTTCAGCTGCAATTGGTGGCATTTTTGTGGCGAGAAAAGCCAATACACCGCGTCGTTCATCACGTATTTTAATTTCAGGTTATGCCGTGATGGCGGTTGGATTAGTGATAGGTGCACTGGGAGGCCCAGTTGTCGGCTTAATAGGCTTTTGCTTGACTGCATTTATGTTTTTTGTGGTTCAATCGATTATTTTCTCTCTTCCACCCACTTATATGAGTGGCAGTATGCTGGCGGGAAGTTTAGCATTATTGAACTGCTTAGGATTATTTGGTGGTTTCCTCGGCCCGTTTATTCTTGGTTTTTTTGAGGATTACACTGGAACAGCGACTTCTGGATTATGGTTTGGTGTCGGTTTGTTAGTTATCGGAACGATTATTGCTTCACGAGTGAATACTAACGGTATGAGCGAACCTCAACCATTACAAGTATCGGCTTCAGAGGAAAGCAAATAATTCAACATCGCCATTTACAATAGGAAAGTCTGCATGAAAATTGTTATCGCACTTGATTCCTTTAAGGGAAGTTGTTCTGCAAGGTTAGCATGTCAAGCCGTTGCTGAGGGTTTCAAGCGTGTATCCTCTGAATTAGATATGACGTTAGATATGACGTTATTACCCATATCTGATGGCGGAGAAGGTTTGTTGGAGTCACTGGAACATAGCCCGGCGCTTTCTGGTGTAACACCTTATATTTTTAGCTGTACTGGACCTTATGGTAGTAAGGTTGATGCAGGATTATTAGTGCTGGAGGAAAAAACTGCTTTTATTGAAATGGCACAATGCTGTGGGCTGGAATTAGTTCAACGCGAGCACCGTCGCGTTGAAAATGCCTCGACTTATGGTTTGGGGGAAATGGTCAAGCATGCACTCGATATGGGTTGCTCTCGTATTGTCATAGGGATAGGAGGAAGTGCAACTAATGATGGTGGTGCAGGGTTTGCTCAAGCATTAGGTGCTTTGTTTTATGATAAAAATTCTCAGCTTATTGAGGCGCCAATTTGCGGTAAAGACCTCATTAATATTGCAAAGATTAATTTTGATAAATTTGACTCGCGAGCCGCTAAGGTTGAATTTAATGTTTCTTGCGATGTTGAAAACCCTTTATTAGGCAATAACGGCGCGACTTATATTTATGGTCCTCAAAAGGGAGCGGACAAAGCCACACTTGATCAGCTTGAAATGGGAATGGCTCACTATGCGAAATTAATGTCAGCAATAACGGGAAAAGATGTTTCGCTGGAGGCGGGCAGTGGCGCTGCGGGTGGATTAGGTGCGGGGCTTCGTTGGTTTGTTTCGGCAAAGCTCGAAAAAGGAATCGATCTCGTTTTGGGGCTCCTTGGTGCGAAATCCTATATTCAACAAGCGGACTTAGTCATTGTAGGAGAAGGGCGGCTTGATAGCCAAAGTGCGAACGGTAAGGCTCCTGTGGGAGTGGCTCGTATGGCCAGTCATTATGGTGTGCCTGTTATTGCGCTTTGCGGAGGATACAGTGAAGATAGCCGTATCCTATATCAACATGGTATTAGCGCAATGTGGTCATTGTGCCCTGGGCCGATTTCCCTTGAGCAAGCCATGACAAATGGTGAGCGTTACTTGGCAGATACAGCAGAAAATTTGCTGCGAACCGTACTAGCGAATCCGAATAAGCAAATAAAACCCTAAAGTGAGGCGGTAAGATGCTACTGACTGAAAAATTAGCCAATGATATTGTCACGCGTGCAATGGGGATTATCCATCACAACGTCAATGTGATTAATAGTCAGGGCGTGATTATCGCCTCAGGGGAAAAAAAGCGTATTGGTGAAATTCATGAAGCCGCAGTGGAAGTGATTCGCTGCGGCAAACGGATCACTATTTACAATGAAAATGAAGCACGAGCTTATTCGAATGTAGCTCCGGGGATAAACCATCCGATTGTTGTGGCAGATAAAGTGGAATTAGTCATTGGGGTGAGTGGTGACCCTGTTGTGATCCAGCGTTATGCTGAGCTTGCCATACTGACGGCTGAGCTGCTAATTCAACAAGAAATTGAGCGGCGTAGTATTAACTGGCAGCACCGTTTGCGAGATATGTTATTTGTCCAGTTTATAGAAAGTACAACGCAAGCACAGGGGCGCAGTGCGTTACTCAAACTGCATAACTCTGGTTTTGCATTCACTTTACCGACTATTCCTGTGATTATTAATATTGAAGCTATTCAGTATCGTCCTGAAATACTCGATACGATCATTACTGAATTATCAGCCATGGAAAAAAGTGATGTGTTATTGCTTAATAGCCGCGAAATTTTGATGCTATTTCCATCAACTCATTATCAAAATGAATCATTTATTCCTAATCTTCATTTCATTCTAGATAGCCAGCTTAGCCAATATTATATTGGTGTTGGTGTCCAGGCAGATACGCAGGAACATGTGAGGGATGCCGTTCATTTCGCACGTTCAGTCATTGAAGTTGGCCGGCTAACTGTGCCCGATAAACAAGTTTTTCTATTTAAAGAAATGGCATCTTTATGCCTCTTTAATGAATTGGAAAATAGCTATCTATTTAATTTCTTTTTGGATATTTGCCATAAAATATTGTTGCATGATTCGGGGGATATTTTAATTGAAACCCTTGAGTTATTCCTATCGCAAAATGGGGAAATAGGCAGTACCGCACAGCAATTAGGCATTCACAGAAATACATTAAGTTATCGGTTACAGCAAATTAAAAAGCAAACCAGTTTGGACCCGACAAGGTTTACGGATCTGATTCAATTATCTGTTGCTATGCATGGCTATCGTCGACGTTACCCAAAACAACAGCCATGGCTTGATGCATTAAGTTAAGGTGCAGTGTCATTACTTTTGTTGTAAAACCCAAATAGCCGCTTCAACGCGTGATTTTAAATTGAGTTTCTTTAGTAGGTGTTTGACATGGACTTTGACGGTGCTCTCTGTGATTTGTAATTTATTAGCAATCATCTTATTTGATAGCCCCTGAGAGATTAAATCTAAGATATGGGTTTCTCTTGGGGTTAATGCCGATAAATTATGCTCTGTAGAGGCTCGGTTATCTCTTAAGGATTCAGCTAAAATAGAGGCGAGCGTTGGGCTAACGACCATTTTACCACTTGCTGCTTCTTTTAATGCAATAATTAATTTTTCGGGTTCCATGTCTTTCAGTAAATAGCCATCAGCACCTCGTTTTAATGCATTAATTAAGTCTTCACCGTAATTGGATACTGTAAATAAGATAATACGGCCTGAAAGTTCGCGGCTACGTAAACTATCGAGTACTTCAAAGCCATTCATACCCGGCATATTGAGATCTAATAGGATTAAATCGGGGTCTTGCTCTTCAGCAATTTTAATACCCGTTATTCCATCGTCTGCTTCACCAATTACTTTTAATGTGGGTTCTAAACTAATTAATTGTTTAACTCCGTTACGTAGCATCGGGTGGTCATCAATCAGTAAAATGGTGGATTGCCCAGTTAGTTTATTTTCATTTTTCATTAATGAGTTACTCCAATTCAATTAAGCCACAGTCAGTGGAAATTCGACATTAACAGTAGTGCCTCCTTGAACTCTTGGCGAAATTTGATATTTCCCATTTAGGCTCAGAGCTCTCTCTCTCATAATAATCAATCCGTAATGGTTATTTTTTGTTGGCTGAGGCTGAATCCCTTCCCCATTATCTTCTATCGTCATGGTGATTAATCCGTTATTTTCAATTAATGAGACTTGTGACCAGTTTGCATTAGCATGTTTGAGAATATTGCTTAAAGCTTCTCGGATTATCTGGATAATATGGATAGATTGATGTGGGGAGAGGCTTTTTGCTGGAATTTGGTAATTTAATCCAATTTGAAAACCAAGGCGCTGACTGAATTCTTGGATTGTGCTTTCTAAAGCCGGGAATAAGCCGGGTTCAGTTAATTTTAGCCTGAAGGTTGTTAAAAGTTCACGTAATTGGCTATAAGCGGAATTTATTTCATTACGCATTTCGTTTAATAGTTCTTGGTGCTTAGTTGGCAATGTTTTAGGTTGCATTTGCAGATAACTAATTTGCATTTTGAGACAAGATAATGATTGTGCGATTGAATCATGCAATTCTCTCGCAATCGCCGAGCGTTCATCCATAATCAGTAACTGCTGTTGTTGTTCTAATTGGTGCTCCATCGCTAGCATTCCAGCAATTTGTTTAACTAGCATCAGCACTAAATTATTTTGCTCTTCAGATAATGGCTGATTTATATCTATTTCAGCCAAAATCATGCCATAACGCTGTAAGTTATCGGAAATCTCCCATGATATTACTTTAAGTTGTTCAGTTACCTTGGGTGACTTGAGAGAGTGCTCTTCGTTTTCTGGGCAATGAATTTCATGAAAGTAGGTATCATTATTTTCTTCGTATAGTCTCAAGCTGATATTCTGTAGCGGTATTAAGCTTTTAAGCTCAGATAATACTTTTTCTAACCTGACTGATAATGGCCCAATGGCATGTAAGGTGCGATTAGATTGGTATAAATAGAGTAATACTTTATTTTTATTTTGCAGGTCAGCCGTTTTTTCGATAACTCGGGATTCTAATTGATGGTAACTTTGTGCAAGCTCATCCGACATTTGATTTAACGTTTGGCCCAGTGAATTTAGCTCATCTTGTTTTTTGCCTGCAGGAAAGCGCTGACTAAAATCTTGGTGACTAATCGCATTCACCATATGAAGTAACTTAAGCCAAGGTGTATAAATTTTCTTTCTAAAATGGCAGATAGCAAAAATAAGTAGCAACGAAACGAGGCTAATAAATACCATTTGAGTGATTGCTACATAGGTTATCTTTCGTTCTGTTTTTTCATCAATATTGCGAACTAATGCATCAAGCTTATTAACAAAAGTAACGACCGCAAGCCGTGCATCATTAGGCGAAACTGCATGGTTAAGTGCAGGTTTTAATTCTGTAACCCAATATTGATAAATCTCAGAAAATTGCGGTTTTAAATCTTCTATTTCGACGACTTGTGTCAGTTCATCGCTTAATAAATTTTTCTCAAGTTCACTTACATATACGTCAGAATATTGGTTGAGTGGTACTAATGAAAGTAAATGATAGCTTTGCATCCGCAATGAGCCTGATTTATTAATTGCATGTGCATTTCCTTGCACACTAATGATCATACTATTTGAGATTGTCATGCCAATAATACCGAGTACGGCAATCAATAACATTAAACCAATAACTTGGTTAATGATTGAAAATCGGTGATAAGCAATAGACATAAATAATCCTTTCTACGGTACATGTTTATTCATTATTTTTGATAACGTAGATATTGTTTCTCTATTATATAAAATTGAATATGCCACTTCGGTATTACTCCTTAATATCCCATTGAAATATTCGCTTTAAATTCCAATACATAAAATTACCGAGTAATAAATTTTTTTGTTTTAATTCAATTTGTTATTGGCTTGTACTCCTAATACCCCTCTAGTGGTTAACGAAAAAAAACGCGAATATTTCATTTAAGTCTCTCTTGATTTAGATCAGCTTCACGGTGGTCTATTCGCCACACACTGCGAACAGAAATTGTATTTATCGGGGTGATTTATGTCTCAACGAGATAATGTTAATAACGTAGTTGCACCGTCAAATAACGGAGTTATACAGGATTGGCGTCCTGAAGATACTCGGTTTTGGCAGCAAACAGGGCAGCGTATTGCAAATCGTAATTTATGGATTTCTATTCCATGTTTATTGCTCGCATTTTGCGTATGGATGTTATTTAGTGCAGTTGCAGTTAACTTAAATAAAGTGGGTTTTAATTTTACGACAGACCAATTATTTTTATTAACCGCATTACCTTCCGTTTCAGGCGCTTTATTAAGAGTCCCTTATTCATTTGTTATTCCTATTTTTGGTGGGCGTCGCTGGACGGCGATTAGTACACTATTTTTAGTGATCCCATGTATTTGGCTAGGTTATGCGATTCAAAACCCTGCCACGCCTTATCAAGTCTTTGTCATTATTTCCCTACTTTGTGGTTTTGCTGGCGCTAACTTTGCGTCCAGTATGGCCAACATCAGCTTCTTCTTTCCTAAAGCTCGCCAAGGCGGGGCACTTGGTCTAAATGGTGGGTTAGGTAATTTAGGGGTCAGTGTCATGCAATTGGTGGCTCCTTTCATTGTAGGTGTTGGCGTATTTACTTTTGTGGGTGGAGCTGGAGCGGCTCAGCCGGATGGCTCAACGTTGTGGTTAGAAAATGCCGCTTGGATTTGGGTGCCATTTCTGCTGCTTTTTACTGTGATGGCTTGGTTTGGCATGAATGATTTAGCGGCGAATAAGGCATCTCTTAAAGCGCAGTTACCTGTTTTGAAACGGGGTCATCTATGGGTATTAAGCCTGTTATATCTGGCAACATTCGGCTCATTTATCGGTTTTTCTGCCGGTTTTGCTATGTTATCGAAAACGCAGTTCCCAGACGTCATTATTTTGAAGTTTGCCTTTTTTGGCCCTTTCCTCGGAGCTCTAGCTCGTCCAGTCGGCGGCATGTTGTCTGACCGTTTTGGTGGTGTGAAAGTCACATTACTGAACTTTGTGGTCATGGCGGTTTTCTCCGGCTTGCTATTTTTTACGTTACCAGAAAACGGCCAAGGAGGCTCTTTTGGAGCATTTTATGGCGTATTTATGGTGTTGTTTTTAACGGCAGGGCTAGGTAGTGGCTCAACCTTCCAAATGATTGCTGTCGTTTTCCGTAAATTAACTATGGACAAAGCCATCTTAAGAGGAGCTTCAGAGCAAGAAGCCCAAAAAGAGGCGGTAACAGAAAGTGCTGCGGCTCTAGGGTTTATTTCTGCAATTGGGGCAATAGGTGGCTTCTTTATTCCAAAAGCGTTCGGTACATCACTAACACTGACGGGGTCACCGGCAGATGCGATGAAAGTGTTTTTTGTATTTTATCTTTCCTGTGTGTTTATCACATGGCTGGTATATGGCCGTAAACACAAATAATAACAAGTCATAAAAATCAATTTTAGCAATGTACGGCGCCGGTCGCCGTCTCTTTGGAGGCAATCCGATGAGCAAGTTTTTAGATAGATTTCGGTATTTTAAGCAGTTAGGCGAGACCTTTTCAGGTGATCACGGGCAAGAATTAAATGTAAATCGTGATTGGGAAGATGGTTATCGTAGCCGTTGGCAGCATGACAAAGTCGTGCGTTCCACCCATGGTGTTAATTGTACTGGCTCTTGTAGCTGGAAAATTTATGTCAAAAATGGGTTAGTCACTTGGGAGACCCAACAGACGGATTACCCACGCACTCGCCCAGACCTACCTGATCATGAACCAAGAGGATGCCCTCGTGGGGCGAGCTACTCTTGGTATTTATATAGCGCAAACCGTGTTAAATACCCAATGATGCGTAAGCGCTTACTTAAATTGTGGCGTGAAGCAAAAGCAGAGCATCAAGACCCTGTTGCAGCGTGGCTATCTATTATCAATGATCCGCAAAAGGCACAAAGCTATAAACAAGCTCGTGGTCGCGGTGGTTTTGTTCGTTCAAGTTGGCAGGAAGTGAATGAACTGATTGCAGCGGCAAACGTCGCGACGATTAAAGAATTTGGTCCTGACCGCATTGTTGGCTTTTCACCAATTCCTGCGATGTCGATGGTTTCCTATGCCTCGGGGGCGCGCTATTTATCATTAATTGGTGGCTCATGCTTGAGCTTTTATGACTGGTATTGTGACTTGCCACCTGCATCCCCAATGACGTGGGGCGAACAGACTGATGTACCTGAATCTGCGGACTGGTACAACTCATCCTACATTATTGCTTGGGGTTCTAACGTTCCGCAAACCCGTACGCCAGATGCTCACTTCTTTGCAGAAGTCCGCTACAAAGGGACTAAAACAGTCGCGGTGACGCCGGATTACGCGGAAATTGCCAAATTATGTGACCATTGGTTGAACCCGAAACAAGGAACAGATAGCGCCATGGCAATGGCGATGGGGCATGTGATCCTCAATGAGTTCCATGTAAAACGTGAAGCAGAATACTTCCGTGAATATGTGCGAACTTACACCGATATGCCTATGTTGGTGATGCTCGATAAGCACGAAAATGGTGCCTATGTTGCTGGGCGTATGCTGCGTGCTTCGGATCTCGTTGATTCTTTAGGCGAAGAGAAAAATGCCGAATGGAAAACCATCGCGATTGATGAAGAGACGGGCGAATTATGTGCTCCACAAGGTTCAATGGGATTCCGTTGGGATGATAGCCAAAAATGGAATTTAGAGCCGCGTGCGGGACAAGATGCACATGACATAAAAATGAAACTCAGCTTGGCAGATAGCCATGATGAATTTGTTGAGGTTGGCTTCCCATACTTTGGTGGTTTAGAAAGTGAGCATTTTCAAAGCGTTGAACTGAAAGACGTCTTACTGCATAAATTACCTGCGAAACGTATTCAGCTTGCCGATGGCAGCGAGTCACTGGTTACTAGTGTGTATGATTTGATGCTTGCTAACTACGGTATTGACCGTGGTTTTGGTGATGAAAACTGTGCGGTTGATTACGATGATATGAAAGCGTATTCACCGGCGTGGGCAGAAAAAGTCACTGGGGTTAGCCGCCAAAATATCATTCGTATCGCCCGTGAATTTGCGGATACCGCAGAGAAAACTCACGGTCGTGCGATGGTGATTGTCGGGGCAGGGATTAACCACTGGTACCACATGGATATGACTTACCGTGCGATTATCAATATGTTGATTTTCTGTGGTTGTGTTGGGCAGAGCGGCGGCGGCTGGTCTCACTATGTTGGGCAGGAAAAATTACGTCCACAAACGGGTTGGTTACCTTTAGCATTCGGTTTGGACTGGCAGCGTCCACCTCGTCATATGAATAGCACCTCTTTTTTCTATAACCATTCAAGCCAATGGCGTTACGAAACGGTGGGAACAGAAGAGTTGCTGTCGCCTCTAGCCGATAAACACGCCTTTAGCGGCAGTTTAGTTGATATGAATGTACGTGCAGAACGCATGGGGTGGCTGCCGTCAGCGCCACAATTAAATGTAAACCCATTAAATATTGCGAAGAATGCACAAAATGCAGGTATGTCACCCACAGACTATACTGTTAAGCAATTGAAAGAAGGGAATATTCGCTTTGCAGCAGAGCAACCTGATGATCCTCAAAATTTCCCACATAACCTGTTTATTTGGCGTTCAAATTTATTGGGGTCTGCAGGGAAAGGTCATGAATATTTATTGAAATATTTATTGGGTACTGAAAATGGTATTCAAGGCAAAGACTTAGGCCAACAAGGCGGCGTCAAACCTGAAGAAGTGGAATGGCAAGATAAAGCGGCAGAAGGGAAAGTTGACTTAGTGGTGACTCTCGACTTCAGAATGTCGAGCACCTGCCTGTTCTCGGACGTTATCTTACCGACCGCTACTTGGTATGAAAAAGACGATATGAATACCTCGGATATGCATCCATTTATTCACCCATTGTCAGCTGCGGTCGACCCAGCTTGGGAATCCAAAAGCGACTGGGAAATTTATAAGGGGATTGCCAAAGCATTTTCTGAGGTCAGCGTTGGGCACTTAGGCAAAGAAACGGATGTGGTGACGTTGCCGATTCAACATGATAGTGCAGCCGAGATGGCACAACCGTTTGATGTTAGAGATTGGAAAAAAGGGCAGTGTGAGCTTATTCCAGGGAAAACAGCGCCACATATTATCTGTGTTGAGCGTGACTACCCAAACACTTATGCACGTTTTACCTCTCTTGGCCCACTCATGGATAAACTGGGTAATGGTGGTAAGGGCATCAGTTGGAATACGCAAGATGAAATTGATTTCCTGAAAAAGCTCAATAAAACTCAGCCTGAGGGGGCTAATGCAGGGCGACCAAAAATTGAAACAGCGATTGATGCCGCAGAAGTCATTTTAACACTCGCGCCTGAAACTAATGGGCAAGTGGCAGTAAAAGCATGGGATGCGTTAAGCAAAGTAACGGGCCGCGACCATACTCATCTTGCTCGTTATAAAGAAGACGAAAAAATCCGTTTTCGCGATATTGTTGCGCAGCCGCGTAAAATTATATCAAGCCCTACATGGTCAGGGTTGGAAGATGAACATGTTTCCTACAACGCCTGTTATACCAACGTACATGAAATGATCCCATGGCGGACGCTCAGTGGTCGTCAGCAATTGTATCAAGATCACGAATGGATGCGCGCCTTTGGGGAAAGCCTTGTGGTGTATCGCCCACCGATTGACACTCGAGCGGCTCAGCCTCTTATGGGGAAAAAATCGAATGGATTTCCTGAGAAAGCACTGAACTTTTTAACACCGCACCAAAAATGGGGGATCCACTCTACTTACAGCGACAACTTATTAATGTTGACGTTAGGCCGCGGTGGTCCAGTTGTTTGGCTTAGCGAAGAAGATGCTCGTGAACTGGGTGTTGAAGATAACGATTGGGTTGAAGCTTTTAACAGTAATGGGGCATTAACCGCCAAAGCGATCGTTAGCCAACGTATTCCTGATGGCATGATCATGATGTACCACGCCCAAGAACGGCTGATCAACTTACCCGGCTCTGAAATTACGGCTCAACGTGGTGGAATTCATAACTCGGTCACGCGTGTTTGCCCGAAACCGACCCATATGATCGGTGGCTATGCGCACCTTGCCTATAGCTTCAATTATTACGGAACAGTAGGTTCTAATCGTGATGAATTTGTGGTTGTTCGCAAAATGAAACAGGTTGACTGGCTGGATGGTGAAGGTGATGCCTACCAGCAGACCTTGAGCGGAAAGGAGAAAGCATAATGAAAATTCGTTCTCAAGTCGGCATGGTGCTAAACCTTGATAAATGTATTGGTTGTCACACTTGTTCAGTGACCTGTAAAAACGTGTGGACTAGCCGCGAAGGTGTAGAATACGCATGGTTTAATAACGTCGAAACCAAACCGGGTATTGGTTATCCCCAAAATTGGGAAGACCAAGAGAAATGGAAAGGCGGCTGGATCCGCACCATTAAGGGGAAATTGGTTCCACGGATGGGAAACAAAGTGGGTGTTTTATCGAAAATCTTCGCTAACCCAGATGTACCTGCCTTGGATGATTATTATGAGCCATTTAATTATGACTACGGCCATTTAAAAAATGCCAAAGAAGGTAAGCACGTACCGACAGCACGTCCTCGTTCATTAATTACGGGTGAGCGAATGAGTAACGTCAAAATGGGACCAAACTGGGAAGATGATTTAGGTGGTGAATTCGCCAAGCGAGCCCAAGATAAAAACTTTGAACATATTCAAAAAGAGATGTATGGGCAGTTTGAAAATACATTCATGATGTATTTACCACGCCTTTGTGAACATTGTTTAAACCCAGCGTGTGTCGCGACCTGCCCAAGTGGGGCAATTTATAAGCGCTCAGAAGACGGTATTGTGTTGATTGACCAAGATAAATGCCGCGGCTGGCGTATGTGTTTAACCGGTTGCCCGTATAAAAAAATCTATTTCAATTGGAAAAGTGGTAAATCAGAAAAATGCATTTTCTGTTATCCACGTATTGAGTCAGGCATGCCAACGGTCTGCTCTGAAACCTGTGTTGGTCGTATCCGTTATTTAGGGGTATTGCTGTATGACGCGGACAAAATTGAGTCAGCGGCCAGTGTAGAAAAGGAAACTGACCTTTACCAGAGCCAACTTGATGTTTTCCTTGATCCTCATGATCCAAAAGTGATTGAAGAAGCGCAAAAACAAGGGATCCCATTAAGTGTGATCGATGCGGCACAGAAATCCCCAGTGTACAAAATGGCGATGGAATGGCGCTTAGCTCTGCCACTGCATCCTGAATATCGCACGTTACCAATGGTGTGGTATGTGCCACCTTTGTCACCGATCCAGTCAGTGGCAGATTCAGGGCTTTTAGCCAATAACGGTGTATTGCCGGATGTAGAAAGCTTACGTATTCCAGTGCAATACCTTGCGAATTTGTTAACGGCGGGGGATACCGAGCCGGTGTTATTGGCGTTAAAACGTATGTTAGCGATGCGCCATTTCAAACGGGCAGAAACCGTGGAAAACCAATGTGATACCAGCGCGTTAGAACAAGTTGGCTTAACACAAGCTCAGGCACAAGAAATGTACCGCTATTTAGCCATTGCTAACTATGAAGACCGTTTTGTCATTCCATCCAGTCATCGAGAATTGGCACGCGAAGCATTCCCTGAAGCTAAAGCTTGTGGCTTTAGTTTTGGTGATGGTTGCCATGGCAGCGATAGCAAAGCGAATTTATTTAATAGCAGGCGAATTGATGCCATTGATATCACACCAAAAAATAATCAGGAGAAAGCACTATGATGACACTAAAAGTGATTTCTCGGTTATTGGAATACCCTTCTGAAGCACTTTGGTTACATCGCGATGAGCTCATTGAAGCACTAGAACAGGCTGATGAGCTGCCTGTCACACGGGCTGTTCAATTGATGGTGTTTGTGCGCGAGTATCTTAACGAAGACTTACTTGATATGCAGGCGCAATATTGTGAGCTGTTTGATAGAGGCCGCGCAACATCATTATTGCTATTTGAGCATGTGCACGGTGAGTCCCGAGACCGAGGACAAGCGATGGTGGATTTAATGGCTCAATATCAGCAACACGGTTTGCAAATTGATTGCCGTGAATTACCTGACCATTTGCCCATTTATTTGGAATATCTAACGGTATTACCGACCAATGAAACTATCGAGGGGTTGCAGGATATTGCGCCAATTTTAGCGTTGTTAGGGGAAAGGCTGAAACAGCGAGAAAGCCGTTTCTCTGTTTTATTTGATTTTTTACTTGAGCTTTCTCATAGCGATATTGCGGCGGAGCAATTAAGCAAACAAGTGGCAACCGAAGCACGGGATGACACCCCAGAGGCATTAGATGCGGTTTGGGAAGAGGAGCAAGTGAAATTTTTTGCCGATGAAAAAACATGTGGTAGCGAAGTGGCGGCACATCAACATCGCTTCGCCAATGCGGTGGTACCACAGTATTTGGATCTCAGTGTGGGCAGCAGCCATGTAGGAGTTCAAAAATGAATTTTATCAATCAATTTTTCTTCGATATTTACCCCTATATCACTGGGACGGTATTTATTGTCGGTAGTTGGTTACGTTACGATTATGGGCAATACACGTGGCGAGCGGGTTCCAGCCAAATGTTGGATAAAAAGAATATGCGTTTGGCATCAAACTTATTTCATTTGGGGATTATTGGGATTTTTGTCGGCCACTTTTTAGGCATGCTAACGCCTCACTGGATGTATGAATCTTTCTTGCCAATGCATATTAAGCAGTTAATGGCAATGATTGGTGGGGGCGCAGCAGGTGTGATGATGTTAATTGGTGGTGCGATGCTATTGAAGCGCCGCCTAACAAACCCACGAGTGAGGGCAACTTCATCCTTCGGTGACATCATGATTTTAACCTTGCTGGTGGTGCAAGTTTGCTTAGGATTACTTACCATTCCATTCTCAGCACAACATATGGATGGCAGCGAAATGCTGAAATTAGTGGGATGGGCGCAGTCTATTGTGACATTCCATTGGGGGGCATCCAATTACCTTGAAGGTGTTGGCATCGTTTTTAAACTGCATATTGTGTTGGGGATGACGATATTTTTACTCTTCCCATTCTGCCGTTTAGTGCACATTTGGAGTGCACCTATCGAATACCTGACTCGTCGGTATCAATTGGTGAGAAATCGCCATTAGGTTGGGTTCCACAAGGAGGTGGGCCAGTACATTGCTTTTGTACAACTTGTTCTTGTGTAAACAACAAATATTGCTATTTTGGCACCCCATCTCATATGAGATGGGGTTTTTTGTTTTATTTAGTGCTGGTTGGCTCGATATAGCCAAGGCGGCGGGAAATCAGTAAGCAAACGTGGGCAAGTTCTTCATTAACACGGTCTATTTTGGAAACCATTCTGTGAGTCGGCCCAGCGACACTAATCGCGCCGATCACATTACCGGTATAATTAAATATCGGCCTAGCAACACAGGTGAGCCCTTCTTCATTTTCTTCATTATCTAAAGAAAAACCTTTTATACGAATATCGGCCAAAACTTCATACAGTTTCATGCGGTCGATAACTGTTTTTTCAGTGTATTTGGTTAACGGTTTATCCAGTACTGCATCAATTTCTTCTAACGGTTGGAAGGCTAATAAAGCTTTCCCTATACCAGTACAATAAGCGGGTAGTCGAGCACCCAGTTTTGCGGAAGTTTGAATGGATAGCGTTCCTTCACTTTTATAGAGATAGACCACATGGCCACTGTTATAAACCCCTAAAAAGCAAGTTTCAAACGTTGAACTCGACAACGTTTTTAAATAAGGGATTGAAACTTCGACTAAATTAACATTCATTAAGCCTTTAATGCCTAATTCGAGGCTTTTTAAGTCAAGGTTATAGCGTTCTGTAAGATGGTCTAAGCTGACATATTGGCGTTCTTTTAGTGTTTCTAATACGCGAAAAGCCGTGGTTTTTGGAATTTCCGTATTCTTGACCAATTCGGCCAAAGAAATTCCGTCAGAATGGTTACTAATCTCTTCAAGTATGGTCAGTACTCTGTCGATACTCGACGAGTTTGCTTGACTTTCTTTCGTCATCGTAGGCTCCTCACTCACGCTAAGCTCTTTCATTGTACTCATTATTTAAACGTCGTTCCATTTTTACCTCGATGCAATTTTTTTCTCTGAAAAAACATGCAGTACGTAATGTATTGATCTTCATTGAATTTGATTTTTTGATTGTGATCGCTGTCGTTATTCTTATAAAAACGGAACGACATTCCTATATTTTAATGTATGTTATTAAAAAAGGAACGACGTTCCGTTATTTTAAAGGGATAAACATGTTGATAGTGACCATTGATACAGGGACAACGAATACCCGAGTTAGAGCATGGAAAAATAACGCGGTTGTTCGTGAACAAAGTGTTGAAGTTGGTATTAGGGATTGTGCAAAAAATGGCGATAAAACGCTGTTAATTCAATCAATAAAAATAGTACTAGATAAGCTGTTGTTAGGAGTGAGTGCTGAAGAAAGAGAAAATTATCAGCTCGTTGCATCTGGCATGATTACATCCGAAATTGGGCTGTGTCACTTACCTCACCAAGTGACCCCGGTTTCAATGCAGCAACTTGCTAAAGCCACAATGCCTTGTGTTATCAAGGAGATCAGTGAAAAACCGATTATTTTTATACCAGGCGTTAAAAATAACGTGGCAAATATGACGTTTGATTCAATTGAAAGTATAGATGTAATGCGTGGTGAAGAAGTTGAAGTTTTTGGCATTCTAACACAGCAACCGGATCTTGGCCCTGCCTTAGTCATTTTGCCCGGCTCGCATTCTAAGTTTGTACGTCTTGATGAAAATAATAATGTGGTTGCATTGGCAACAACGATGGCAGGGGAAATCTTCGATACATTAACGCACCAGACTATCTTAGCCAGTTCTTTAGAACACCAATTTGTTCAATGTTTAGATAAAGAATATTTACGCAAAGGTGCTGAGCTTAGTCTGCAAGTAGGGATTGCGAGAAGTTGTTTTTCGGTGAGGCTACTAGACCTTTTCACGGAAGCGACACTTGACCAACGCTCAAGTTTTTTATTGGGAGCTATTTTGGCGTCAGATTTACTCGCAATAAAACATAGCCAAGCTCTTAATATTACTAGCGATATAAAAATTGTTATTAGTGGAAAACCTATTTTAGCGGATGCACTTAAAGAGTTAATTAAAAATGATAGTTACTTCACTGGGGAAATACACCTATTAGACGATAAAAAGGAACAGCCTTTTTCTGGATTGGGTGCAATTTCAATATTAAAAGAAACGCAATGCAAATAAATATTATTAATGGTTTTTTATTAGGTGATTGTTATGAATTCTAAAAATGAAATACCGCTTATTGCAATATTACGGGGAATAAAACCTGACGAAGTTTTAGAACATATCGCTATCCTTGCAGATGAAGGTTTTAATTATATAGAAATTCCTCTTAACTCTCCCGAGTGGGAAAAAAGTATTCCATTAGCGATTGAAAACTACGGCGATAAATTAAAAATCGGTGCCGGTACTGTGATCAATAAAAGCAATGTTGAAAAGTTGGCAATAATGAACGCTAAAATTATTGTCACACCTAACATTAACGTTTCTGTGATCACGACTGCTCTTGAAAATAAGATGGAAATATTTCCAGGTTGTGCAACAGCAACAGAAGCTTTTACCGCGATTGACGCTGGTGCTGTTAATTTAAAAATCTTTCCTACTGCGCCTTTTGGGGTTAATTATGTGAAATCGCTGATGTCAGTGATCCCAAAAAATATTGCCATTTATGCGGTAGGAGGTATCACGCCGAATAACTTGCATGAATACCTAAGTATTGGCTGCCATGGTGCAGGGTTGGGAAATGATCTTTATCGAATAGGCCAAACACCAGAGAAAACCAGAGAAAAAGCGAAAGCATTTATATCTGCATATATCGCATTTAAAAATCAAACTAATTAATCTTAAAGAGATATTCAAATGAAATACGATTATGTTTTTAAAAATGCCACTGTAATAGATGGTAGTGGTAAAATTGAGTTTGTCAGTGATATTGCCGTTAAAGATGAACGGATTATTAAAATATCAAAAAATATAAGTGAAGATGCTGAAAAAATAATTGATTGCTCAGGTTTAATTTTATCACCTGGATTTATTGATGTGCATACTCATGACGATTTAATTGTGATTGATAAGCCTGAATATATCGAAAAAACATCGCAAGGTGTAACGACAATTATTGTCGGTAATTGTGGTATCAGTGCAGCGTGTGCAACATTAAAGGACGAAGTTCCTGACCCAATTAATTTATTAGGTGAATTAAGCGAATTTCAATTTGCTGATTTAGCCAGTTATAAACAAAAAATTAATAATGTGAAGCCAACTGTTAATGTCGCGACATTAATAGGGCATACAACTTTAAGAAATAATTGTGTAACAGACTTATTAAAGCCCGCGACGCCAGACAATATCGCTCATATGAAGCAAGTATTGGCCTGTGCGTTAGATGAAGGGGCTTTAGGGCTAAGCACTGGTTTATCTTACGGTAACGCGATTAATTCTTCGACCGAAGAAATTTGTGAGTTGGCTGAATTATTAGCAGAGCATCAGGGAATTTATACCACTCATATGCGAACTGAATATGACGGTATCATTGATGCGATGCATGAAGCCTTCCATATTGGTCGTCATGCAAAAGTTCCTGTGCAAATTTCCCACCATAAGTGTGCTGGGGCAAAAAACTGGGGACGCACAAAAGAAACGCTGGCTCTCATTGAAAAATACCAAGTCATGCAGGATATCAATTGCGATTGTTATCCATATCGTGCGGGTTCATCAAACTTAGATATCACACAAGTTACTGAAGACTATGACATTCTAGTAACTTGGTCGACACCATTTCCTGAAGTCGCGGGTAAGACATTAAAAGAAATAGCCGCAATGTGGAGTAGCGATATTTTCCAAGTTGCAGAAAAAATTGTTCCTGCGGGAGCTATTTATTTCCAAATGCACGAAGACGATGTGCGTCGTGTGTTACAGCACCCAAGCAGTATGGTGGGTTCTGATGGCTTACCACGTGACCCTAATCCACATCCTCGTCTTTGGGGAACTTTCCCTCGAGTTATTAGCCACTATAGCCGTGATGAGCAGCTTTTCCCAATGACCACCGCGATTTACAAAATGACAGGCATGTCAGCACAACGTTTTTCTTTAAAGGATAGGGGCCTTATTCAAGAAAATTATTTCGCAGATATCGTTGTATTTGACCCTGAAAAAATTAATGAAACAGCCACATTCCAAGACCCAAAACAAAAAGCAGATGGCATTGAATATGTGTTTGTTAATGGTGTTCTGACCTATACCAAAAAAGAAATGACAGGGAATAGAGCAGGTAAATTCTTAGAAAGAAATAAATAAAAGAGAGATAAAAATGATTAAAAGATTCGGAATTGAAGGCTCAAAAGGTACTGGCGGGCAATCATTGCCTTTTGCTAAAGCCGTGTTAGCTGACGGATGGCTGTATGTTTCAGGGCAAACACCCATGATTGACGGGGAAGTGATTGATGGCGGAATTATCGCGCAATCTAAATTGGCTATCGAGAATTGTTTAAACATTATGAAAGATGCGGGATTTGCTACGCAAGATATTGTGCATATGAAAGTGGTATTAAGTGATGCGCGCTATTTCCAATCTTTTAATAAAGTATTTCAGCAATTCTTTGCAGATAACCCACCTGCGCGGGTGTGCTTTGTCGCTGACCTTGTCGTCGATTGTATGGTTGAAGTGGATATCACCTGCTTCAACAGCAAATTCAAATCTTAATTGCTAAGGCGATGAGAGGCTACTATGGAACATAATAATTTCTTAATGTGGTTTTTGTTATATGCATTTGTGATGATGTTTGTGGGTTGGTACGTCACAAGGCATCAAAAAACCGGTGAAGACTTCATTCTTGGGGGCAGAAAGCTCCCTATGCTACTCACTCTCGGTTCAACTGTCGGTACGATGGTGGGAACGGGCTCAAGTATTGGTGCAGTCAGTTTTGGTTATTCCAATGGTTGGGCGGGAATGTTGTATGGGATTGGTGGAGCGACGGGGATCTTACTAACGGCTTGGTTATTTGCGCCAGTAAGAAATTATCGCTTTATGACCATGAGTGAAGAGATCTGCTATTACACAGGCGGCAGCCGTTTAGTGAAAAACTTGGTTGCGTTATTAATATTTTTAGCATCGATAGGCTGGCTGGGCGCTCATATTCTTGGCGGCGGTTTATACCTAGCATGGGCGGCAGATATTGATATTACTGTTGCGAAGATCATTATCGCAGTTGGCTTTGTTTTTTACGTGGGGATTGGTGGCTATAAAGCGGTTTCATGGATTGATACACTGCAATCAATTGTTTTATTCCTCGGGTTTATCATTCTAGCGGTTGCTTCGGTAAGCTATGTTGGTGGTTGGGATGTTGTTGTTAAGAGTACAGACCCTGACGCCTTTACTTTATTCGGTATTGGTAAATTAGGCGTTTTACCTGCGATATCATTGGCTGTGGTCATTGGCATTGGTGTATTAGCGACACCGTCATATCGCCAACGTATTTATTCAGCAGCATCAACTAAAGCTATCCGCCAGTCCTTTATTATTACAGGGTTACTGTATATGGGGTTTTCGTTCCTACCTGCGATTATCGGGATGGCAACGCATGTGATGGAGCCGAATTTAGAAAACAGCAGCTTTGCTTTCTTATATGCAACTAATGCTTTACCGCACGTGTTAGCGATGGTGGTATTGATTGCAGGTATGTCTGCCAATATGTCATCAGGCAGCTCAGATGCTATCGCGGGTGTTTCTATTATCCTACGTGATATCTATACGATGGTAACAGGTAGGATGCCTCCACCTGAGAAAGCGATCAATTTATCTCGTATCTTCTTACTTGGCGTCATCTTGTTAGCACTTGTCTTTGCATTAACTTCGAATGACATTATCGGCTACATTACCAAAATGATATCAATGATTATGTCAGGCCTGTGTGTAACCGTGTTATTGGGTAAATTCTGGCATCGTTTTAACTGGCAAGGCTGTATTGCTGCATTGGTTGCGGGGAGTTCAACATCATTAACGATTATCTTGACGCCAGAGTGGTCTGCAAAATTAGGCAACCCAGTAATCCCTGCATTAGCCATCAGTTTGGTCTGCGCGGTTGTTGTGACATTGATAACACCAAAAAATAAACTCAGTCGTGAAGAAGTACTAGAAAATATTACTCACGAGAGAGAAAACACAGCCAAAAGCCAGTAACCAGCAAGTTGAGGGAAAAAAATGACGAAACTGAATGTGTTAGCAGGCGTAGGGCATAAATCAGCCACATTAAATCAGGAAGGTATTTCGGTAAACATTCTACATGAGGATGTGTGTTTGCCTGCGGTGGTAGTGAAGCGTAATGAGCTGGAAAATAATATTGCATGGATGCAGCATTATTCGAATGTGGCGAATGTTTCGTTGTCTCCACATGGTAAAACCACCATGACGCCTGCCATTTTTAAACGACAAATTGCTCAAGGTGCATGGGGGCTAAGTGTAGGAACAGCTTATCAAGCCAAGGTGGCAGTGGAGTCAGGTGTTCAGAATATCATTATTGCGAATCAAGTCGTGGGTAAAACCAATATTCGATTACTTGCAGAGTTAGTGCAATTAAATCAAGCCAATATTTATTGTTGTGTTGATAGCGTGATTCATGCAAAACAGCTGGCGGCTATTTTTTCATCGTTAGATTTAACCATAAATGTGCTGATTGAGTTAGGGGTTAATGGTGGACGCTGTGGATGTCGAAGTGAAGAAGAAGCCATCATATTGGCAAATGAGTTAACCAAACTCCCTTCTTTAATGATTGCTGGCATTGAATTCTATGAAGGCGTTATTCATAGTGATGATGCTCAAAAGGATATTGAAGAGATACAGCAATTTTTACAGCGAGTGTTAACCACCAGTCAAAAACTGGATAACTTAGGTGTATTTGCACGTTATTCAGGGGAGCTATTAATAACTGGGGCAGGTTCAGTTTGGTATGATCTGGTCAGTAAAAAAATGGCAGAGTTTCATCTTTCTAAACCTATTCGGTTTGTGATCCGCCCTGGATGTTATATTACACATGACCACGGTATTTATGATGAAGCTCAGAACGCATTGAAAGTTAGAGATAGTATGGCCTGCCAGTTAGATGGCGATTTGATGCCAGCGATGGAAATTGTGGCATTAATTCAGTCAGTACCTGAGAGGGGACGAGCGATTGTTAATTTTGGCAAAAGAGATGTCGCCTTTGATGCAGGTTTGCCTCAGCCTCTAATGCAATACCGAGAGGGGAAGCCAGTCTATTTTCAAACTAATAGTGCGAAAACAGTTGGTTTAATGGACCAACATGCCATTTTATCTTTTGATGAAAATTGTGATTTCCAAGTTGGTGATATACTGGTATTTGGGACATCTCATCCCTGTATTACATTTGATAAATGGAAAGTGATTTATCTTGTTGATGATAAATATGATGTTATAGAGGAAATGCCAACCTTTTTCTAATGTTGAGTTATTAACTCACTTTATTTTAAATCGGTCACTTGTTTTAAGTGGCCGATTTTTTATTCATCACATTCTTGTGATCGAATTCATAACAAATTGTGCATATGCACAATTATATTCAATTTTTTACATTGAAAACTAGTCATTCTTACAATGCCTTCCTGATAAGTGAATTATATAATTTTATTAAATCAAAAAGTCTAATTGATATTCATTTTGTTAGTTAATTGGGTGGTAATAAAAATGACAGTTAAAATCGTGTTTCTCGATCATGAAACTTTCCCCGAAGGAATAAATATTAAGAAAATAAATAAAGAATATAGTTTAGAACTGTATGGGAAAACATCGGAAGATGAAATTATTGAGCGAGTAAAAAATGCAGACATTATTATTACCAATAAAGTAAGAATAACTAAAAAAGTTATTGAAGCTGCAAAGAGACTTAAATTTATTTCTGTCGCTGCAACAGGAACGGATGTGATTGATATTGGTGCTTGCAATGAGCGTAATATATTAGTTTCTAATATCAGGACTTATGCAATAAATACAGTTCCTGAGCATACGTTTACCTTGATTTTAGCCTTACGTCGTAGCTTATTAGCCTATGCACAATCAGTACGAAATGGTCGCTGGCAAGAATCAGGTCAATTTTGTTATTTTGATTATAAAATTAATAACTTAGCTGGCTCGACGCTTGGTATTATTGGTGATGGTGTCTTAGGTAAGGCAGTTGCTGATATCGCAAAAGTTTTTGGTATGAAGGTGTTATTTTCCACATACAAGGGCACGAATAATATGGGCCCACTATATACACCTTTTGAAGATGTTATTGCGAAAAGCGATATTATTTCTATTCATTGTCCATTACTCAAATCCACCAAGGATTTAATTAGCTTTCCAGAATTCGAACAGATGAAACCGTCTTGTATTTTAATTAATACTGCACGAGGTGGGATCGTTAATGAAGAAGCATTATATGGCGCTCTAATAAATAATAAAATATTAGGTGCTGGGTTTGATGTTTGTATTTCAGAACCACCTGAAAAAGAAAGTTATATGATGAAATTAACCCAGTTATCAAATTTTATTCTTACTCCTCATATCTCATGGGCTAGTTTTGAAGCCATACAAACCTTATCAGACATGATGATGGACAATATCGAAGCCTTTTTATCTGGCCATCCTCAAAATTTAGTTAATTAATTCACTCATTGATTTAAAGAGGTCATCAATATGTTTTTAGGAAAAGAAATCCGTTTAAAAAGATTATTAAATAAAAAATCTAGCCGTCTTCTTGCAATTACCATGGATCATCCGATTACACGTGGTGTATTACCGGGAATTGGTGATATTAAATCCGTCATGAAACAGGTTGTTGCGGGTGCACCTGATGCTATTACGATGCATAAAGGTATTATTGAAAAAGTTTATCCTCCATATGTTGCTTCCGATGTTTCTATCATCATGAAAGCGACAAGTTACTCCATACCTTACCATGAAGCTTATGACACACCCGTTGCTGACGTTGAAGAAGCCATTCGTTTAGGAGCAGACGCAATTTCAGTCGGCTGTATTATGGGCGGGCCAGAACAGGCACAGCAATTGACATTTTTAGGCCAAGTATCGAAAGCCGCTGCTTCCGCAGGACTGCCTTTAGTCGCACACATTTATCCAAAAGGCCCAATGATTGAAGACAGTTTTGATGCGAAAAATCTCGCTTACTGTGTTCGCGCAGGCGCTGAGCTAGGTGTCGATATCATCAAAACACTCTGGTCTGGTTCCCCTGAGACATTTAAATCTGTCGTTGATAGTTGCCCAGCTATGGTTGCTTTAGCTGGTGGTGATATGGGGAGCGATCTTGTTAGCTTCCTAACAAATACACGTAAAGCATTAGATATTGGTGTTGGTGGTGTGACATACGGGCGCTTTGTATGGCAGCACGAAAACCCAACAGCAGTCATTAAGGCTCTGAATGCATTAATCAATGATGATTGTTCGGTTGACCAAGCTATCGCGGAATATAAGCAAGCGGGTGGCAAATAACCAACGGTCATAGCTGTCATGCATGGGGAGGAAAAAATGAAAGCAGCGGTATTGTATGCGCCTAATGAACTTAGAGTGGCAGACGTTAAATATCCACAAGTTGGTAAAGGCGATGTGGTTATTAAAGTCAAGGCAGCCGCGATTTGTGGAACTGACGGACGGATTATTTCCGGTAAAAAAACCAAAGGCGTGCGTTACCCTTCTGTAATAGGGCATGAATTTTCAGGGGAAATTGTCGAAGTCGGTGAAAATGTGACTGACCTAAACGTCGGGGACGCAATCGCTGTTGACCCTGTCGTGCCATGCCGTTCTTGTGTTTATTGTCGTATCGGTAAAGAAAATGTCTGTTTAAACCGCCAAGCAATCGGTTATGAATTTGATGGCGCTTTTGCGGAATATGTTCGAATACCAGAGGTTGCTTTGTCATCGGGTAATGTCTTTAAGATACCGAAAGGGATGTCTTTTGAAGCCGCAGCATTAGCTGAGCCGTTAGCTTGCTGTATCAATGGACAAAAAAATGTGGGTATTGAGCTTGGTGATACGGTGGTCATTATTGGTGCGGGGCCTATCGGGTTAATGCATGTGCAACTTGCGCGCTTCTCAGGTGCGACAAATATTGTTGTTAGTGAACTCAATGAACAACGCCAACAGGCTGCGTTAAATTGCGGTGCCACACGTGTCGTCAATAGCCAGCAAGAAAACTTACTGGATGTAGTAAAAGGCTTGACGGAAGGGGTGGGCGCAGATGTGGTGATTATTGCTATTGGCATTCCTGGATTAGTTAATCCCGCATTGGAACTCGCTAGAAAAGGAGGACGAGTTAACTTGTTTGCCGGCTTTTCAAAGGATGATATGGCGCAAATTGATGTCAATATTATTCACTACAACGAGCTTATTCTTACAGGAGCCAGTGCGTTAAGTCGAGAAGGCTACCAGCAAGCCTTGACACTGATTTCTTCGGGCTTAATTGATATCGAGAAATTAGTGACTCACCGATTTGCTTTAGATGAGATCAACGAGGCCATGGCAACCGCTCAAAAAGGTGACGCGATTAAAATTATTATACATAACAATTAAAAGCAGGCGTTGGAGGCAGCATGATGGACAGTGTCTATTTGGGAATTGATGCAGGTAGCAGTAGCGTGAAAGTTTGTGCATTTAATTTCCATGGAGAATTATTGGCAAAGGCTTCACGTGATACCAATATTATTTCCAAATCTCCCAAAAATCATGAAATTGACTTAAATGACTTTTGGAAAAAGACCGCAGATGCAGTTAAAGAAGTGACTTCTCAAGTAAAGAATATCGTATCTGTGAGTTTTTCTGTTGCTTGCCCAACGCTGGTTTTATTGGATAAACATCATAAGCCTGTTGCAAATGGGATTACTTATCTTGATGGGCGTTCCGAAGGTTTCATACAGCAAACACTCGGGGAAAATATAACGCATGTTCGGGCACTTTCTTGTAATAGTCCAAGTCCGTCTGCATGTTGGGTGGGAACGTTAGGATGGCTACAAGAACAACAGCCGGAATTAATGCAAAAAGTTCATAAGGTCGTTCTACTTAATAGCTTTTTATCTTTAAAGTTAGGAAGTCAAAAAGCCGCCATTGACCCGACCCAAGCCGCGTATTCTGGCGCAGTCGTTTTGTCTAAAGCACCTAAGTGGTCAAAAGAACTATTAAGGTATTGGAAGTTTAATCACGATATTTTACCGCCAATTTACCAGTGCACTTCTGTGGTTGGTAAGGTGAGTAAAGAAGCCGCTCAAGAAACGGGGTTGAAAGAAAATACGCCAATTATTTTAGGGTCGGCAGATACTGCTGCTGCTGCATTTGCCGTTGGGTTACTTGACCCTGAAACAGCTTTTGAATCAACAGGAACATCAGGAGTCATTACGTTTTGCTTAGAAGAGCCGAACTTTGATCCTCGTTTTATGAACCGATATCACATCGTTCCCAATCAATGGTTGGCCCATGGAGCGATGTCGACAACTGGGGGGACATTCAGTTGGCTAAACCAGGCGGTTTGGCCGGAAGTTAATGACCATGAACAGTTGGAGATATTTTCAAAATCATCAGTACCTGGTGCTAATGGCTTAATTTATCTGCCTTATTTAGCTGGAGAACGTAGTCCTATTTGGGATGTTAATGCATCGGGAGCATGGATAGGCTTACGGCTAAATCATACTCGCGATGATATGGTCAGGGCGGCATTTGAAGGTACAGCATATGGTTTAAAACAGATTTTGAATATTGCTAATGAAAAATGGGGAGTGATATTAGATGAATTACTCAGCGTAGGGGGAGGATCACGTAATACGTTATGGACTCAAATTAAAGCGGATATTCTTCAGGTTGAATATAATATTGCCCAAACAGCAGATGCAGCGGCTTTTGGCGCGGCAATGGTTGGTGCGACAGGAGCCGGTTTTTTCTGTGGCATTAATGACCCTGATTTACCGATTATAAAAACAGAAGATATCACATTCACACCAAATCAAGATAAAAAAACACAAGATACTTATAACAAGCAGTTTAATATTTACAATGGGCTGTATCCTTTATTAAAAGAAACAATGCATAGCTTGTCGAGTAAATAAAATTAGTTGAAGTAAGTTTAAATTAAATAACGTTCCTAAATGTTAATTTTAATGAATTAGCAGGGATCGTTTCATTCTTAAAAAAGCAGGTAATAAAACGTGTATTAAATAATAAACTGCTCTGGAGCGAAAATAATGATAAATTCAAATCCGATTAGGCCAAAGACGAATTATCGTTGGGTGGTATTAGCCCTGATTTTTATCGTCTATGCTGTAAATTATGCAGACAGAAGTAATATTGGTGCGGTTCTACCTTTTATTACTGATGAGTTTAAATTAACTAATTTAGAAGCGGGCTCTCTCGCGAGTATGTTTTTCCTCGGTTATGCTTTATGTCAAATACCCGCAGGCTTTTGGATGGCGAAACGTGGGATAAGAGGTATGGTGTCATTATCCATTCTCGGTTTTTCTGCCATGACTTGGTTTATTGGCTTAGCCCAATCTGCCTTTGCAATTAAGTGGTTGCGTCTTGGCCTAGGTATGGCCGAAGCACCAACTCCTGTCGGGCTAACGTCGACAATTAATAACTGGTTTCCAGCAAAAGAAAAAGCAACCGCCACTGGCGTTTATATTGCTTCAACGATGTTTGCTCCGATTATTGTTCCACCATTAGTTGTTTGGATTGCATTAACTTATGGATGGCGTTGGGTCTTTATTCTGTTCGCTATTCCCGGTATTTTTCTTGCAATTATTTGGTATTTATTTGTTAGAACAAAACCAGAGGAAAGTCGTTTTGTTTCGCAAAGTGAATTAGATTATATTCGTGCCGATAATTCAGAAATTGCAGAAAAGAAAATAGAAGGCAATATTGTTCTGAGTCCTAAATTTAATACGCTAGATAAATTTATTCGTGTTAAATCAGTCACTCCATTAAGTTCAGCTTTCCAAATATTTAAATCTAAAAATATTTGGTGTAATACTATTTCTTATTTCATGATGGTCAGTATTTTATATGGAATATTAACCTGGATACCTTCTTATCTGGTAAATGAAAAAGGCTTTTCATTTATGAAAATGGGCTTTGTTGCATCAATGCCATTTGTTGGTGGGTTTATCGGCTCGATTTTTGGTGGCTGGATCTCTGATAAAGTTTTTGGTCGTCGTCGCAAACCCACCATGCTTTTTACCGCAGTAGCGACGATTGCGATGATGTTAGTGATGTTGAATGTACCCGAAAGCACGAGCGCAGTTGCACTTGCCCTTTTCTCGGTTGGTTTGTTCTTGAATATTGGCTGGCCTGCATTTACTGCTTATCCAATGGGAGTCGCTGATAATAATAACTATCCAATTGCGATATCTGTTGTAAATAGTGGAGGAAACTTAGGTGGCTTCGTTTCACCTATGATGGCAGGGTTATTGTTAGATATGACCGGTAAGTTTGATGCTGTTTTCTCTTACTTTGGTATCTGTGCGGTGATTGGCTTAATTATGATCCTCTTACTCGATGAACCGAAATAATAAAAAGTCGTATCAGGTGGGCGAGTACCCACCTGAATTTTTAACTTATTGATAATAAAAATTTCTAAAGGATTATTTTTATGAAAATAGTCATTGCACCTGACTCATTTAAAGAGAGTTTATCTGCATTGAAAGTCGCAACGGTTATTGAAAACGGGTTCAAAGAGGTTTTTCCGCATGCAACTTATGTTAAGTGCCCTATTGCGGATGGTGGTGAGGGTACAGTTGTCACGATGGTTGAGGCTACCAATGGGGAAATCTATCATCTTGATGTTATTGGTCCTTTAGGTACGAGTGTTCAGGCATTCTATGGTTTATCTCAAAATAAACAGCAAGCATTTATTGAAATGGCTGCGGCAAGTGGGCTAGAGCTAGTCCCTATTGAATTAAGAAATCCATTACTAACGACATCATATGGCACAGGAGAGTTGATAAAGGCCTGCCTAGATACTGGGGTAAAGCAGATTATTATTGGTATAGGTGGAAGTGCAACCAATGATGGCGGAGCAGGAATGTTGCAAGCACTTGGGGCCAAATTATTAGATTCTCATGGGCAACAAATCAAATTAGGAGGGCAAGCACTTGCCGATTTAGCGAGTATTGATGTCAGCACAATGGACCCGAGGATAAAAGCGTGCCAATTTAGTATTGCTTGTGATGTTTCGAACCCATTAATAGGGAGAAATGGCGCATCTGTGATATTTGGCCCTCAAAAGGGGGCGACAAATGAACATGTTGAAATGTTAGACAAAAATTTAGAACATTTTGCAGATATCATTAAGCGAGATTTGCATGTTGAAGTTCATTATATTGCAGGAGCCGGTGCTGCAGGAGGAATGGGAGCAGCCTTACTTGCTTTTCTCAAAGCGGAACTCAAGCCTGGCTTCGATATTATTGCACAAACCTTGAACCTTGAATCACACATGGTAGGAGCAAATTTAGTTATTACAGGTGAAGGGCGGTTAGATAGCCAAAGTTTAAATGGCAAAGTGCCTTTTGGCGTTGCTCAGTTAGCGAGAAAACATAAAATACCCGTTATTGCCATTGTTGGAAGCCTTGGTGATGACCTCAGTCATTTACAACAATATGGTATTGATTCAGCGTTTAGTATTTTACATAAAATTAGTTCACTAAAAGAAGCTTTAAATAATGCTGAAAGTAATTTATTTAATTGTACTAAAAATATTGCGAATACGCTGAATATTAAAATAGATAATAAAAATTGAAATAATAGTTTTAAAATTTAGCTTTGTTTGCTGTATTTTAAATGAAATTTATTTTTCTTGATTTTTTCAAGGAATATTGAATACTGGAGTTAATTAAATTAAAAATAAACATTATTAAAATTTATGATTGGAAAGTTTGTTTCTATTTTACAGCACCAGTAAAAGAGGTTGAAATATGTATGATTATTGTCTTACCTCCAAATTAGCGCAAGAAATTGTTGATAGAACCATGAAAATTATTGATTGTAATATTAATGTTATGGATGAAACTGGATGTATTATAGGAAGTGGAGATAGTAATAGATTGGGTGAATTCCATGAAGGTGCATTACTCGCAATAAAGCAAAAGCGAACAGTTGTTATTGATGACGCCACTGCGAATCATTTACATGGGGTTAAACCAGGTGTTAATTTACCTCTTTATTTGAATAGTAAAATTATTGGTGTAATAGGATTAACCGGAGAGCCAACCCAAATTAAACAATTTGGGGAGCTGGTTTCCATGACGGCAGTAATGATGTTAGAGCAGGCAGAGATTTATAACCATTTGAATTTAAACGATCGTTTTAAAGAAGAAATTATTCTAGCGTATATTGAAAATGGAACCATTCCTGATAACATAACTGAATGGTCTAAAAAGCTTAATATTAATTTTTCTATTCCACGAGTCGCTATTATTATTGAAGTAGATAGCGGACAATTAGGTGTAAATAGTGCATTTAGTGAATTACAAGAAATTAAAAAATTAATAGAGTATAATAATCCTGATAACTTAGTCGCTATTCAATCTTTGACGGAAATTGTCTGCTTAACTCCTGCATTAAATAAGTTCAATCGCTGGGATATTGACACTGCAAAAAAGAAAATTTTAAAATTAGAATCGGATATTCTTAAATTATTTAAATTACAAGTGAAAATATCATTAGGTAATTTCTTTTTAGATCCTGCAGAGGAATCAATTAAAAAATCATATGAGACAGCTAAAATTACCATGCAAGTAGGGAAAGCTAAAAAACCCCAGTTAAAAATTTATTGTTACCAAGATATCATGCTACCGGTATTATTATACGGGTTAAATTTTAAATGGTCTTCAGAAGAACTATTAAAACCATTGAATACATTATTACATGAAGATTCTAATGGTGTATTGATTAAAACATTAACAGTCTGGTTTAAAAATAATTTATTATCTCGTGAAACAGCTAAAGAATTATTTATTCATAGAAATACATTAGATTATCGTTTAAAAAGAATATCTGAGATAACAAAATTAGATCTACTAACGATTGAAAGTAAGGTTCTATTGTATGTTGCTCTACAGCTGAAAAATTAATCCAATAACACTATTGATGATCATCTCTCATGGAGTAAGAGAAGAATATGTTAGCCTTGTTGGCAATCGCCTCAAACTCTGACGCCACGAAGTGGCAGTAAAATTTCTACTTCTTATCTTATATTTTGACTAGTTAGAGACTATCTGCCGACCCACCGATGCTTAGAGCATGATATGGCTTCTTGCCTACTCACATGTACCATCTCAATGAATACCCTATCAAGAAAATAAAGACGTATTGACATCAAACTAAGCTAGCATAGATTGTTCTTAATCTGATTGAGATCAATCTATTTTATATTTGACTCAATAATATCTACTTTCATCATATTTTAGTTCCTTTGTTCTTGAGTAGTACATTAAGTTTTTAGCTACCTACAAATGCGAAAATAAGTATGTCGATAATGTTAAAAATAAAGATGAATTATGTTTTACTTGATTAGTGTTTTTACTTAAATGTAGGGTCTCTATATTTAATTTCACTATTATGTCAGTGATGTAATTATCGATAACAATTTAAGATATCATACTTACTCATTGTGAGTTTTCTAATAAATTATTTTATCTAACTTATCTTAATTAAATGGGTTAATTTCATTATGAAATAATTCAATTGTTATTGAAAATATTTTTTTTGAAATTTTCAGGTCTTAAGATAAGGTTTTTGTATTTATAAATTAATTAAAAATTACCTTTAATTACCTTTTGAAATATTTTGTAATGCCAAGGTTTTTCTCGATCATGCCTTTTTTTAAATTTTCACTTAATTGTTTCTATTTTTATTTTAATTTAAAAAAATGTTTTATGATATTGTTCTTTTTTCGCTGATTTCTATATTTTTATGTATGTTAATTGTTGGATATATATTTGATATTGATACCATTATTTTTATTTTTTAATTTTCAAGATAAATGTAACAATTAATGAATTAAGAAATATTATGAAATTATTTAATTCTTTTTTTGGGATATTTCTGATTAATTATCCACCGATAAAAATTTCGTTTTAATAATTTAGGCTTGTTTTAATGTTAGCGTTATTTTCCTAACCATTTTTTTTCACTAATAAGAACCCGTTTTATGAGTATAAAAAACTTTATTAATATTGAATGGGTTTATTTTGTGGTTTTTTATTAAGAAAAAATCAATTTAATTAGGTATGCATCACTTGTTTATCCTGTAATGGTGTATTCAAAATAGAGTATATTGTGGATATTATATATATATCACTAACTTACAGTGAAGGTTGTTAATTAATTGGTGGATTTGACATAATTAAAATGAGATATAATAATGGCAACGCATTGATGCATTGTTTAATTGTCTTATTTATTAATGGAGTTTGATAAATAGGAATGGTTATTAGTGTCAATCTTTAATGTTTACTAACCGAATATATTTTAAGAAAAAAATTAAAATAATCAGATTAATAATAACTTGTTATTTTAATTTGTATTGTCTTTTTATCTAATGGAAATGTATAAAATGAAATTAAATAAACTTGCTTTAGTATTAGGTTTAGGTCTGGCAGTGGTTGCTGGTTCTGCTTCTGCAAACCAAGGTGGCGGCCAAGTCACTTTTAAAGGTTCAATCATTGATGCTCCTTGCTCAATTCCACCAGGTTCTCAAGCATTTGAAGTACCAATGGGTGCTATCGCAACATCTGCATTAAACGGTGGCGGTAAAAGTATTGCTCGCGATTTCAACATCCAATTAGAGCAGTGTGATATCACGACTCTGAAAACTGTTCAAACTACATTTACTGGTACGCCAAGTGCTTCTGTAACTGATGGTTTAGCTATCGCTGGTACTGCAAAAAACGCAGGTATCGTGATCACTGATTTCAACGGTACTAAAATTGCTTTAGGTGCTAAATCTCCATCTCAAGCTTTATTCACTGGTGCAAACACACTGCGCTTCCAAGCGTATTTGCAAGGTGATGCTGATGCAACAAATAAACCAGCTGTACCAGGTGAATTTGACGCAATCGCAACATTTGCTCTGAGCTACCAGTAATTGGTACCGCCCGTACAAGGATGTATGGGCACTAATTTTAATGCGTTGAAATTGGTTATTAAGTTGAAATGGAGTCGCTATGAATCACTTTGGCATCATTGTCATGGTGCTTTCAGGAATGATATTTGCCCCGATAGCGAGTGCGCAAAATCAAAATTCTCGGGCACAAAGTCAGTTCAAAGGAACTGTCACTATGGGTGGTTCAATTATTGAGAGCCCTTGTGCAATTGATGCAGATAGCCGAGATCAATCAGTTAACATAACAACTGTACCGGTTAGCCAGATAATTAACGATAGAGAAAGCCCTGCAAGTAATTTCTCTATACGCCTTATCAATTGTGTTCTAACACCGGTAACTCCTGGAACTCCTAATTGGCAAACTTTCAATATTACATTTGATGGCCCGACAGATGGCCGCAGCTTCGATGTTTTCGGGCATGCAAACGGATTGTCAGTAAAAATTTCTGACACAGCTGGAAATGTTGCAATACCTGGTAAGGCAATGCCGGATTTACCCATCAGAGCAGGGGAGACAACTCTGCACTATAAGGTGCAGGTAGTACCTAATAATAAACGCTTAAAACCAGGAAATTATCAGACAACTATCCGTTTTAAAATGGATTATTACTGAGTTATTACTAAGGGACTATTATGGCTCTGCGATTAAAAAGTAAAAATAAAGTATTTAATAACTCAGTAAGTTATTTTTTAACGCCTGTTGCTACCATGGTGTTTATAGCTATTGCTCATATAAATTTAGCTAATGCGAATAATGATAATATTGAGTTTAATACGGATGTTTTAGACCTTCAGGATAAAAGCAATATTTCCTTAAATGAGTTCTCTCGAGCAGGCTATGTCATGCCAGGGAAGTATCCATTTAAAATTAATTTAAATAGTCGCGACTTAGCTGACACTTTTGATATTGAATATATCGCGGATCCTAATGATCCAAGTATGACAGAGCCTTGTTTAACGCCAGATGTTGTCGACCATATCGCTTTGCGCGATGAATGGAAACAGAAGGTTGAGTTTTCTAACAATGGCCAATGTTTAATTCCAGAAACGATTCCAGGAATGACAATAAATGGCTCTTTAGCTAAAGAAACTATCACAATTACGGTACCTCAGGCTTATATCGAGTTTACTTCTGATAACTGGGATCCACCATCTCGTTGGGATGAAGGGGTGCCCGCTCTAATTTTTGACTATAACTTGAATGCTAACGTGACAAGGCCTGCGGATTCAGCCAATACCCAGTCGGTTACTGGTAATGGTACAACAGGTTTTAACCTCGGCGCGTGGCGTTTTAGGGCTGATTGGCAAGCTAGTTATAATCGGACTAATGGGCAGTCAACCGATCGTAAATGGGATTGGAGCCAGTATTATGCTTATCGAGCAATCAAAGAGTTAAATGCAAAGCTAACGATGGGTGAGCAATTTTTACGCTCAGGTTTGTTTGACTCATTCCGTTATATGGGGGTGAGCCTGATCTCAGATGAGAGAATGCTACCACCAAATCTACGTGGTTATGCACCTGAGGTAACAGGTGTTGCAAGAACCAACGCAAAAGTGATTGTAACTCAGCAAGGGCGCGTTATTTATGAAACGCAAGTCGCTCCGGGACCTTTCCGTATTCAAGATTTAAGTGATGCGGTTAGCGGTAAGTTAGATGTACGAGTAGAAGAGCAAGATGGCTCTGTACAAGAGTTTCAAATGAATACCGCCTCTATTCCTTATTTAACACGTCCAGGCTCAGTGCTATTTAAGATAGCGGGTGGTCGACCGAATAATATGGAACATGAAACCGAAGGGCAAGGGTTTGTTACGGGGGAGTTTAGTTGGGGGGTTTCTAACGGTTGGTCATTATTTGGTGGTGGTATAGCAGCGGGTGATTATAACGCGTTATCACTGGGTGTTGGTCGAGATTTACTTGCCTTCGGTGCAATTTCATTCGATATCACCGAGTCACGAGCAAAACTGAAAACAGATAACAAAATCTATACGGGTGCATCGTATCGCTTAAGTTATTCAAAACGTTTTGAAGAATATGATAGCCAAGTAACCTTTGCTGGATACCGATTCTCTGAACGTGACTTTATGAGTATGAACCAATACCTCGATCGTCGTTATAGAGGTGTGGAGTTCGATAATAGTAAAGAGCTATATACGATTACATTTAATAAGTATTTCACGAATGCAGACCTAACCGCGTATCTGAACTATAACCACGAAACCTATTGGAATAAGCCAGCGGCAAAACGTTATAACGTTTCTATTGCGAAATATTTCAATATCGGTCGTTTTAAAAATATCAATTTAAGTTTAACGGCATTCCGCAACAAATTTGATAATAGAAATAATGACGATGGGCTATACATGAACCTCTCTTTGCCATGGGCAGATAGAGCATCAATTAGCTACAACAATATGATAACGAGAGATGGTAACTCACACACTGTCAGCTATTTCGACTCCGTTGATGATAAGACCAACTATCGTGTTGGTACTGGGGTGAGTAGCCGAGGTCGTGGAACTATTGATGGCTTCTATACGCGTTACGCTGATTTAGCAACAGTAACTGCAAGTACCAGCTATATCAATGGTGATACTTCTTCAGCCGCCTTTTCTCTACAAGGTGGTGCAACAGTCACAGGGCATGGTGCCGCACTGCACCGTATTAATACCCCAGGTGGTAGCCGTGTGATGGTGGGTACTGAAGGTGTGAAAAATGTGCCTATTCAAGGTTTCGGGCCGACCACGGAAACCAATATTTTTGGTAAAGCGGTAGTTGCTGATATCAGTGATTATTACCGTACTAATACACATATTGATGTGACTCAATTGCCTGACAATGTGGAAGCTATTCGGACATCTCAGCCAATTACGCTGACCGAAGGGGCGGTTGCTTATCGTGAGTTTGAAGTGTTATCGGGTATTAAAACTATGGTGAGATTGGCATTGGCCGATGGAAGTTATCCGCCATTTGGCGCCACAGTGAGAAATGAAAAAAATAGAGAGCTCGGTATCGTGACTGATAATGGCTCTGTGTATATCTCTGGTGTCAATCCAAATGAAGTTTTAGATGTGCATTGGGATGGAAGCACGCAGTGCAAAATTCAGGTTCCAGAAAATATTACAACGGCTGAATTTAACTCACTGTTATTACCGTGTACAAGCAGCCCCAGTGTTGAACCTGGGTATATGCCAGCAAAAGCCGTTCCTGTTGGGCAGCCAGCACCAGTTTACAAGCCTGCACCGATTAAACAGGGCGTAGCACCCAGTCAGCGTTGGTTATTGAAACCACCGGATATTGCTTACAGCGTAGATTATACCGAGTAACCCAAATTGCTTGATTTTATAACTAGTTGGTACATATGAACATTAAGAAAATTGCATTTTTTACTACAACAATCACGTTATCCGCGGTGCTATGTGGGCAGGCTTTGGCCGCGATTGCCCTCGATAGAACACGCGTCATTTATAATGGGGCTGAAAAGACCATTAGCTTGAATATTAAGAATGAAAACACAGAGTTACCATACCTTGCACAGGGGTGGATTGAAGATGCAAATGGTAACAAAATTGAAAGCCCACTCACAGTTTTACCCCCGGTTCAACGTGTAGAAGCGGGTGAAGGTAGCCAAGTTAAAATTCAAGCTCTTCCTGATATCGCGACATTGCCTCAGGACAGAGAGAGTGTTTATTACTTTAATTTACGTGAAATTCCACCACGTAGTAAAGAAGCGAACGTATTACAAATTGCATTACAGACGCGAATTAAATTGTTTTATCGACCAAAAGCGTTATATGCCACACGCACGGATTTAGAGAATCCATGGCAAGAGAAAATTACGCTAACACGTAAAGGTGATGCCTACGAAGTCACGAATCCAACCCCTTATTTCGTCACCATTGTAGACGCAAGTACAAAAGTGGGCGGAGACACGGTGAAACAGTTTGAGCCTGTCATGATCTCACCAAAAAGTAATGGGATGCTTAAAGGTAGTGCAAGTGCGATGGGGGCAAAACCCGTTCTAACTTATATCAACGATTATGGTGGAAGGCCTAAACTGACGTTTGGTTGCGCTGGTACAACTTGCAAAGTTGAATCTTCGACGGATAGATAACGGGGAATAACGTATGAAAAGGACTCTCCTGTTCAGCACTATCTTATTCGGTCTAGTTCCAGTGTTCACCTTTGGAGCAGACAGTTGGGATATTGATGGATTACATGGAACATTGACAGTCAATGGCATGATGACCGAAGCACCTTGTACGATGGATGTGACTAATTCAATGCGCCAAGAAGTGTCTCTAGGGGAGATTCCTTCTTATTCACTGCGTAAACCTGGTGATAGAGCTGAGCCAGTTTCATTCGAATTAGAATTTAGACATTGCATTCGCACGGAAAGCCGAATGAAAGACACAAGAACGGGAAGATCGCTTTGGGATGCAATGCAACCGGTGATAACTGTCTCTTTTGTTGCCGTATCGGATCAACATTTTCCAGAAATGTTAAGTGTAAAAGGCGTCTCTGGCTTGGCGTTAGAAGTGACAGATGCACAACGAGAAGACATCAGGCTAGGAAGCCGAGGTCGTCCTCAATTTCTCGATGCACCGCAGGGTACTCTTCAATACTTTGTAACGCCAGTGAGAACCCCTGAAAAATTGACTGAAGGAAGTTTCAGCGCCGTAATGGACTTTAAGGTGGATTATGAGTGATTTAAACAAGCAGCGGTACCTGCTGGCATCTTGTCTCGCTGGACTATTTTTTACATCGGTTTCTTATGCAGGATTACCTGATTCACGTATTAGCCCATCGGGAAATACACGGGCAACAGTTACACCCGGTATGATAACTGTACCGATTAAAGGGGTTGTTTTGGCTCCACCGCCTTGCAAAATTAATGGTGGAAATATAATCAAAGTTAATTTTGATGAGATCATGAGTACCCGAATTGACGGTAACGCCTATTCGAAGCCCATAAATTACAATATTAATTGTGAAAAAAGGCCAACATCACAAATGAAAATGACGTTGATTGGTATTCCTGCATCTTTTGATAGTGGGGCAATTGAAACAGATCTTCCGGGTTTAGGGATTGCTTTTCGTTATAACGGAAGCAAGCTTCGATTGAACCAAGAGGTCAAGTTTGTGTACCCAAATGCGCCTCAATTTGAAGCCATACCTGTTCGTGATTTATCCACAACTCTGACAAAGGGTGGGGTTTTTCATGCAGGCGTCACTATCAAACTTGATTATCAGTGAGGGAAAAATAATGCAAAGAATAATGAAAAGACTTCCTCTGATAATGAGTTTGTTAGTTATACCTAGCAGTGCCGTGATGGCAAATGATGTGGAGTTTACTGGAACCTTGCTAATTCCACCGCCTTGCACTGTTTTTGAAGATAAAGTCCACGTTATTGAATACAAAGATATTGGTTTACATAAGATTGATGGTATCAGATTTACGAAACCTATTAATTACGCTTTGAAGTGTGAAGACAATTTAAAAGGTTGGGACTTAATGCTAACTATCAAAGGGACAGCAACAGATTTTGATAAGTCGGCACTGGAAACCAATATTCGAGATCTTGGCATGCGTATTACCCAAAATGGTTTAGGTTTTGAAATCAATAAACCATTGAAAATTACTTATGGGCAACCGCCTGTTTTAGAGGTTGTTCCTGTCAAGCGATTGGGAGTGACGTTGCCTGAAGGGGGCTTTACTGCAACAGGCACATTGCTAGCGGAGTACCAATAATGAACAAAGTAATCCAATGTGCAGTAGCAGGCGCCTTACTTATTAACTTTAATGCTGCTTTTGCTGTGCCTGATAATTTAAGAGTTATCGGTAATTTAGTGGAGGAGCCTTGCACTATTTTACCGGGTGATGAAAACATTCCGATGGATTTTTTTGATACACCGGAGAAAAACTTTTATGCCTATGGTGAAACTCCGCCTAAAGAGTTTGTGATTAAGTTGTCTGACTGTGACACGACAATAGGCAAATTTGTGGAAGTGACTTTTTCAGGGACACCTAATCTTGCACTTCCTGGTTTTTTAGCATTATCAACAAGTAGTGTTGCATCGGGTTTCGCGGTGGGGCTGCAAAATTCAGATAAAACACCACTGGCTATTGAACAGAAAGGCTCGAAGCTAACGCTACAAGATGGCGCTAACCAATTGCGGTTCTATGCCTATTTAAAAGGTGAACCGGATGCTATTGCTGATAAGACAATAAAAGTAGGGCCTTACAGTGCTGTAGCAACATTTAAATTAGATTATGAATAATAAGGCTGTGAACTAATATGAAAGTATTTTTATCGCTATTAATTGGTGCAGTCATGTTTTCGCCTTCTGCATCAGCTTATATTTTTTCCTATATCACTGAATCAAGACCCGGTAATAATCCAAATAACGGAGATGCAGATTATAAATATGTGATTGCTCGTTGGGATCCTGAATCGCCGAGTACGCCTAATCCTTGTTATGGGTGGTCGACATGCTATCTCACCATAAGTCATAAGCATACCGCTGATGGAACACCGGGGGCTGCAACAGTCAATTTGGCCGAAATTTCTAAGTATCGATATATGATAGATGTTCAGAATATCCCCGGGGTTTTGGCAAGAGCGACAGCTCCAGCAACACAGTGGGCTGTTCATACCGGAGTTAGGTTACAGAATAATCAAGAGTGTGTGGGGCTGTTTTACCAAGATCGCACTGGTGTTACAAGCAGAGGAGGTCTACTTCCTGGTTCTCAATGTGGTATAGCTCCGCCACCAATAGGAGCTTGTAAGATCAACAATAACATCCCGGATATTAACTTTGGCCCAATTAGCGAAGCTGATCTCGCTGGCCAATCAAAACAAGTGAACGTTAGTGTGACATGTAACTTAGCGATGGATGTTTTGGTGATTGCCACTGGTGTGAACGTGACAAATGGACGTGTAAATTTACGAGCAGATAATAGCTTATATGCGAATTTGTATTTAGGTGGGAATGATACTCCAGGGGAAAATGGTTACAAAATCCATGTGCCTGCAGGTGGAACAAACTCGGTATCCCTAAAAGCCGTATTAGGTACCAATGGCCGAGTTCAAGCTGGTCAGTTTGAAGGTGCCGCAGCCCTTATTTTAACTGTGCCTTAATAAATGGTGATAATATGTATTCAGAAAATGGCAGCGAAAAAATCCATTATATGGTAGGTCAGAGGATCTTAGAAAAACGTAGAGAACTGGGATATACAGGGTTTCAGTTAGCTCAATTGTTAGGTGTTAGTCAACAGCAAATCTCACGCTATGAAAGAGGTAAAATCAAGATTGATTTGTTTCATTTATTTAAACTTGCATTTTTGATGAAAACGCCAATTGATTGGTTTCTTGAAGATATTAGTTCTCAGCTCAATGAAAATGGGCAATTAGATGACATGTAATCATGCGCATTTAAATGGGAATTAATGGTATATAGGTTGAGATTACGGATTTATATCGTCTGCTGTCATAAAAATAGTTAAGCAAACAAATACAGTCGCAGGCTCAACCTATTTATTTTACCCAATGAAGTGCAGTCAAATCACGTTTTACTCTATTTTCCTGATTTTCTATATCTATCCTCTTTGTTTAAACATTAAAACCTACGTGGTCAATTCATTGAATTGATGTTTTTGTGCGTTAAGACAACTTTTTAGTGAATGCAAATGCAAACTAATATCATTTGCGCTTGTTTGCGTGTAATATACGCCAAATTGTGAATCACAAAATTTAATCATCAGTACTTTTATCGATGGACGGAGGAAATTAGATGTTTGCAAAATCATTAGTTTCGGGTATTGCTTTGTTATCTGCGTTAGTATTAGCCGGTTGTGATAACGCGAAAGACACGACAGAAACAACACAAGTTGCAGAAAAACAAACTATCACGATAGAACATGCCCAAGGCAAAACTGAAATTCCTCGTCATCCTCAAAAAGTCATTGTGATGAACATGGAAACATTGGACATCATGGATGCACTTGGAGCCCCAGTTGCGGGTGTTCCACAAACCAACGTTCGCTTCCCTGAATTCTTAACGAAATATAGTGGTTCTGAATACGTCAATGGCGGAACATTATTTGAACCCGCTTATGAAACATTAAGTAATGCTAAACCTGACCTGATTTTAGGTGGAAGCCGTGCCCGTGATGCTTATGACAAACTCAGTGGCGTTGCTCCAACTATCTCATTAGACATTGATAACAAAAACTTTATTGGTAGCTTAACTGAGCGTACTAATGAACTTGGTGCATTGTTTGGTAAAGAAGAACAAGCCAAAAAATTGATTGCTGACTTCAATACTAAAATTGAAGGTATCAAAACTAAAGCACCTACCGCGGGTAAAGCGATGGTGATCTTAGTCAGTGGCGGTAAAATTTCCGCATACGGTCCGGGTTCTCGTTTCGGCTTTATCTTTGATGTATTAGGTTTTGAACCTGCTTATGTATTTGAAGAAAACACGGGTCGCCACGGTAACATCGTTAATGCAGAGTTACTGGTGAAATTAAACCCAGATTGGTTATTTGTTATCGACCGTGATAGCGCGATTGGTAAAACAGATGCACAGCCAGCAGCAGAAGTATTAGATAACGCATTAGTGAGAAAAACCGCAGCGTGGGAAAAAGGCCAAATTACATACCTTGACCCAACTGCCGTATATATTGCAGGTGGTATTCAAACTTACTCTAAGTTAATGGACGATATCAATACAGCATTAGAGAAGAGCCAAGCAAAATAACCGATGAAAACGCTTTATCTTTTTTGTGGAATTATCGCGTTATTGGTTTTAGCGGTATTAAGCTTGTTTATTGGAGCGGGTGACGTGTCACCCGTTTCGCTTTTCACCGACCCAGAGATGCAAGACATCTTTTTTATTAGCCGAATTCCCCGAACCGTCTCTTTGATTTTAGCAGGTAGCGCCATGAGCGTTGCTGGGCTAATCATGCAATTATTAACACAAAACCGCTTTGTTGAACCTTCTCTTGCAGGGACAACCCAGTCAGCCAGTTTAGGTTTATTGGTCGTTATGGTGCTTTTCCCTGCAGCAAGTATTATGACTAAGATGGTGGTCGCTAGCGGTTTTGCGCTTCTTGGCACCATGTTGTTTATGGTGCTATTGCGTCGTGTCATTTTAAAATCCGCCCTGATAGTCCCATTGGTAGGGATTATGTTGGGTGCAGTGATTAGCGCATTGACCATTTTTACTGCTTATTATTTCGACTTATTACAATCACTTGGTGCATGGATGAGCGGTGACTTTTCTAGCATCATTCAAGGCCGATATGAACTATTGTGGTTAGTAGGAATATTAACGTTAATTGCTTGCTGGATTGCCGATAGCTTTACGGTTGCCGGTATGGGGCGTGAATTTTCAATTAATGTTGGCCTAAATTATCGCAAAGTAATGACCATCGGTTTATCGATTATCGCTTTAATTAGCGGCGTAGTGGTCGTGGTGGTCGGCGCGTTACCTTTCCTAGGCTTAATTATTCCAAATCTCGTGAGCTTAGTGATGGGGGATAACATACGTAAAACCATCCCTTGGATTTGTATTGCTGGTGGTGGTTTAGTTTTACTGTGTGACATTATTGGGCGTTTAATTCGCTATCCATTTGAAATCCCTGCAAGTGTGATTTTAGGTGTTGTTGGCGCGGTGATTTTTTTATATTTATTGTTGAAGCAACAACGTTATGCAAAAAGTTAATACATCAATAGCGTTACCGAAGAAAAGGGTAACGCCGTTGCAAAGAATATGGATACTACTGGCTTTGTCATTGTTATCCATTATTCTTTATATGACGGTCAATTTGGGCAGTAACCTTGCCTATATTTTGCCGCATCGAGGCTATATTGTTCTCACGATGATCGTGGTGGCTTTCGCTGCTGGGGTTTCAACAGTTCTCTTTCAAACTATTGCTAATAATAAGATACTGACCCCATCTATCATGGGGTTAGAAGCATTATTTATATTATTACAAACCATTTTTGTCTTCTATACCGATAGCTTTCCATCCTCTTGGTTATTGAATATTGGTAAATTTTTATTAGAGTCCACATTACTTGTGTTGTTCTCTGTTCTGCTTTATCGCTGGTTATTTGTGTCAGTTAAAATGAATATCAACCTAGTATTGATGGTAGGTATCATTCTTGGCACATTATTTCGCAGTGTAGCGACATTACTACAGCGTTTAATGGACCCCAATGAATTTTCCATTTTACAAAGCCGGATGTTTGCCACCTTTACGAAGGGGACGCCTGAGCTGATTGTATTCACACTGCTGATTACAGCGGTGGTAGGGGTTTTGTTGTGGCGCATGCGCTATTGTTTTGATGTTATCGCGTTAGGGCAAGCCAATGCGGTGAACTTAGGGATTAATTATCGCCAGCAAGTCACGGTTATTTTGTTACTTATTTCAATCTTGGTTGCTGTTTCTACGGCACTGGTTGGCCCTTTAACATTCTTAGGCTTGATGGTCGCGAACTTAGCTTATTTAGTGGCTGGCAGTAGCCAACACCGCTATTTGCTCCCCGTTTCCTTTCTACTTGGTGTCATTGCGCTGATTGGCGGCCAGTTGATTCTTGAGTACGGTTTAAATATGGCGGGAACATTATCAGTCGTTATCGAGTTTGTCGGCGGAATTTTCTTTATTTATATGGTGTTAAGAAGGTTTTAGTATGATTGAAATTAGTCAGATATCGAAAAGTTATCAAGATACTAAAGTCTTAGATAACGTGACAACAACAATTAAAAATAGCGGTATTACCTCAATCATCGGGCCTAATGGTGCAGGTAAATCAACACTGCTGTCGATTATTGGGCGTTTGTTACAGCCCGATGATGGCGGTTATGTCAAAGTGAATGAGCTTGATGTTTCAACAACACCCAGTGATAAATTAGCAAAATGCTTATCGGTTTTGCGCCAAGAGAACCAATTTGCGAGTCGATTAACCGTCGAGGAGCTGGTTGGCTTTGGGCGTTATCCGTACACGAAAGGCCGTTTAACTATTGATGATAAAAAGAAAATTGATGAGTCACTCTCTTTTCTCAATTTGTCAGATTTGCGCCACCGTTATTTAGATGAATTATCGGGTGGCCAGCGCCAACGAGCTTATGTTGCAATGGTTTTATGCCAAGATACAGAATATGTTTTACTGGATGAACCACTCAATAATCTCGATATGAAGCATGCGGTGATTATGATGAAGTTATTACGTAAAGCGGCTGATGAACTAGGGAAAACCATTATCCTAGTGATCCACGATATAAACTTCGCTTCTGTTTATTCAGATTACATTGTTGCACTGAGAAACGGGCGTCTGTCTTATCATGGCAAACCAGAAGAGATCATGAAATCTGAAATTATTGAGGATATTTTTGATACGCCAGTGGATATTAAGCGGGTGGATGATCAGTATATTGCTCTCTACTACTAAATTTGCGTCATCTTTCGCACTGTAGTTGTGTTGGCTACGTTTAGCTACTCTGGGTCACATACTTTTGTATGTTCCCAATTTTCGTCATCCTTCGAGCTGTAGCGGTGTTGGCTACGTTCAGCTACTCGGGTCACATACCTTTGTATGCTCCCCGAGATATCTTCTCTTGCCGCCTTGCTACAGTTCGAATGATTTAGAAAATTATCGTGAATTAGAATATTTTTCTTGAGAAGAAAATAAAAAAACAAAATATTTATGGTGAAATTTCAATATCTTCATCGGTTGTCAGTAAATCTAGTGACTGCAACACTTCTAAGCGTTTAATTCCATCGGCATTCACCACTAAACGAGCTAGCTCATTATAAGTTTTTTTGTTAATTGTGACGCGACGGCAAAGGTAAATGTGATACACCTTTTCACCAATAATCGCAGGCTCATCATCATTCACAGTGAGTTCTTCATAGCTAATATCAATATATTTTAGGAAATCCGAAATATTAAAACGCGTAATATCTGCGATTGATGATTGGTTTTTTTCAAACACGGATTGGCGGTTATGTAGCAATACATCTTTGCGGTAATACAGAATATCTTCCATTCGCTGGACGTTAACTAAATTGACCCAATGCGATTTTTGCCGCATTTCACGGATATCTGGGGAAAGCATATTTTCATTAATAAAACGAAAAGACTCTTTACAAATACCGACTGGTGCTTTCACTCCTTCGCGGTAAATACGTAATTGCCGGTCAGGGATCCATTTTTGAAATAAGCGATACAGCTGCTCTCGACCTACTTCTTTCAGCCTATCTTTGAAGATATAGCCGATGACCATAGCCAAAAATAAGTTGGCACTTAAAGCCCCATATTTTCCTTGCCAGAAAAAGGCGATAACAGTTGCGAAAAGCATTGAAATTGCAGCAGCAATACCATAAATAGAGTGTAATAACAGGGGAAGTCCTCGCTTGTGGCGAATTTCTAAATAGAGATAGCGATTGATATATTTTTTCAATAAATTACGGCGATATGTGACTAATTCAGCATCCGTCTCATCACTAGGAAAACAATCAGGGTATTGTTTCTTTAGGTAACGCATTTCTTGATACCAGAAATGACGTATTTCTTCGCGCAATGGCATTTGCTTATCGGCTAATAAATCACGTAAATAATTCATGGTGTAATACGTCATGAATTCGTCACAATAAGAAAATGCATTGGAATGGATTGCTTCTTCAATTTTGGTTGACTGTGTTGCTAATTCCCGATAAGTACAGAGACATTTTGCGATGTTTGCCATGAACTCAGCTAAGTATTCAGGCGTTTGCCGTTGGGGATTTTGGCTTACCATTTTAACATTCAAACGAACGGTTCTTTTGAAGGTTAAAGCATAGCGCTTTAGCCTATTTTCATACTCGTCTAATGAAGGTAAGTTTTGTGGCGTACATTGTTGTAACCACTGTTTTAGTTCATCTAATGCCCCGTTTTCATCAGTCAGTGATGATAATTTTACGGTCGGTGGGCGCAGCCGAATATAGTTTTTGAGGCTGCGCTGGAGGTTTGATGCTGTGTAGAGGTCTGGGTTAATCTGTAATGATGAAGGCAAAAAGAAAAAGGTCTCTACTTGGTAACGGATCTCTTTAGACTTACGTGGAAACAACACTTTTTGTTTGATTTCAAACTGTTTTTTTCCATGGATCTTGAGAGATTCTTTAATCATATTTTCCTTCACACTGTTCTTTTGGCCAATATTCTATCTTTACCAAAGATAACTATTAAATCCCATGAGTGGCATAATGTAATGTGTCCATAGTATTAGTAGTATCCAGATAAGAATGAGTTGAATCATACCATATTTAAATGAGTCACCGGTTGAATATTGGTCAGTCAAATAACTGATATTAGCAGGCTTAGAGTTAAAATAGAGAACATAAACCTGATTAATCATAAACGCCATTGGTAAACAGAAGCCAACTAAATCCCAGTTATATCGTTGAGCAATGGCAATAATAATAGGGAATAAAATAATTGTACGTGCTGTTTTACTTTCACTAATCAATGTGGTGAGTGCAAATACTGCGCTTAATACAGCGAAAACAAGCAGTTTTCCAGCACCTTGAGGGTCTATGTTCCAATGGTCAAAGGCTTTGTGGACATAAAGGCCGACAATATCCGTCTGGTCCATCATACCGCCTAATACGTAAGCACCAAAACTAAACATTAACATGTGCCATGGAATATCAGCATCATTCCATTTCATGACACCCATTGCTGGCAGCCGTGAAAAAGAGGGCATCAGGACAATACAAGCACCTGCTAATGCGACAACTTCAGCTCGTAAGCCTGTCCATTTACCCGTGGACCATAATAGTAAAACAAGAATAAATACGACCCCTGCTTTAATTTCACTGATTTTGACTTTACCTAATGCATTATATTCCGAGCGTAAGCGGTCCATGCCACCTTCGAGTTTCGGTGTTTTTTCTTCATCTGTAATCCTAAAAATAAACCGAGTCCCAGTCCACCATGCGACTAAACATTGAATGACAGCCAATGGGAATAGTGCAATAAACCAATCTTGATAAGTGACTAATGCACCTGCTTTTTCTAGCATTGCTGCCGCTAATAAATTGGCCGCAGAACCTGTTAAGAATGCGCTAGCGGAGACATTATTCGCCAGTAAGTTAAGGAGCACCATATTACGGCCAACATTGTTACGCTGAGCACCACCAGTGGCACCGTAGATAGCCGAAATCACCATAAATAATGGCAGCAGTAGTGCCGTTTTTGCCGAGGTTGCACTAATAAATGCACCAAAAATCAAGTTTAATGCCACAAAGCATAGGAATAACATGGTTAAATGATTTTTAGTTTTGAGTACTAGCATGAGTGAAATACGTTTTGCCAAACCTGTCGTAACTAATGCGCTCGCTAGGATAAAGCTGGCAATATTTAGAATCATGACGGGTTCACCTAGCATCGCGAAGGCAGGGCGCATTTTCATCACACCAGTAATGATAACGACAACAACGACAATTAATGACGTGAGATAATTTGGAATAGCTTCAGTGAGCCATAAAATCAGTGAAGCAACAAAAATCCCCATTGCACTATAGCAATGAGCTGCCGGAACTTTTGTTTGTGCTTCAAATACATCGATTGTCCCACACCATTGTAATTCGAAAAATAGAAATGAGAGAATAGCTAAAGGTACACCAATGAGTTTGAGATTTTGCATTAGTGCGCCAGCTTTGATATCACGGAATTTTTCTAATGAATAATTACGCATATCAAGTGGGTCAAAGCTTGGCTTACTATTTGCTGACATACATATCTCCTTTTATTATTATCATTCAAGGGTCGGTGTTATTTGACTCGACCCATATAGATGAACAACGATATGCATTACATAAAAGAGTTACATGCCAACAACACGCTTGGCGGCTTTCAAATAATTTGTATTAGGTAATTTGTTGATACCTAAGGCATTAACGACGGCTTGCATTTTTTCGTAATCTTCACTTTCACAACAAGCGGTTTCCATTAGTGCCCCATTGAACCAAACGCGTGCAAACTCACAAATAATGCCATCGACCATAAAGCCATAGCGCATTTTTTCAACGGTGACTGCATTGAGACAAGGGTGTTGGCGCACAATAGCTTTGAATTCCTCAATTTCATAGCTGTCTTTATCGAGAGGAATATCAACTTCAAGGTGAGATAAAATAATATTTAATTCTTCTTTTTTTACTGGAAATTGGAATTTACCTCTCGGTTGGAATATTTCATAGCCCTCTTTTGTTTCACCAACTTTAACTTTAATATCTAATAATCCATCACGTACTTTTACATTGGCATCATTCGTTTTTTCAGATAAAAAATAGGTTTCTATTGGCATTTTTCGCGCAGCGTATAAGGTTGCTTTGACATCCCAAATTTTAGTTTCTATTTCGTTAATAAGGTCATGTCCAAATATTCTAAATTCTGCTCGAGGTACTATTTTACTTGCATCTTCTTCTGATATCGCAATATTTTTAGTTAATGTATTCATAAAATTCCCCTTATTTTTTCCATGTGGTATAAGGATTAGCAACAAGATTAGAATTAAAATATTTGGGGTCTGAAGATATTTCGTCGCCTACCCATTCGGGTTTTTTAAAGGATTGGTTTTCATCGCTAAGTTCGACTTCAGCAACAATTAACCCTTCGTTAACACCAAAAAATTCATCTACCTCCCAAATTAAGCCATCGAAGGGGATTTTATAACGTTTCTTGTCGATAATGGGTTGTTCTGCTAATTGCGTCAGCATAGCAACACAATCAGCATGGGGAATTTCATATTCATATTCAGTTCGAGTAATACCGACGGTAATTCCTTTAATTGTTAAGAAGGCTTTATCATCGATAGTTCTTATTCTAACGGTACGTTCTTTCTGGCTATTTAAATAACCTTGGGTGTAACGAACACCATTGGCTAATTCTCTCCATGAATCACCCGATACTAAAAATTTACGTTCAATTTCTTTAGCCATTATGATTACTCCTGAGAAGAACAAAGTGGTTAATTTTTATTATTAACCATGCATTTTATTTAAAACCATCTTTGCACATTCATAGAGGAACCAAAAATCAGCAAGTTGTATGCGTAATATAAGTAAATATTATAGTTGCTTATCTGTTGTATAATTGATGCGATTTAGATATTTTCGGTATGAATAAGTTGCGCTATATCACTATTTAATGATATTTCGTCAGATATTTCGCGTAATAGCATAATAAATTGAAAAGCAGCTGCGGAAAGCGAACGATTAGTTTGATAAGTTAAATAATAATCTGCATCAACATCAAAGGCATTAATTTGTAGCTGGATCAATTTTCCAACACTAATATCATCGATAACACTTAAATAAGGCAACGCGGTAATCCCAAAACCACTTGCGACTAATCTTTTTGTCGCCTCTAAATTAGTGACAGTAATAATAGGGGGAGGGGAATCATGGAGTGCAATATGTGCTTTTAGCCAATCTTCAATTTTAGCACGAGTGCGTGTTCCCTTTTCCCTCATCACGAGAGAAGCGTTTGTGAACTCTTCTATTGTTAATGGACGCTGAAGTTGTAGAAGTGGAGAATTGGGACCGACAACGGCGATATAGGGCTCCCGGTGTAAGAATACTTGGTTTACATTCGGTACAATAGGGACTCGGCCTGCTAAACCAATTTCTGCCTCTTGTTCTGCTACCCAATCCATCACTTGCTGTGAATTGCCAATTTTTATTTTTATATGAATCAGCGGATAGCGAGTATTAAATTGTTTTAGGATATCTGGCAAATAATAACTGCCCATAACAGCAGTTGCTGCAATTGTTAGCGTTCCAGTTTGTAATAAATTTAAATCTTGAAAGACATGCTCTATCTCATCAAATAATGAAAATAATCTTTTGGTATAGCTATAGAGTACTTTTCCTTCACTGGTTAAGGTGATTTTTTTTCGGGAACGATCAAATAAAGCAACCCGTAGAGAATTTTCTAAACCTTGGATTTGTTGGCTAACAGCTGGTTGGCTCAAAAATAAAATATGTGCTGCTTGAGTAAAGCTACCACTTTTAGCCACGTAATGAAAAGTTTTAAGATGGTCTAAATTCATTCGACTGACAGTATTGTGAGTCATTTTTGTTTACCCGCGATGTCATATTTTTCAGCCCTGATCCGTTCTTTGAAATTATAAGTAGGTGTGAAACGGTTGCACAGAAAAGGAGTGATAATTTGTGACCGCACAGAGGATAGGGGGATAAATAATAGCGGTAGCGTGAAGTAATGTATCAAAAAAAGAATGGAATAGGGTTATTAGGGGGAAATATAATGGGGCATAATGATTATGCCCCATTATTGATTATTCTTCGTTAGAAGAACTTATTTTTTTGCAGCAGGGCGTACCGCTGTCACTTCGATTTCTACTCTCCAAGCTGGGTTAGCCAGTTTAGCGACTTGGAAGGTAGAACGAGCTGGCAGATTAGTAATTTTCTCAGACTCATAGAACTTGTTGTAACCAGCCATAAAGCCAGCGAAGTCCATAGTACCTTGAGTTTCTTCACCACCAACTAAGAATACTTGCATTTTAACAACGTCATTCATCGTCAAGCCCATACCTTCGAGGTTAGCTTGGATTTGTTTTAATACGTTGATTGTTTGTGCTTCGGTATTACCATAAGACTCTAAAACGCCTTCTTTTGCGTCAGCAGAGATTTTAGAAGGAACTTTTCCGCTTAGGAAAATGAGGTTGCCCGCGTTGATTTCTACTGATTCAGAGATAGGGAATCCTTTCACTGGAACGCGTTTAACATCATCGGCTGCATTCGCACTTGCTACACCTAAAATCAAAGGCAGAGAAAGCAATAAAGTTTTATAGCGCATGTAAACTCCTTAACATTATCAAAGTAAATAGGATCTATTAGTTTTATCAAAAATTAAACTTTCATGTAACTTTAAACTATTCGCTAATAGATCCACAGTAAAAATCGCTTTTTTTCCTGTTTTTTAGCTAAAACGGGAAAGTTTATACGGCGTAGGATCAATAAATGGTGTTTCGCCCATTAACAATTCTGCCGTTAATCGACCAGATGCAGGGCTTTCCGTCATACCCCAGCCTGTGGCGGTGTTGATGACTAGTCCTGGATACTGCTCGATTGTTGAAATAATTGGAATTTCATCATCCGTTGGTGCAACGGTACCACCCCAACGTTCAACCACTTTAGACTCTTTAAATACTGGGAATTCTTTTCTCAGTCTTTCCAGAACGCCATCTAAGTGTTCGTTGTTTGGTGTATTAGTTGCGGTACGGAACTCTTCAAAAGGTGTTTTCTCGTCTAAGTTCCAAGACGTTGCCATCATGAAGGAGTTGAATAAATCTTTACCAAGAGAGAACTCTAATGGTAATTCCCCGCCGCCTAATACGTGTAGGAATCTTGGTCCTAACAGGAAGCTGTCTTTTACGATAGAGCTAGTAAAGATACGTGGCGCAACGGCGTAGGTACCATCAGCTTGTTCACGGAAGTGAATACCGTTAGGTAAGTGGACGTTACCTTTTGGTGCGCCTGGTACGCCAGTAATACGCTGTTGTGATAGGTAAACGTTCAGTGTTGGAACATCAATGCCTAAGTTACCCATGAACAGACGCGACCAAATACCGCCCGTCAGAACAACACGAGAAGTTTTGATTGCACCTTTTTCTGTGACAACATCAGAAATTTTGCCGCCCGCCGTTTCAATACCACGTACTGCGCAATTGGTGTAGATGCGAATACCGATTGATTTTGCGTAGTTTGCCATGGTTGGTGTGACAACTTCAGGGTCAAGGCTACCTGAGTCTTCTTCAAATCCACCGATTTTCCATGGAGTTTGTGCATCAACCAGACGATTCGCCAGTTCAGTTCCTTCAATCATACGGGTACGTAAAGGTGTATCGAAACCTGGGTTTTCAGATGCAGATTTAATCCAGGCTCTTGAAATTTCTAAATCTTCTTCGCTTGAAGGTACTTCAACACGGCCTTGAACACGGTAGCTGGTATCAGCACCGATTTTTTCGTTCATGCCAAGCCATTGAATTTTTCCGTAATGGTGTAAAGGGAAAATAGCTGGGGAAGTCTTATAACTGATAATTTGGCTATATGCACGGCCTGATTGCTCACCACCGACAACACCTTTTTCACAGATAACAACATTAAGACCTTTTTCAGCAAGGTTAATTGCAGTCATGATCCCTTGAAGGCCGGCACCGATGATGACTGCATCTGCAGACTCTGGTAATTTGCCTTCTGTGCCAGCAACAGCTGGTACACGTGATTTAGTCGATTCAAAACGACCTTCACGATTGATCATAGGAACAACCGCAGCACCCCCTGCTAAAACACCAGCAGCACCAACCCCTAATAATAGCTTTCTTCTCGAGATTTTCATCTATAACCTCAATAACAATCTTGTTTTTTATATAGTAAATAATTTCAAATTGAGATTATGATCTTATCATATATTTCATAATTATTAAGTATGGGTAGCATTTGTTAATAAAGTTGGGTGAATGATTCGCGAAAGTAAATTGATATTGTCAGTGTTGTAAAGGGTTTGTCGGAGATTATGCTGTTTTTCTAATTTGTGATTTATTATTTTTTATAACTAACTGTCATGAAAAGTGTACGGGTGTAAATATAAATATTTCGCTTAAATAGTGTTATAAAGAGTGAAACCAAAATAAGGGATGAATATTTCATCACAGAAGAAAGTGCTGAATATCCCTTAAATGCTAAAGGGGGGGGTGAATATAAAAAATATGTTTTAAATGAAATAAATGAGTTATTTTTTGTTCGTTTGATTATTAATTATACGTAGAGTCAGAGCAATATAATTCATATTGATTTAAAAATACTCACTTATTTGTATGTATTTTATACATCTAGGTGGTGTTTTTTAATTTATTGATAATTATGATTATTTTGTTTTCATCTATTTTTTAGCGTAGTAACTGAGTGAGGGTAATAACCTAATTGTTATTAAGGTTAATAATCTTGATAAATTAACAAAGTGCATTTGTAGATTACGAAAAACCAGTCACTTTGATTACTTTGAGTATTATAGCTAAATAATTAGAGACTTTGGTTTCCACTACTGTGCAGCAAATGATTAAGATGCTGCAAGATAGAAATCAATTATTAAGAATATATTATAAAATAGTTTTTTTGGATGAATGAAAGAATTAAGAATAATAAAAAAATACATAATTATTCATTGAGTTAATAATAAAATGATTTATTAACCATTTTGTTTCAGGGTGTATATCATTAAATTATTTTACATTATTAGTCGATACACACCTAAATAGCATCAATTACGAGTGATATATTCATTTCCTGTAGGAATTTGTGCAAAAAAATCAGCATAATCTTCGGAACGAACCTGTTGAAGAATGATGGAAAGCGCTGATAGCGGTGCTTCTGACCAGTCACTGCGAATATCGATATCTGGATATTGTCGGTTATTCCATACTTTTAATGCAGCGGAACGGATCCCTCTGTAGTCACCACCTTTATCTGCACCTGCTTGCATGGCGATGAGTAATCGATCAGCCAGAGCTTGATGTGAGTTGTTATGGTAGCTCTGATAAATGGCATTCAGGACTTGCTCTCCAACTAACATATTTCCAGCAATGGCTAAGTTAGGCTCCGATAAACTTCCGCACCAAGGTAAGCAATTTTGGCCGGTCCAATCAGCTGTACCTCCATGATTATCAAGAACAATCAGCTGTCGTTGCTTCCGCTCAATATCTTGCGTTACAAGGTAGTCTAAGCTGTTATTTGCATTATGGCCTTGCTGCAAATATTCAATACCGGTTAAGCCTGCAATTGGGTTTGTCATTGCTTGAGTGGCGATGGCTCCCGTTTGGCTTTTACCGTGTAAGACTAATGCTCCAACCGCAGGACCACCTGTTGCCGTCGCTGCACCTATTTTTCCTGTCAATGGGCAGCGCGCCACAATTGAAAATGTCATTTTGCACCTCATAAATTAGACCTTGATCAAATTTATCATTATAAATTCTTGCTTGAAATATAATTTATCATCATAAATAAAGAAAAAGATAAAATTATTAACAAAATTGACACAAATCACACTTCACAATCATATGGCAATGTCAGTACTCGGGGAGGAGCGAATGAATATGCGTTTATGTAGGTGGATAGCCAGTTTTTGGCTTTTATGCTTTATTTCGCTACCGACATTGGCGGTGAACCACCCGAATGTTTTGTTATTAGGGCAAGTTGCAGAGCCGCAGTCATTAGACCCGCAAGTTGCAACCGCTGCGAATGATTCCCGAATTTTGGTTAACTTGTACGAAGGGTTAGTTCGTAATGCTGATGGCACATTAACGCTTGAACCTGCTTTAGCCCAATCATGGTCTATTAGTGATGATGGCCTCACATACACTTTCCACTTGCGTGAGAATATAAAGTTCCATGATGGCAGCCCCTTCAACGCGGATGCAGTCAAATTCACGTTTGAACGAATGTTGGATAACCAGCACCCGTATTACCATACTGGGCCATTCCCATTATCGTTTTTTTTCTCTGCGATAGACAAGATTACAACCCCGAATGACAAGACTGTGGTTTTTACCTTAAAAGAACCGTTTGCCCCGTTTTTATCAAACTTAGCCACACCCGCAGGGCTGATTGTTTCACCCGCAGCAGTAAAGCAATATGACAAAGACTTTAGTCGCCATCCCAGCGGAACAGGCCCCTTTAAATTTGATGAATGGACGGCAAACAAAAGGGTTGTCATATCCGCTAATGAAGACTATTGGGATGGTAGACCCAGCTTACAACATGTTGTTTTTCGGCCTATTACTGACGCCAATACCCGGGTAGCCGAAATGTTATCAGGGGGGATTGATGCCATGGTTGAAGTCCCTGCTGATAATGTCCCGTTATTTGTTAATGACAACCGCTTCCATGTTTATGAAGCTGTAGGACCTCATGTTTGGTATGCCATGCTTAATGCGTCTCAGCCACCGTTTGATGATGTGCGTGTAAGGCAAGCAGTTAACTACGCGGTAAATAAAGAAAATATTGTGAAATATATTCTTCAGGACTCCGCAGGCGTCGCACAAGGTCCGATTCCATCAGCTTTCGATTGGGCATTTGATGAAGAAACCAACGCTTACCCTTATGACCCTGAAAAAGCTCGCCAATTGATAGCAGAAGCGGGGGCACAAGGGCAAAAAATTATTTTTTATGTCACCGAAGGGGGCTCAGGAATGTTAGACCCGATTCCTATGGCTACTGCTATTCAAGCTGACCTAAAAGCGGTTGGTTTAGCTGTCGAAATTCAAACCTTTGAGTGGAATACCTACTTATCCAAGGTCAATGCAGGCCTCAAACAAGCGCATATGGCCGAAATGGCGTGGATGACGAATGACCCAGATACCTTACCTTTTTTAACCTTGCATAGCGCTTCTTGGCCGGATAAAGGCGGATTTAACTCCGGTTATTACAGTAACAAGCAACTGGATGAATTGTTAGATAAAGCGCGGGTCACAAATAACCTTGAGGAGCGCGCTCAGTTATATCGACAAGTTCAAAAAATTGTTCATCAAGATGCACCTTGGTTGTTTGTGGCGAACTGGAAGCAAAATGCGGTCGCTAATGAGCATGTTAAGCATTTCAAATTGCAGCCTAATTTTAACTTATTACTTAAAGACGTTCGTAAAGATTGATTAATTAATGTGAGTTAGCTATTCAATTAATTATTTGATTTTATGGGGAAAAACTATGTGGTTATACTGTTTGAAACGCATTTTAGCGACCATACCCATACTGATTGGTTTGACGTTAATTGTCTTTTTTATCATGGCAATGATCCCTGGAGAGCCAGCTCAAGCACTGCTTGGCCCTTGGGCGACTCCTGAAAATGTGGCTAGAGTAAAAACAGAGCTTGGGTTGGATAAGCCGTTATATCAGCAATATTTTATTTGGATGAATAATTTGATTTCGGGAGATTTTGGCCGCTCATTTGTCCTTAACCGACCTGTTGTTGATGAGGTTTTAGAGCGATTTTCTGCCACATTAATTTTGGGCGGAAGTGCGCTGTTACTCAGCTCAATTTTAGGGCTATTGGCCGGGGTTCTTTCTGCCATTCGTCAATTTAGTTGGAGTGACCGATTTATTACACTCGCCGTTTTATTGGGTATCTCAATGCCATCTTTTTGGATTGGTTTATTGATGATTATGCTTTTTTCTGTTCAATTACAATGGTTTCCGGCATCTGGAATGTACGATATTTGGCAAGGCGGTGGCCTGAGCGATTTATTGCATCACCTTGTTTTACCTGCTGTGACGCTTTCATTGGTTGCGACAGGGGTGATAGCACGTTTGACGCGCACAGCAATGTTAGAAGTACTGCGACTTGATTTTATTCGCACCGCAAGGGCAAAAGGCTTAAGTGAGCGCAAAGTGATTTTCCGCCATGCATTTCGTATGGCATTAGTTTCCGTTATTCCCGTCATTGGTATCCAAGCAGGCTTTGTTTTTGGTGGGGCGGTATATATTGAAACCGTTTTTCAATGGCCGGGGCTAGGCGCCATGTTGGTGAAGGCTGTGGCAACCCGTGATTTATTTTTAGTCCAAGGGGGCGTATTGATTGCCGCGGCGTCCTATGTCTTTATCAATTTACTTGCGGATGTTGCGCAAGCCATATTAGACCCGAGGTTGAAATCATGAGCCAATCTGTGACCCCTGTTATTCAGCATCGTCATCACCAATCGGTCGGCTCGTTACTGCTAGCGAACCGCCTAGCAACTTTGGGGCTATTTACTTTATCTATCATTATGCTCTTGGCATTCTTAGCGCCTTGGCTCCCCCTTGCTAATCCTGATGAAACTGATTTAGTTAATCGGCTACTTCCCGCTTTTTCGTCTGGTCATTTATTAGGTACTGACCATTTAGGGCGAGATATTTTATCTCGATTGCTGTGGGGAACGCGAGTGTCTCTATTAGTCGGTATTTCAGCAACACTAATCGCTGCAATATTCGGCACCCTGATTGGTTTAGTGGCTGGGTATGTCGGCCATCGCACCGATACATTATTGATGCGTTGTATTGATATGCTAATGGCATTTCCATACATTCTATTGGCATTAGCCATTGTCGCGGTACTTGGGCCAGGGTTACTCAATGCGTTATATGCGATCGCATTAGTGAATATTCCCTTTTTTGCTAGGAATATTCGTGGGTTAACAGTGGGTTTACGCGATAGGGATTTTATTCAAGCAGCTAGGTTGTCAGGTAAAAACCATTTACAAGTCCTATTAACGGAAGTGTTACCGAATGTCTTGCCAATCATTGTGGTTACTATGTCAACGACCATCGGTTGGATGATTTTAGAGACGGCAGGTTTGTCATTTTTAGGGCTAGGTACTCAGCCACCTAATGCAGACTTAGGTTCAATGCTAGGACAAGGGCGCGCACAGATGTTTGTCGCTCCTCATGTGGCATTGGTACCCGGTATTATGATCTTTCTTATTGTGATTAGTTTTAACCTGCTAGGGGATGGCGTGCGTGACATTCTTGATCCCCGGTTAAAATCGGGAGCCTTACAGCGATCACAACCAATGACACAAACCGATAGAGTTAATATTCCTGCGAAAACGGGAGGTGAACAAGCGGTATTAGAAGTCAAAGATTTGTCGGTTGCTTTTCGCCAAGGAAATCAATTACGTTTAACTGTAAAAGGGATCAGTTTTACTGTTGGGGCGGGGGAGTGTCTAGGGTTAATTGGGGAAAGCGGCTCGGGTAAGAGTGTCACCGCTTTATCTGTGATGGGGCTGCTCGCATCACCTCCGGCATTGATTACGGCGGGGGGAATTTATGTGGAACACGAAGAAATGCTGTCATTGCCGCTATCTGTTATGCAGCGCCGTCGCGGTGCGAAGGTTTCATATATTTTCCAAGACCCACTGACGACGCTCCATCCCCAGTTTACCATCGGTGTGCAATTACGTGAGGCCATCACCGCTCACCAATCTTTGTCACTCTATGAGGCGAAAAACAAAGCCATTGAATTGTTGGACAGCGTCGGGATCCCAGATGCGCGAGAACGTTTCGATGCCTATCCCCATGAGCTTTCGGGCGGACAGCGCCAGCGGGTAGGGATCGCAATGGCTCTGGCTAATGACCCCGTGTTGATTATTGCTGATGAGCCGACCACCGCATTAGATGTCACAGTACAAGCGCGAATTCTAGAATTACTTGACCAGCTACGCCGTGATCGCGGTGTTGCGCTCTTATTTATTACCCATGATTTTGCGGTCATTAACCAAATTTGCGACCGTGTTGCGGTGATGCAGCAAGGTGAGATAGTCGAAACCGGTGATACGCAAACGGTATTACGGCAGCCTCAGCATCCTTATACACAACGTCTGATCGCCAGTGTACCTAAGTTAGGGGAAGGACGTGGGTTTTTAAAACAAGTCCAACAACTCTATGGTCATCAGCCCGATAGTAATGATTTGACATCGGCACAGGAGGTTTAATGAAAAAAGTGATTGAGGTTAATCAGTTAGTGAAAACCTTCGGGCAGCCAAGAAGCCTATTTCACCCTCGAGGGCGCCAAGTTCATGCATTAAAAAATATTTCTTTATCACTTTATGAAGGTGAAACTCTGGCGGTGGTTGGGGAGAGTGGCTCAGGAAAAAGTACTTTAGCACGTATTTTAGTTGGCTTGGACCGCGAGACCTCAGGAGATATTACTGTCTTAGGACAAACTCGTGCAGAGTGGCAGCAGCAAGGTGCGCGAGCTTTTGGGCAAGCCATTCAGTATGTTTTTCAAGACCCTGTCGCATCTTTGAACCCGCGAAAAACCATTGGAGAAACTTTGTCTGTTCCGTTGAAATATTTAAAACACATGAACTCATCACAAAGAGCGGCTCGGCTGGCGGAATTACTTGAGGCCGTCAATATGCCAATCGATGCTTTAGCTTGTTATCCCCATGAGTTTTCGGGAGGGCAAGCACAGCGGTTAGCCATTGCGAGAGCTTTAGCCGCAGATGCACGAATATTAGTACTAGATGAGCCGGTTAGTGCGTTGGATGTTTCGGTACAAGCGCAAGTTTTGTTGTTACTAGAACAACTTAAACAACAGTTTTCGTTATCCTATTTATTTATTAGTCACGATTTAGCGGTAGTGGAATCAATAGCAGATCGAGTCGCCGTACTCTATTTAGGGGATTTGCTAGAATGTCGAGATACCCGCAGCTTATTTGCCGCACCGGAGCATGAATATACGCGAAATTTATTGGCTAGTGCCCCTCGTATTCGTGTTGATTCAGTCGCTTAGAAACTTATTTAAACCAGTTGAGAACCTAATATGAGCACCAATAAGCCGACAACGATAGAACCAGTACGTATTAAGCGGACTGATGAAATCGTCAATGCAATAAAAGAAACTATCATGGCCGATAACCTCATACCCGGTGACCGTTTGCCACAAGAAAAAGAACTTATTGAACATTACAACGCCAGCAAAAGTACTGTGCGAGAAGCACTGAAATCACTGGAAGTTCAAGGGTTAATTAAAACGAAAACCGGGCCGGGTGGTGGTGCGTTTATTGATTCCATGACTGAATCGCGAGCAATGAGTTTGTTATCGAACTATTTGTTTACGCGGGATATATCAATCAAAGATATTTATACGTTACGTAAATTACTAGAACCGGTGGTTGCGGTTAGTGCGATTGACAACATCGATAATGACGGTATCCAGAAGCTATACGATACCATCGCCATTTATGACCATGAACCCGCAGATGAAAACGAACGTTGGCAGCAACGGATGGCAGAACTGGATTTTCATGCGGTGGTTGCCAGCTATTCCGATAACGTTTTATTAGTGTTTATTTGCCACTTTTTACAGCGTTTACTCAAAGATTTAGCGGTTTGTAAGGACATTTATTTAAAACCTGAGCCCGTCGACAGGCGCCAAGGTATTGAATACCAATATCAATTAATCGAGGCTTTACGCCGTAAAGACGCCGAGAAGGTTCAATCGGTGATGGAAGCACACATGGCCTACGCAGAAAAAGCTATGTTAGCGCTACAAGCCACATTGCAAGAACGTTTTTTAAGTGAAGATAGGTAACGTAATGATAGATAAAGCATATCTGACCTCTGTATTAACAACATTGTTATGTACGCCTAGCCCGGTTGGGATGACTGAACAAGCCGTTGCGCGGACACATCAATGGTTGACTGAGTTGGGATTCACGCCGAAATATACACGCCGTGGAGTGCTATATATTACGCTTGGCTCTGAAGAACCTAAACGTGCATTAGCCGCACACCTTGATACGCTTGGGGCGATGGTGACACAACTCAAACCAAATGGGCGCTTGGCACTGCGTAATACAGGCACATGGGCAGCACGCTTTGCGGAAGGTGCAAGGGTGACGGTATTTAGTGACAATCACCAATATCGCGGCACTATTTTGCCATTAAAAGCGTCTGGGCATCGCTTTAATACTGAAGTTGATACTCAAATTGCGGATTGGGATAATTTAGAAATTCGCCTTGATGCCCCTTGTTATAATTTCGCTGATTTACAATCCCATGGCTTAAATGTCGGTGATATTGTTGCGGTTGATGCACAACCCGAATTTATTGATAACGGCTTTATTGTATCGCGTCATTTGGATGATAAGGCTGGATGTGCGGTGATGTTAGCCGCATTAAAATCACTGGTGGATGATGGCGTTGTGCCTGAGGTGCCTTGCCAAATGATGTTCACAATTTCAGAAGAGGTCGGAATTGGCGGTACACACGGTTTTGGTTCGCAAGTTCAAGAATTGTTAGCGATTGATAACTCAGTTTCTGCCCCAGATCAAACCACACGAGATGACGCATTGACTTTAGCCTTTCGTGACAGAACCGGCCCGTTTGATTTGGCAATTACACGACATTTGCTGCAATTATGCCAGCAGTATGATATTCCTCACGTCCGCGATACGTTTAAACATTATCGTTCTGATAGTGCTGCGGCCATTGATGCCGGATGGGATATTCGTGCGGCTTTAGCGTGTTTCGCACTAGACAGCTCCCACGGCTGGGAAAGGACTCATTTGGACTCGTTAGTGGCGCTCGCGACCTTAGTGAGACGTTATATTGAAAGTAATTTAGTGCCATTACCGGGGCAATTATTACAAAGCTAATAAGGTGTGGTTGATACTAAAAAGCCCTCTTCTCATTGAACGCGAAGAGGGCGTTGAATACATTAATTGTTAACTTAGGTTGGCTTGTGATAAATATTTTTGCATCTCATTCACAGGCACCATACCGCCCCCCGTTGCCCATACAAGATGTGTTGCGTTGGCCAGTTTCGTCGGCGTGAGGGATTTGGATTGCAAATAACCCGTGTTTTGCGTGACATGTACGCAGCCAGTCATACCTGCCAAGGCTGACGGTTCTAATTTAATCGACTCAGTTTGGTTGAGTAAACCTAACAGGTTATACATTTCGCTATCGTCAATGGTGTAATAACCATCAATAAGCCGCTCCATTGCACGCCCCACAAAACCGGATGCACGGCCAACTGCCAGCCCGTCTGCGGCGGTGATATTATCAATACCAATTTCTTGGACTGACACACCATCATGTAGGCCAGTATGCACTCCTAGCAGCATACAAGGCGAGTGCGTTGGTTCGGCAAATAAGCAATGGACGGCATCACCAAAGGCCAGTTTTAACCCGAAAGCGACACCACCGGGGCCACCGCCGACACCACAAGGTAAATAGACAAATAGCGGGTGGTCGTTATCCACAGTAATCCCTTGCTCTAAAAATTGTCTTTTTAGACGAAGGCCTGCGACAGCATAGCCGAGAAACAGGGTGGTTGAGTTTTCATCATCAATAAAAAAGCAGTTAGGATCTTTTTCGGCTTCTTTACGGCCTTGTTCGACGGCGATGCTATAATCTTGTTCATATTCCACCACATTCACACCATGGGAACGTAACTTGTCTTTTTTCCATTGACGCGCATCTGCGGACATATGCACACTGACGCTAAAGCCGAGTTTAGCGCTCATAATGCCGATGGACATACCAAGGTTACCGGTTGAACCGACTGCAATACGGTATTGGCTAAAGAATTGGCGAAATTGTTCAGAGAATAAAATTTCGTAATTATCATCTGTCGATAAAATACCGGCGGCTAAGGCAAGTTTTTCCGCATGAGTGAGTACTTCATAGATCCCCCCTCGGGCTTTAATTGACCCCGAAATTGGCAGGTGACTATCTTTTTTCAGTAACATTTTTCCCGCGATTGGTGTTTGATAACGTTTTTCCAGCGCGGCTTGCATGTTTGGAATATCGATAACTTCAGATTCGATAATTCCTTGTGTTGCTTGAGTTTCTGGAAACGCTTTCATCAAATAAAGCGCAAAGCGATTTAAGCGCGCTTCTGCATCTTGCACATCTTCAATGGTTAGCCCGACATAAGGCAAACCCGCTTGTGTCGTCGTGACATTTGGGTTGAACCACGCAATTTGCTTTAAATCGATTAAGTCCTGAACTAAAGGGTAGTCAGCAATTAACTTATCAACATTTATCTGAGTCATAATTACTCTCTTTTAAATCACAAATGAAAGTGCAAAAGTCCCTGCCAGCGCGACGAAAGATGCAATCAACGTGGCGACACTGTAAAAACGGAATGTTTCGGCTAAAGTGGCATTACAGTACTGTTTGACTAACCAGAACAGCGAGTCAGTGACGATAGTGCAACCAATTGCGCCTGAACCAATGGCTAATGTCATGATTTCTGGGCTAATATGCGGGTACATTGGCATTAGCGGAGCCACAATCGCAGTTGCGCCCATCATCGCAACAGTGGCAGAACCGACTGCGGCATGCAGGATGATTGCCACTAGCCAGGCCAGTAAGATTGGGTGCATATCAATACCCGATAGCACCATCGCTAAGGAGTCACTCAGCCCACTGCCTTTTAAGATACCGTTAAATGCCCCTCCCGCACCGATAATCAATAAAATATTAGCGATTGAGCTAAAACTCTCTTCGGTTTTGCTGAGTAATACGCTCATTCCCATATTACGTCGGATCCCTAACATGTAATAAGCGACAAAAGCGGCAATAAACATAGCGGTTATTGGGTTACCAATAAACTGTAAAAAGGTAAATAACTGATTATCTTTGCTCATGTTTAAATCAGCGGCTGTTTTGATCAACATGAGGATAATTGGCAGTAAAACGGTAAACAGTGTGGCACCGAGAGACGGTAAATCTTTCTCTTCTCGTACTTCGAGGTCAGAGAAGGCTTCTGGCACCGTTTTAAATGGTAAGCGGTCACCTAAGAACTTAAGGAACAGCGGCCCACCCACTAATGACGCGACTAAGCCTACTGCGAGCCCTGCCACAATCACTGTACCAATGTCAGCACCTAATTCATTTGTGACAAAGAGAGCCGCAGGGTGTGGTGGTACAATACAGTGTACCGCCATCAGTGCGGTACATAATGGGATAGCCAGTTTTAATAACGAGGTATTGGTTTTTTTCGCAATAGAAAAAGCTAATGGGATTAGCAGGACAACGCCCACCTCAACAAACAGCGTAATACCGCAGATTAAGCCAATCAGCACCATGGTAACGTCAGGCGTTAACCAACGGCTCTTTTGTAATGTCACCCCAATGCGCTCTGCTGCACCGGAGATTTCCATCATTTTACCGAGTATAGTCCCCAAACCGATAATAGCGGCTAAAAACCCAAGTGTACCCCCAATGCCATTTTCGATGGCGCTGACCATCTCTAATGGGTTCATTTGCATGGAGATACCGACAAAGAAGCTGGCGAGTAAAAGTGCTAAAAAAGGGTGAAACTTAAACTTAATAATTGAAACGATGATTAGTAAAATACTGATAACTAAAGTACCAATCATCCACATTGTAGAGTCCATATCCTACCTCTGATCATCTTGTTGTTGTTCTTCTATTGGATAATAAATATTCAGAGGTGACAAACGATGAAACATGCAGTTTAGATGAACTAAATTAACCCAAGGCTGTGATATTAGTCATGTAAATTGGATTTTAGAGTCTTTGGGACACCTAAATTCATCTTAAAATGGGTATTATAGGGATTATTAGGCATCATGGTTTTTATTGGGGGCATTGTGTCGGCAAATTTCAATCAATTTGAGCAATCTGGATTTATTCAATGGAATAAACGGCTATCAAGTTATCAACTATCGCGCTTGCATACCTTTGAAGCAGCAGCACGGCATCTTTCTTTTGCCTTAGCGGCGCAGGAACTTTCGTTAACACCAAGTGCAGTTAGTCACCGAATTAACATGTTAGAAGGGGAATTGGGGTTTAAATTATTTGAGCGTTTTCATCGGCGTATTGAGCTAACCTCTGACGGGGAACGAATTTACTGGGCTCTACGTAAAAATTTGGATGATATTAACCAAGAAATCATTGATATCAAAAACCAAGAAATCTCGGGTGAACTGACGGTGTATTCACGGCCATCTATCGCTCAGTGCTGGTTAATCCCCAAAATTGCAGATTTTGCTAATCAATACCCCTCAATTCAGTTGAATCTCTTAACGGGAAACGATGATGTTAATTTTCGTGGGTATGGTATTGATATTGCTATTTATTATGATGATATGACAAGATCTAATCTGTATTGTGAGGATTTGATGACTGAATCTATTGTGCCTGTTTGTAGCCCGCAATACGCGCAGCAATATGATTTACTTAATAATATTCATCAACTAAAAAATTGCACTTTATTACATGACCGTCAGGCATGGAGTAGCAACTCCGATTATGATGAATGGAAAGCGTGGAGTGAGCATTACCAGTTGGCACTGTTTCCACATCGTCGCAACCTGTGCTTTGATCGTTCCGATTTAGCGATTGTTGCCGCAATGAACCATGCCGGTGTGGCAATGGGGCGTAAACAATTGGTTGAAAAACGGCTGAAGCGACAAGAACTGGTGATGCCATTTGGCGATATTTCGCTGAAGTGCCAACAACGCTATTATTTTGCCATGTTGAATGAAAAACGAAACCCAAAGGCAGATATATTTATTCAATGGCTAAAACAGCAAGTTAACGCAATACCGCAAGTAAAATGACACTTATTCGAGTAAGATAACCACTTGGTGATGTTTTTAGAGAATGGAAAAACCGAAAGCTATGGCCCCGAAAACGCAAAAAGTTGCCACGATCAAAGATGTCGCTGCCAAAGCTCAGGCAGGGAAAACCAGTATCTCACGTTATTTGAATGGTGAATTTCATTTGCTTTCAGATAATTTGCGTCAACGTATTGAAAGCGCTATTCGTGAATTAAACTATCGGCCAAACCAAATGGCGCGTAGCTTGAAACATGGGCGGACAGGCTTGATCGGTTTGATTATTGCCGATATCGGTAATCCATTCTCTGTTGAAGTGCTAAAAGGGGTGGAAGCCGAGTCAATCAAACAAGGTTTTATGACCGTCGTTTGCAATGCGGATAACAGCATTGAACGTGAATGCCAATTTATTCAACTGTTAAAAGGTTACCGCGTGGATGGGCTTATCATAAATTCAGCGGGTGTTAACGAACAATTTATTGACGTACTGAAAGAAACCACCCTGCCTTTTGTCTTATTAGATAGAAAAATCGACAATTTTCCCAGCGATATGGTTGGATTAGATAACCCCGCATCCGCACAAATGGCCTTTAATCATCTGGTTGAACAAGGGTTCGAAGCGATTTGCTTCGTTACTGAGCCTATTGTGTATAACAGTGCACGCCAAGAGCGCTTACAGACATTCCAAGCGTTATCGCAGAATCATCAACATATTCAAAGCGAATTTCATGAAGTCACCTTGCCTGATCCGGCAAAATTAGAAGCCATCGTTGCTGATTTTTGTACTGCACATCGTGGTATGCGTAAAGTGATTGTCGCCGCCAATGGCGTACTGACCTTGCAGCTGGCGTATGTCATGAATAAACAAGGGTTACGCTGGGGGACAGATATTGGCTTTTTAAGTTTCGATAACCTCGAATGGGCTGCATTAGCTGGGCAAGGGGTGACCTCGGTGTCTCAACCGACAGCGGAAATGGGGCACAAGGCGGTGGAGTGCTTATTAGAAAAACTGGAAAACCCGGATAAACCTCCAATGCAATACTTATTTAATGGGGAATTGCTGATCCGTAAATCGACGACATTGTAGCTTTTGAACGCTAAATTGTTCGGCTCTTAAGATTTGGTTACCATTTTTCAATTTAGCTTAAGGTGTATTGCAGGTATATTGGCATGTAGATTACGTTATAACCATTTTGAGAGTGTAGGGAACATATGAAAAAGATAGGGATATTATTGCTAGCTAGCCTTATTTTAGCGGGGTGTAGCACCAGAAGTCAGGTTAAAGAATATACCTGCCAAGTTGACCAAAGTTATAATCACATCACGATAGAGCGTAATGGTAAGTTTTTCTTCCCCACCGGTGCCAGTAAAGTTCAAATCTTTTTCAATAATAATCAAATTAATGTTGTTGATTTTGTTGGCTATGAGTATATGAGTTATCCGCTAGTGAAAAGCACAGAGCAGCAACGTGTTGAGAAAATAAAAGATTTTAATGTTGTGATCAACAAAGGTGATTTTTATTCTGATGTCAATGGCATGTTGGAGATTTACTCACCCAGCCAAAAAACCATCGGATTATATTATTTAGCGCCGTCAACCAGTAAACTTAATTCTATCCAGTTTCTGACGGAGTGCGAGCGAACAAATTTTGCTCGTCAGGGCAGTACCCATAGCCACTAACTCTTTATTTAAAAGCCCTAATTTATATGATTAGGGCTCGATAGTATTTCTGCTATTTCCTAATTTCAGGATTTACACAGTTCTTGCTCAGATCGCCATTTAAGGCTGCAATCAAGTTATCGACGGCACATTCTACCATCGCATAGCGGGTCTCATGGGTCGCAGAACCGATATGCGGCAGTGCGACGACATTAGGTAGCGTGAGTAGTTTAGAGTTGCAGGGAAGGGGTTCAACTTCAAACACATCTAAACCTGCACCTTGAATTGTGCCTCTTTCTAATGCGTCGATCAGCGCGGCTTCATCAACGATCCGGCCTCTTGAACCGTTGATCAAAAATGCACTGGGTTTCATTTTTGCCAACTCATTTTTACCGATCAACTTTTCGGTTGATGCTGATAATGGCAGCACGACACAGACAAAATCAGATTCTGCCAGCAACGTATCGAGGTCACAACGGCGTGCGTTAAGTTGGTTTTCTGCATCAGGATGGGTATGGTTATTGTAATAGAGAACCGGCATTCCGAAGCCTAAATGAGCGCGTTTGGCAACGGCATAGCCAATGCGTCCCATACCTAAAATGCCGATAGTTTTACCATTCACATTACTGCCGTATGCATCTTCACCAATGCTTTTTGTCCATTGGCCATTTTTTACCATTTCAGCCATTTCGATAATGCGGCGTGCACTGCAAAGCACTAACGTAAAAATGGTATCCGCAGTTGTTTCGGTTAATACATTAGGCGTATGCATCAAGGCGATCTTTCTGGTATTCATTGCATCAATATCAAATTGGTCGATACCAACGGAAATGGTCGATGCCGCTTTCAAATTTGGGGCATTGGCAATGTCACCCGCGGTAATAGGATAACTGGCCCCGATAATGCCGTCAGCGCTGGATAACGCTTGTTTAAAGTTAGCGAGATTCTCAGGTGTAATGCTGTCAAATGCAGTGACATTAAAGTGCTGTTGTAGCCGCTCAAGTTGATCCGCGGGAATGGATTTATATAAAATAATGTTCTGTTTCATAGTATCCCTTTTAAGCATGTTTCGTGATGACCGCATCACTATTTTGTTCTTGGCTTGATTTGACAATTAAGGTAAAGAAGACCGAGGCTAATAGTGCGAGCCCCATAAACATATACGAAGCAATTGGGCTACCGGTCGCCCCATTTAAATAGCCAACAAACCATGAACCAAAGAATGAACCTAATGCGCCCATACTATTGATTAATGCCATTGCACCACCTGCAACGTTCTTTGGCAACATTTCAGGAATGATAGCGAAGAAGGGCCCATACGGAGCGTACATTGCAGCGCCTGCAATCACCAATAAGGTATAAGAGAACCAGAAATTCGTGCTACCGAGCAGATATGAGCCGAGGAAACAAACCGCCCCAAGCAAAAGCATTGGCCAAACGAATAGTTTACGGTTATGCATACGGTCAGATGCCCATGACACGAGGATCATGGCTAAGGTTGCAGCAAGGTAAGGCACGGCAGAAAGCCAGCCTGTTTCTACCATTCCAAGGTTGGATGCCCCACGAATAATAGATGGCAACCACAGTACAAAACCATACACCCCAATGCTCCAACAAAAATATTGAGCGCATAGTAAAATCACATTACGAGACTTAAAAGCTTCGCGGTAATTGCGAACAGGCTTGATATTTTTTTGTTCGTCACTAAGAATTTTATCTAATGTCTCTTTTTCAGTCTGGCTGAGCCAGCTCACTTGGCTGGGTTTATCACGTGCAGTTCTCCACCAGAAAAAAGCCCACAAAATCGCAGGAACCCCTTCAATGATAAACATTTCCCGCCAACCGAATGCCTGAATGAGGTAACCGGATAGCACAGACATCCACAGCACTGTAACTGGGTTGCCTAAAATTAAAAAGGTGTTGGCGCGTGACCGTTCTGACTGAGTAAACCAGTTACTGATATAGATAAGCATCGCAGGCATGACTGCGGCCTCAACGACTCCAAGGCTAAAGCGAATAATTACCAACATCGGAATATTGCTGACCATCCCTGTTAGGCTAGCAAAAATTCCCCAGAGAAAAATACAGGCAAAAATCAGTTTGCGGACACTGCGCTTTTCCGCGTAAATAGCGCCAGGTATTTGGAAAAAGAAATAGCCAAGGAAAAATAATGAGCCGAGTAGCGACGACATCCCTTTGGTAATACCTAAGTCGGCATTGATACCTGCGGCGGCGGCAAAGCTGTAGTTTGCTCTATCCAAATAGGCAAGGCTATAGGTGATAAACACGATTGGCATGATGCGCCACCAACGTGACATTGCTGGAGTATTCATTGTCATAATCGATTTCCTTTTAACATACCGCTTTAGTGGTGGCTGCGTAGAGTAATGCCATTTCATGCTGCAGTTGCGCTTGGGTTGGTAAACCTTCACTATCACCTATAACTTGAATGGCTCTTGCTCCAACAAAATTACCTCTTGCAACAGCTTGCGGTAATGTTAAGCCTTCAAGTAAGGCGCTAATGACGCCAACGGCAAAGCCATCGCCAGCTCCAACGGTATCAATGACGTGTTTAACATGAACGGCAGGAGATATGCCCTGCTGGTTATCCGCTGTTTTATAATATGCGCCGTGTTTTCCGGTTTTAATCACAACAGCTTCAACACCGTGAGCGAGATAAAAATCAGCAATAGACTCGGGTTGGTCGAAACCTGTCAGAATTTTGCCTTCTTTTAAGCCAGGTAAAACCCAATTAGCTTGAAATGCGAGTTGATTGAGCTGTTTCACCATTTCTGTTTCACTCTTCCATAGAGAAGGGCGCAAGTTTGGGTCAAATGATAGTGTTTTACCTGCATTTCGCATCCATTTCGCGGCATACAGTGACAGTTGGTAGCTGGTGGGTGAAAGCGCGGCTGCCACACCACTTAAATGCAAATGGCGTGCGGATAAGAAATAATTTTCATTAAAATCGGTTAAATCTAAATGGCTTGCCGCAGAGCCTTGACGGAAATACTCCACGATGGGATCGGTTCCATTTTCAGCTTTAGATTTAAGTTGAAAGCCTGTTGGGTAATGAGAGTCTACCGTAACACATTGAGTATCCACATGTTCATTATCTAATGTGGCTTGGATAAAACGCCCGAAAGAGTCATTACCTAAGCGGCTTATCCATCCTGTTCTTAACCCAAGGCGTGAAAGGCCAACAGCAACGTTGAGCTCTGCTCCTGCAGCACGGCGAACAAAGTTTTCGACCTCATGCAATTTTCCTGTTTGCGTGGCGACGAACATCATCATGGCTTCGCCAAGAGTAACTACATCTAATTGATTTTTCATTAAATTAATTTCCCCTTTCACTGAGAGAGCTTTTAACAGAGAAGTTCTTTAATAGAGAAACATAGTATTCAGTGACTGCGTGTAAATCATGCCCTTCGAGCGGAAACTCGATACCACAAGGAGCGTCATCTGGTAGAAGGTTGAGTACTTCTTTCCATGTGCCGTCGCTGTCATCAAGTGCTACAGCAACGCGTTTATTGCTACGCAATTGGCAGGCTTTAACGTGAATGTAAGCGACTTGGGAAGCAAAAATATGTGCAGCTTTTAACGGATCTTCCCGATGCCAGTACCAGTTCGCCATATCAAACGCCATTTTTATAGGCATATTTTGGTGGTTTACATCAGCAAAAAAACGTTCAAGAGGCGCAATATGGCCACCGACTTCGGTTTGGTCATTCTCGATCACTAACTGCGTGTTGTATTGATTGAGAAGATTAATGACTTCCGATAAATCATAATTTTCTGGTAATTCACCGAGTGATAGTTTTAAAAAGCGAGCATTAAGTTGTTTGGCATCTTCAAAATAGCCTTGTAGTTTAGTGATAGCGATAGGGCTACGTTGCTGAAATAGCGTGTCAGGCACGGAATAAACGGCGGTGAGCTGCCTTGATTGTAACCCTTTGGCAATATCCGAAAGATTATCGCTTGGTAGTAAGAGTTCTTGGCGAATTTCTGCGCCATCCGCATGGCTGTTTTGAATAATATCTAATACAGCCTGTTGGCCACCTAATTGTTTTACGGTTTGTGCCCCATAGGCGGCGGTGACAACAATAATGTGTTTGCTCATGACTTTCCTCTCTCTGAATAGGGCATTAGCCTATTTGTCATTGCGAATAACTCATTATGGAACCGGTTCCATTGTGCTTTCTAGTGACAAAAGAGCAAAATCAGAGCTATATCACTAACCCAATAGCGACAAATGTTTAATTGCCGATCTTTATCACAACTCTAGATGTAATGGGTGTAACGCCTATTATTCTTTCTGATCAATACATTTATATTCCATAACTAATTGATTATTATTTTTTTATATACAGGCAATATGAAAATGTACCTAATAAATGCGTGATTCTTCATAATTAATTATTGTTATCGGTATCTCAATTTCGTCTTCTTCGCCTTTCAATGAAATAATATTTCAATATATTAATCAAGGTGTGAAATTTTAGTGCAATTACTGCATTAATTTCACAAACTCTACCCTGACTACACCACAGCAACTCATAAAAAATAATAAGTTACGAAGATGAGGTTCTGAATATGAAAGTAATGAAATTAACCGCACTTTGTAGTGCGCTTCTGTTAGCTAGCGTTACATGGGCTCAAGCAAATACTAATGAAAGTGCGGGAGTCTATAAAAAAGCCTGTACACCAGAGTTAATCCAAGCAGCAAAAAGCAATGCAGATCTTTGCTATGGGGTGAATACGGCTAGTGATATTCAAATTACTAAAAAAAATGATGATAAATATAAGATAAAAGTCGTCATTATTGGTGAAAGTACCAATAAAAATTATATGAATACTTATGGTTATCCATTAGAAAATACACCATTTCTTTCATCGGTAAATGGACGTTTTTTCAATAATTTTATTAGTGCAGCATCCAATACGGTACCGACCTTAACGCGTGCATTAGCGAAAAATGATTTAAATACAATCACACAGCACCATGAAAAGCCGTATTACAATAATAATTCGGTTGTTGATTTAGCCAACAAAGCGGGTTATGAAACCTATTACATCGGTAATAATGGCAGCTTTGGTGATGATGAAATTGGCTTTACAAATTATTTTCTAAAGGCGAATTATTTTTTACCGGTTAGAGACAGCAAGCCTGGTTTTGACAACCTTTTCGTGCAAGAAAAGGTTGTCGTTGATGACAGTGTGAATAAACTCACCAATGATTTTAAAATGTTACCTGCCTTTAAAGCCGCGTTAAATAACCCATCCGATAAAGAAAAAGTCATTTTTGTTCATATGTGGGGGCCTCACCATGATGGTTGGCCGAAAGGAGCTTGTGAACTCGTTAAAAATAATTACAACATTAACCCTGAGCAATTTGATACGGGCTGGGGAAGTATAGCGAACTGTTATGTTTCAGCGATTAAACTGAGTGATGATTTTATTAGCGATATTTATAGTATCTTGCAAGAAAATAATAAAAATGGGGATAACCCATTCTCCATTTTATATTTTTCTGACCATGGGCAAGGGCTAGTCAAAGCTAATAAACAGCACGTAAAAGCACTGGAAGCAGAGTATAAAGGGTATATCAAAGAAGGAAATCTATACTTACGTCATGGTCAACTCGTGAAAGGGGCATATCAAGTTCCATTAGTGGTCATCAATTCGGATGATACTAAACGTGAATTTCGCGATGAAACGTTAAGTGAGTGGAATTTATTTGATTATTTCGCGTCGTGGTTAGGCGTAGAAACTAACCTAACATCCCCAGCGAAAAGTATCGTAGCGGAGACTATCACACCTGAAAAAGATATTGATGTCTTTGTTTTCCCACGGGATGAGTTTGTGAAGTACGATAGCTTGCCGCAGGATACCGTATTATCACCAGCCACAGTTAATACCCAAGTCGTCGCTGACAATTAATTTGTCAAAAAATAAGGCAGAACCGAATTATCTGTTCTGCCTTTATTATCTTTATTCAATAGGTTATTGACTCAATGCATCGGCAACCGCTTTAAAACGGGCAAATTTATCACGTAACTGTTGATACCCAACGGTGTTTGGTTGGTAAGTGGTGATTTTAGGGGTACTTGCTGCAATGGCGACATCAAAACCTGAGTAGTAACCTGTTCCGACAGCGGCACAAAGTGCTGCAGCTTGGCAACCTGATTGCTGTACGTTGACGACATCTAACGGCAAGTTACTGGCATCACAGAACATTTGCATCCACAATGGTGACTGTGTTGGGCCACCCGTGAAGCGAATAGATTCAGTTGTATTATCAAGTCTAACGATACGGTCTTGGTGCAATAAATGTGAAAATACAATCCCTTGATAGATAGCATAAACAATATCGGCATCCGTATGGTGTGAACTTAATCCGAGTAGACCACCGTGCAAATTACTGTGGTAGTTAGAACCGTACAGCCAAGGGAAAAATAGAATATCGTTTGGCCGCGTTGCCCCTTCAGCCACACAGTGATTTAGTACATCATAATCTTGCAAACGTTGATTGAAGAAGTGACGAGTGAACCACGCGAGGTTACTGGCGGAAGTCGGGCTGCCTTCGTGGACAAAATAGGTACCTGGAATACAGTATTTACTCCATACGTATGGGTAATCTGAAGGCACGATTTCATCGAAGACACGTGTTGAAATGGTCCAAGTTCCGGCTACGGCGCTGAGTTTATCTTTTTGACTCACCCCTGACGCCAACGCTGCACCCACGACATCAAAGAAGCCACCAAATACAGGGGTTCCTTCCACAAGCCCAGATTCTACAGCAGCTTTGTGGGTTACCGTTCCTGCTAATTGCGCTGAGTTAATTACTGGGGCCAGCTTGTCATTTGCTTCATCAATACCAAATAGTTGGCATAATTTAGGATCATAGCTCGACAGGGTTTGGTTAAATAATTGGCTACCAGAAATATTGGTTTCTTCGCAGGCAATTTGGTCGGTTAGACGGTAGCGGATGTAATCGTGGACCATCAAAACATGCTGAGTATCACGATAATTATCAGGCTCGTATTGTTTTAACCAGCGTAGTAGGGCCACAGGATGAGAAGCCCATAATTGCTGTAAACTCAATGGATAAGCTTTATCCGCAGTGCCGTCTTGGTGCCATTCATCAACAATAGATTGAGCGCGTGAATCAGATGACACAATCCCATTTCTAACCGGTTTTCCTTGGCTATTGAGTAAATACAGCCCTTTGCCGTGAGAAGAAAAGCTGACACCGGAAATTTGGGCGGGACTGAGTTGGCTATTTTGAATCGCTTGGCGGATCACGCTGCAAGTCGCTTCCCACAGCATCTCCATATTACGTTCACTAAAACCTGCTTGTGGACTCTCAGTGGGAAAAGAATGTTCAGCAACGGTAATTTCTAGGCCTTCTGCGGTGTAGATACCCGCTTTAATGACGGTACCACCAAGGTCAACACCCATAAAAAATGCATTCATTATCGGCTCCTTTAGGCGTTGTACCAGCCTGCTTGTTGCATTTTGTCTTCCATCCAATGACGGGCTTTGATAATTTCAATCAGCGGCTCATCGGCTTTTTCTGTCCACATTTCAATTAGGAAGGAACCGCGGTAATTTAAACGTTTTAATAATTTGAATAAATTAACAAAATCTACGCAGCCTTCGCCGAAAGGCACATCACGAAATTGGCCTTTGCAGGTTTCGGTCACTGCATACGTATCTTTTAAGTGAATCGCTGCGACGTGTTCAATTCCTTGGGTGAATTCTTTTTCGACATCATTACCCCATGCGGTTAAGTTACCGACATCAGGATACACACTGAACCAAGGTGAGCGAATCTTATCGGAAAGCGTTTGCCATTTGCTAATGGAATTCATAAAAGGCGTATCCATGATTTCCACTGCACACATCACTTGAGAAGCGGCTGCAATTTCACTGACCCATTGCATGCCTTTTTCGAAATTAGCAATCGTTTCGGCATCTTGCTCTTCATAGTAAACGTCATAACCCGCAAGCTGTATAGTACGAATACCTAAGTCTTGAGCGAGCTTAATGGCTTTTTCCATTAAGGTATAGGCCATCATACGGGTGGCTTCATCATGGCTACCGAAAGGAAAGCGGCGATGGCCGGATAAACACATACTTGGAATGCGAATGCCTGTTTCTTGAATGGCGCTAACAACTTCCAGGCGTTCTGCGGTGCTCCAGTCTAACCGAGCTAAACGCTCGTCAGTTTCATCTACTGACATTTCCACAAAATCGTAACCCGCAGATTTTGCGATAACTAATTTTTCTAACCAACTGCTGTTTTTCGGTAATGCTTTTTCATAAATACCAATTGGATGCTTGCGCATGGTTTTCCCCTTGAAAAATTAACTTTGTGTCGATGCTTTATTAAGGCGTTGGTTGCGGTTCATCGCACGTTTAGCACTCCATTTTTCTTTGAAGAACTTGAATGCTAATGCCAAGATGAGCGTGATCCCCCAAACAGCGAGGTTAAAGTGTAGGCTCACGCCTAGCAGGCTTAAACCTGTCGCAATGACCTGTAAAACCAATAAGGCACAGAACACTCGGCTAACCTTACCAACCCCCCCAAATGGGTTAGTTCCACCTAATACGATGGCAAGAATGGTGAGCAGTAAATAGGAATCTCCGTAGCCCATACGTGCAGAGTTAAAGCGAGCCATCATGATTAGCCCAGCTAACACACATAACAGACTAGAAATGGTGTATATCGCAATCATGACACGGTCGGTACGAATACCGCTGAACCACGTTGCATTGATATTACTGCCACTCATATAGATATTTTTACCTAGCCGAGTACAGCCTAGAAAAAGCGCTAAGAGAATTGCGGTAACGATGAAAATAATCATCGCGATTGGCACCCCAAGCACGGTATCGGAACCAATGGCACGAACAATGGGCGGCATGCCACTCAGTGCCGCTCCTTTGGTGAGGTAAACACCAATACCGCTGATAATCGTCATGGTGCCGAGAGTGACTAGAATAGGGTGTGCCCCGATGTGGGAGATCATCAGTCCCGTTAAGCTACCAATAATGACCGCAATTACGGTTGCGCCTATTAATGCGAAGACTAACCACATCAGCTGTGTACCCGTTCCTGCATCCACCGGAAGGTAATTGATAAACACCCAAGCCATAAACAGGCCGGTTAAGTTAGCGGTACTAATAATTGCAAGGTTTAAGCCGCCACTTAACATAGGTACAAACATGGCAAAGGTAAGTAAGCCCAATTCAGGTAACTGAAAAGTGATACTTAAAAACGTGTTTTGGGTAAAAAAGTGACCTGGCATGGCAATACTAAATGCGGCGATAGCCAGAACAAAGATTGAAAGCAGTCCGATAACAGAGCCATCAATTTTAAAAAAAGCATTTTTTTTCATGGTGATATTCCTGTTAAACAAAACCTACGTCCGTCTCTTTACGTTTTTTGTAGTGAGTAATACAAATCGCAATGAGAATAACCAGCCCAATGACGATATTGACGAAGTAGTTTGAAACACCAATCAGGTTTAGGCCGTTTTTCAAGATACCAATCAGGAAAACGCCCATTAGTGTACCTATCACAGAGCCTCGTCCGCCGGATAAACTGGCGCCACCTAATACAGCTGCAGCAAGCACATCCAGCTCTCCGCCCACAAGGGCACTCGGTACCACTTCGCTCATTCGGTAGGTTTGCAACATGCCGCCAATCGCCGCCATTGCACCAAGGTAGCCATAGGCAAACAAGTAAATCACTGAAACACGGATACCAATACGAGATGCAGATTCTTGACTTCCGCCTACAGCGTATAACTGACGGCCGATGTGGGTTTTATTCATCAAAATCCACGTTAAGAAGGCAATGCCAAGCATCACAATTAACGGCAAGCCAACTTGGTAATATTCGCCATCCACTTCAAAAGGCAAGATAGTCACAGGGTCAACCCACCAATCAGGCAAGTCATAAATACTGTGCCCATTGGTTAACCACATCAGCATCCCAAACAGCAGTGATTGCATACTAATGGTGATAATGATCGACACAACATTCAGCGAATAAATTAAAATGGCATTGATTAATCCAAAGGCGATACCGATGATAATCGCTAATGTGATACTGACCGCAGGGCTTGCAATAAAACCTTGTAATAACCAAGTCGCAATCACGTATTGCACTACGGAAGCCACAGCAGCAAACGAAATATCAATGCCCCCAGTGACAAGAACCACAAATAAGCCCAAGGCGAAAATACCCGTCACCGCATAGCTTTCACTGAGGTCGAGTAAATTTTGAATAGTCAGAAATTGCGGGCTCATCAATGTGAAGAACACCACCATGATAAGAATGACCCAAGTCAGCCAGCCTTCGACAGATTGTGGTCGTAATTTTTGCCAATTAGCCATTGATGATTTCCTCCAATTGTTGCTCATTGATGGAATCTGTCACAATTTCTTTGACGATAGAGCCTTGTTTCATATGTAAAATTCTGTCGCAATTGTAATAAGCTTCGGAGGCTTCATCGGTAATTAATAAAATAGAGATACCGACACCTGACAAACGGTGAATGAGTTTGTAAATACTGTCTTTTGCACCGATATCGACGCCAACGGTTGGCGAATCTAAAATCAGTACTTTAGGGCGTGTTAAAATCCATTTGGCAAGTACCACTTTTTGCTGGTTACCGCCTGAAAGTGTTGAAAGGGCGTTATTTGGGTCGGTGACTTTAATATCTAAGTCGGCTATCCACTCTTGTACGATGTCTTGGCACTGTTTTTCATCGATTAAATGCCATGGTGTTTTGAGTCGATCAAGAATCGAAATCACCATATTGTCTGCGATGGATTGCTGTAAGATAGCGCCTAAAGTCAGGCGGTCTTCAGATACATAACCAATACCACGCTTAATAGCGTCGGTGTTATTTTTTAACTTAACAGGCTTGCCTTCGATGAATAATTCGCCGCTGTCTGGATGGGTAATGCCAAACAACGATAGCGCTAATTCGGTGCGGCCTGAACCAAGCAAACCACATAAACCTAATACTTCGCCGCGTTTTAAATTTAAGTTGATATCACGATATTGCCCAGCTCGACTGAGGTTTTTTATCTCGAGTACAGTGCGTCGGTCTTCCGCGTTATTTGGTGGCTTACGTTCATGGACAATGTCTAAGCCAGTCATTAATTCAGTAATTTTGCGTGTAGTTAAGCCTTCAGCAGGCCATGTCCCAATTTTTTGACCATCACGGATCACGGTGATGCGGTCAGAGATCTCTTTGACTTCTTCTAGTCGATGACTCACAAAAACAACGGTAATTCCCTTATCTTTTAGGTAATTAACTGTTGAGAGTAGTTGGTTGACTTCTGTACGGGTCAATGAAGCTGTTGGTTCATCCATAATCACCAGACGTGCATCGGCGACTAAAGCTCGGCAGATAGCAACTTGTTGGCGTTGAGCAATGGGTAAGAATTGTACCGGTGTGTCAGGGTCAATGGTGAAAGCCAACTCATTGAGGATTTCTAACGCTTTTTCGCGCAGTTGTTTTTTGCGAAACCAGCCAAAATAGCCTTTGAGATTCAGCTCAAAAGCGATATTTTCGGCAACGGTTAAATTTGGAAATAACGACAAATCTTGGTAGATAACTTGTACACCTAATTCACGGGCTTTATCTGGCGTCAGCCGATGATAGCTTTTTCCATCAATTTCAATTTTGCTACCGTCATCAGGGGCATAGACACCACTGATGGTTTTAATTAATGTGCTTTTCCCACACCCATTGGTGCCTGCTAAACAGTGCACTTCACCTTTGTTGAGCGTCAAATCGATATTGCGTAATGCACGGTGACCACCGAAGCTTTTGGAAAGGTCTCGCAAGGTAATGAGTGGATCGGATTTGTCAGCTTTTGAGGTGCTTGTCATAAGTACAATTCCTACTGCAAATAAATTGGTGTTGGCTTGTTCGTGATGAGTTCGAGCTGCTGTGTTAGTACAGGCAACTCGAACTCAAAGAACATAAAATTTAATATATTGATAAATATTGTATTTTTGTTGTGAATGTTATTTTAACAGGGTGAAATTACAGACCGACTTCGACTAATTTTTTAGTATTTTCAATATTCAAATTAACGGGGTTATCACTCAAAATGGTGTTACCACTGACTTTGATTTCACCCATATCACCAATAGACACGCCATCTTTAATTTCTTCACCATTCATCATGGCAGTCGCAACCTGTACAAATACTTGTCCTGCGACTTTTGGATTGGAAATATAGCCGCCATCAATTGCACCTTTTTCCAGTAATTTGATGCCTTGGCCTGGCGTAAATGTCCCGAATACACAGGTTTCATCATTTTTGCGGCGTTTATCAATGGCACGGCCTGCACCGATAGGGCCTTGTGAACCAAATGACATGATGCCTTTTAAGTCTTTGTGTTTAGATAATAAATCATTGGCTGTGCGCATTGAGTCATCAACGGATTCGGCAACACCAAAGCGGTCATCGACCATTTGCATTTTCGGGTAATTTGCTTTTTGGTAAGCAATTGCCGCGTCGGCCCATTCGTTCACTAATGGTACTGTCAGGCTTCCCACAAACATGGCATATTTGCCTTCTTCGCCCATGCATGCCGCCATATCTCTCATATGGTTAGCCCCCATACTTTGGGTATCAAGTAATTCAAAGTCCCAATCTGCATTTTTTTGGTTTGGTGATTCGTGGGTAATGACTTTAATTCCAGCGTCTTGAGCTCGCTTTAATACAGGTTCAAGAACTTTAGCGTCGTTAGGGACAACGCCAATGACATCTACTTTTTTGGCGATTAAATCTTCGATAGCACGAACTTGTTCTGCAGGGTCAGCGGTTGTTGGGCCAACTTGGAAGGCGTTTACTCCCAGTTTTTTGCCTTCTTCAGTAATACCTTGTTCCATAACATTAAACCAAGGAATACCACCGACTTTCACGACGACACCCATGGTAAAGGGCTTTTGTGCTTTTTGTGATTCAGCCATCGCGACATTTGAAAATAGTGCAACGCTCATTAAACAAGGTAAAACTAGCTTCTTCATGTTCATAGTTGTATTCCTTAGTGTAGATGGATACTAAATCAAGAATTTTCATTTTTAGAAATAATGAATTTCTCATATTTAGATATGCCTATAATTAAGTGCTAGGAATTATGAGTAAATAATATCCCTGCACTTATTTAATACAGAAAATAAAATGGAACTTATTATTTTTACTTACATTACAGCTATATAATTTTTATTTTTATAAATTATTTGTCACACTCGATAATTTTAAGATTAGAGAATTGTTTTTGAAAATTATTATCATTTAGTTTGTTTGTGATTAATACGTCAATATCATCAAATGTACAAACCTGACTAAATGCATACTTTCCTAATTTACTATTATCCGCGAGCAAAACTTTATTTTCAGAAACCTGTAACATAATATTTTTTAATTTTGAGTTTATTTCACTGCCATCGCGAATACCATTTTCGATATTGAATCCTTGGCATGAAAGAAATAAGGTTTTTATCTGAAAGCTACGAATAATACTTTCTGCAATTGGGCCATGAAAATCATCATGACGTTCTGAATATTCCCCACCAATACCAATAACACGAACTCGGTCACGGCAGGCCAATGCTTGGATAATTTTGACCGAGTTTGTCACCACGGTGATGTCGATATCGGGTATTTGCCGCGCTAGAAACCAGCAAGTACTGCTGTTATCTAGCATAATACAGTCACCAGGCTGGATTAATTTTAGTGCAGCCTTCGAAATTTTCATTTTGGCATCAGGATGCTCTTCAGTTCTTTTACGAAAAGACTCTGCGCCATCAACCATTTGACTGAGTTTGACCGAAGATGGCATAACATTCACCATCGGCATTTCTTCTTGGTCGATGGCCACCGCGCCTCCAAAGCTACGGATGATCCTATTTTCTCGCTCAAGAGTCGTTAAATCGCGACGAATAGTTTCTTGAGACACGAGACATAATTGGGCTAAATCACGTACCAACGCCGAACCATTCTGCGAAACATGAGAACATATTAATTTATGGCGTTCGGCTTGTAACATATTTAGCTCCTATTATTTCCACGGTATTCATTCTGCCCGTGTTGCTTTTTTTTTGTCGTGATTGGATTCAAGTAATCTCTTTTTGAAAAAAACAAAGCCGATTAAAGTGACTTTGATCTTCATTTTATGAATTTATAATAATTTTATTACATAATAATTAGACTCATATCACTATATTGGCGGTGTCTTTTTGTTTTTCTCACAATAAACAAAAAATATTGGGCTAACTCGGTCAATTAACCACATTCTGGTGGTGACTTTATTTGACTGAATGTGACCGATTATGCCTGAGTTAGGCTGTTTTGTTGCGAATTTGTAAAGTGAGGTGCTTTTTAAATGGCCTAAATCTGTTTACCTTAATAGGTAGATATAGGTTATCAACACACAAAAAACATCACCATAATAAATTTTTGTTGTTGATATTAAAGCATATTTTAGCAAACTAGGGAGTTGTTATGTTAGAACAATTGAAACAACAGGTTTTTGAAGCGAATCTCGCCTTACCCAAACATAACCTAGTAACTTTTACTTGGGGTAATGTGAGTGGTATTGACCGTGAAGCTGGGTTAATGGTGATAAAACCTTCTGGCGTTGACTATGAAACCATGAAAGCAGAGGACATGGTGGTGGTCTCGTTAGAAAGTGGAGAAGTGGTAGAAGGGAAATATCGACCTTCTTCAGATACTGACACGCATTTGGCGCTGTACCAAGCATTCCCTGAAATTGGCGGTATTGTTCATACTCACTCCCGTCATGCCACTATTTGGGCTCAAGCAGGGCAGCCATTGAGTGCCTTAGGGACAACCCACGCTGATTATTTCTATGGTGAAATCCCTTGTACCCGTAAAATGACAGAAAGTGAAATTGAAGGGGATTATGAAAGAGAAACAGGCCATGTGATCATCGAAACCTTCAAGGAAAAAGGGCTGTCAGCAAAAGATATTCCAGCGGTATTAGTGAATAGCCATGGCCCATTTGCTTGGGGAACAAGCCCCGATAATGCAGTGCATAATGCCGTGGTATTAGAAGAAATTGCCTATATGAATTTATTTACCCGTCAATTAAGTTCACAAATAGGTTCAATGCAACAAGTATTATTAGATAAACATTATTTACGTAAACACGGTAAAAATGCGTATTACGGGCAAAAATAAAGCAGTTAAAAATTTATTGAATAAAACAGGCGAATAAAAGTAATTATTGATTTTATAACCAATAACGGATTTTTTCGTCAATAAAATAGCCACAATAAATAGGCTATGTGGCTATTTTACTATTTATTAAATACAGCCATCACTCAGCTTTATTTTATTAAGCCTGTGGTTGTTTATATAACAAGTGAATTTATTTAAACTAAGTATATTTCTCTAAGTTGCTTAATATCATTATTTGTGAATTTAAGTTCATTTTTAATATAGTTTTCTACAGAGCCGGATATTTCTTCCATCGTATTAAATACCTCTATAATAAATGATTCTTGAGTATCAATCAGTGAAAGTAAATAATCCAGTATATTTTTGTCTTGAGTTATTTTCCGATATCCTGCCATTTTAATTTCGTTACGTTCAAGCCGGTTAAAATGGGTGAGCATATAGTCCTGCACAATGGTTTCTTTCGGAACACCTAACATGGAAAGTACCAGTAATGCGCCATAACCGGTTCGATCTTTTCCGCCGCGGCAATGCTGAATATTTGGGGCATTATGACTATCTAATAAGACTTCTATCATTTGCTTAAAGGCGGATTTTGACTTATCACTCACTACAAATTGGCGATATTGTTCTAATATTTGTAACCCATCGCCGTTAATCATCTCTTTCGGAATATGCTGGATAACACTTTCGATTAACGCTTTATCTTCATTATCTGGTGATGCGGCAAATTGTGCTGCTAATTCAGCAGTTTGAGCCGTTGCATCAAGATGGTAGGTTTTCTTTTCACCAACATGGCAATTGGGCGATTTATTAATTTCATTTTGAGTACGATAATCGATAATGCTGTTAATCCCTAGATGGGAAATATAATTTACCGCTTGTTCATTCAAATTAAATAGATGGTTGGAACGGTATAACATTCCCCATTTCACCTGTTTTCCGTCTGTTGTGGTATAACCCCCAAAATCACGGAAGTTATTTAATCCCTCAATAGGTAATGTTCTTTCAGCGAATAATTTACGTCCATTGGCATTTTGTAAAATAAAATAGATGCGTTGTTTAGCATTTAATGGGTCTTGAACTGTAATGGTATTCTCTAATTTATCTGTAATGAAATTCTCAGGATAAACCTGAGTATCAGGTTTATCCGTCCAATATAATGCCAGAGGAGAGGATGGAATTTCACTAAACTTTATTTCGAGTGTTGATTCATTCACTCTGTTGACTTCGATTTCCATATATTTCCCTTTATCATCCTAAAATTCCGAACACGGAACAAACAACACCTAAAACCATAATGGCAACAATGAGTGCAACGGTATGTTTTCCTTGAAATTTACGAACAAGGAAGAAAATACCGAGTGCAAAGAGAAGGGTGAGTAAGTTAGGTATTACCTTGTCAAACATCTCTTGTACTTTGATAGATTGTTCACCGACGGCGATGGTTAGCGGAGTGGAAAGCTTGACGGTCGTCGCTATCAAGGAACCTAGGACCATGACCCCGACAACGTTCGCTATATTAGTAATTCGCTGAATAATATTTGATTTTTTCGATTGCTCGATTAAATCAACGCCTTTGTTATAGCCATAATGAATAAAGAAATATTTGGTACCGATATTGACGATATTAAACAGAATAAACATTAATATAGGGCCGATAATATTACCTTGCAGCGCAAATGCGGCTCCGATGCTGCCGCAAATGGGCAGCCATGTAAATTTTAATAAGCTATCACCAAGACCTGCAAATGGCCCCATCAAACCAGCTTTTACAGAAATGACTGCCTCTTTTTCTTCTTCTGTTGTTTTTTCTTCTAATGCTGCGGTGACACCGAGAATTAATGCACCTGCGTTAATTTGTGTATTAAAAAACTCGAAGTGGCGTTGCATGGCTTTAATACGTGTTTCTTGATCTGCTTTTTCATAAAGTTTATCGAGAACGGGTACCATACAATGAGCAAAACCAATTGTTTGCAGTTTTTCGTAGTTGTATGAGAATGACATGGTTTGAATTCGCCAAAACATACCATTAAGCTCTTTTTTCGTGAGTTTTTTATTTTCAGAGGTGGTTATTTCACTCATAGGTCATACTCCTCTTCTTCATTTTTATGGGAAGTTGGTGCTGTTTTTTCTTCTGGTGTTTGGCGCAAGCTGTTGGCAAATGCCATGTCATAAAGCACAGCAAATGCCAGAGCGATAAAAGTAATTGGGATAATTGGTAGTTTTAAATAGGTTGTGAGCATAAAACCGAGCAGAAAGAAAAACCACATTCTGCCTTTAAGTAACATGAGTAACAGAATACAGATACCGACAGCAGGGATTAGTTTAGATGCGACACCCATACCGGTAAGAATACTTTCAGGTACGGCATTTAATATGCTATTGACTAAGTCACTACCAAAATAAACCGCAATAAAGCAGGGAATGGCACGAATAAAAAACCACAGTGGCGTCGAGAAATAATGCACTTTTGTTAGGCCACTGTAGTTGCCATCAAGAATGGATTTACTGGCCCAGACATTTAAAAAACTAGCAAAAGAACGCCAGATAATCAGTAATTGCTGACATAGAATAGAGACTGGTACGGCAAGGGCGATACCCGCTGCAATTCCGCCATTGGAAGCAATACCGAGCGCAACTCCAATAATTGAACCGGCGATAATATCGGGTGCAGAATAAGCACCAACATTACCAATTCCCATCCACATTAATTCTAATGTGGCGCTAATGGCTAACCCTTGAACCATATCGCCCATGATAATACCGGCCACAGTACCGGTGAGTAATGGGCGTCTTAGCATTTGCGGACCGACATCATCCAATGAGCAAATACCTGCCCAAATCGCAATTAAAATGGCCTCTACCAACATAATAGGCTCCTCACTTATTGAGTGAAAATAAGTATGATTAGATGAATTAATTGAGTAATGTTTTTAATTCAACAATGGGATCTTTAGGAACCATTTGAATTTCAACAGTAACGTTATTGTTGATGAGCGACCTAAAGGCTTGTTCTTCATCCGGTGTCACAGCAACCGCACGAGATAAATTACGACGGCCTTCTTGCATGCGCATTCCGCCGACATTCAGTTTTTCCAATTTTAAGCCACTTTCGACGAGCCTATTCACATCAATACTGTTAGTAAACAGCAACATAGTGCGGCGTTTAATTTCTGCTTTTTTTAAGACTTCAATGAATTTATCGACACCAAAAACGACGACTTTTAGATCTGGTGGCGCCGCCATAGTAAGAACGGATTGTTGAACGGTGTCATTGGCAACTTTGTCGTTGACGATAATCACCTGCTCAATATCAAAATTTTTAACCCAAGTAGTAATAACTTGGCCGTGGATAAGTCTGTCATCAATTCGGGCAACATTAATTGGCATGGGATTCTCCTAAAGTTCGCTATCGTTTTGTGCTAATGGCTTAAGTTGTTCACCGACATTAATGCAACTGTCAGGGAATACATCATTAATGACTTGATGAAGTTCATGTAAAGGCAGGTCTCGGTTGCTGAGTATTTCGAGAAAAGTCGGAACGTTGATTCCGCAGTACAGCACGACATCATTTTGAGTAATAACGAGCTCACTGGCTAAATTGCAAGGAGAACCGCCTAATAAATCGACCAAAATTAAAACGCCATTGCCTTTATTAACATGCTGATATGTTTCAAATAAATGTTTTTTTACCTCATTAATATTGCTTTCTCTTTGAATCGAAATCACGCTGATATTTTCTTGCGAGCCGATCAGCATTTCAGCACATTCCAGTAATCCTTGTGCAAAAGGCCCATGGCTAGCCAGTATGATAGGTATTTGAGAGCTCATTTTTTCCCCTTGTATTTATCTTTTTTATTTTAGTAATAAAATTACTTTTATATATTTATTTTAAAGTAACAATATCACAAAAAATAGGAATGAAAAGAGGGAGCTCCCTAGAAAGGGTCATTTTTGTGAGCAAGATCGAAGTGGCTACTCAGAGCCACATAGGCGATATTAAGAAGGAGAAAGCTGATCAGTTATTGCTATTTAGACGAGTAAAGCGTTCCGCACGAGTGTTAATTTGTTTTTGAATTCTTTCATCATACTGTTTGATAAATAAGTTAGTAATCAACATATTAATTACAGTGAGTTGGGATATTTTTGAGCGAATGGGGATGATCCTTGAAATATTTTCAGTCGATATTGTATGCAAGATAGTCTCAGCTAAGGTTGATACTGAACTTTGTCCCATTTTTGTGATAGCAATGGTCGGAACTTTCAATTCTCTGGCAAGAGTGAGTAGCTTGATACATTCGTGGTTTTCACCGGAATGAGATATGACAATGACAAGATCGTTCTGATCTAACGTATTCACGATACTAAATTGAATGCTGTAATCAAGGTGACAATTAACATCTTTTTTTATTTTAATTAATTGATATTCAAATTCTTTTGCAACTAATCCACTACTACCAGCACCATAAATTACAATTTTTTTACTCTTGCTAATTAACTCATTTGCTTGCTTAAAGGCATTTAAATTAACCAAAGCACAAGTTTCTTCTATGGATGATTTTTCAATCAGTCCTACTTTGTGATTAACGGTTTCCATCGAGTCATTAATATCAATATCTTCTTGTAATAGGGTACCGTAAGATTTGTGATTAATCGATGAAATTAAATCAATTTTTAGGTCACTAAAACCTTGGTAGCCTAACTTATGACACAGGCGCAAAATAGTGGTGGTACTGACCTTATTTTCTTGGGCAAGGGATTGAATGCTAATACTTTGCATGTTTTTCTTATTAGCAATAATGTACTCAGCGACTTGTTTTTCTTTGGTGGAAAGGCTGTCTCTGGCCTCTCTAAGTTTTAGGTCTATCATTATTTATCCTGCTAATAAATTAAAATTTGCCATCAAGAAACGGATCCTACCATATCCTAAAAATAGGGAAATGGTGACTTTTCTTTATTGGGTTCATGTCACGATAAATGAATTTATGGCTCAGGATAGAAAGTCAGGTCTGTAGGGAAAATTAATAAATATAAGTAGTTAGTTATATCCCTATTGCTTAACGATGGCCTAAGCAATAGGGAATAGTTTGTTTTTAAAGTGTGACGCCCATTTTGAAAATTGCTAATTCACGAAAGTCATTGATTTCATTTTTGGTGTGCTCACCATTAACGGTTTTCACAACAAGCTGAATGAAGTCATCTAATAAATGATCCATAGATTTTCCTGTTAATAGGGCGCCCGCATTGAAGTCAATCCAATGGGGTTTTTTGGCGGCTAACTCATTATTAGTCGCAATTTTCATGGTGGGAACAAAGCCACCGTATGGTGTACCGCGACCGGTTGTAAATAACACCATATGACAGCCTGCTGCACCTAAGGCACTGGTCGCAATGGCATCATTACCCGGTGCACTTAACAAGTTGAACCCTGGGGTTGTCAGGCGCTCTCCGTATTTTAAAACATCCATTACTTGGCTAGTGCCTGCTTTTTGTGTGCAGCCGAGGGATTTTTCTTCGAGTGTCGAAATACCGCCTGCTTTATTCCCTGGAGATGGGTTTTCATAAATTGGCTGGTCATGGGCAATAAAATATTGTTTGAAGTCATTGATCATATTGACCGTTTTCTCAAACGTCGGTTCATCATGGCAGTGGTTCATTAGAATTTGTTCCGCGCCAAACATTTCAGGGACTTCCGTTAACACCGTGGTTCCGTTATGGCTGACTAAAAAATCAGAAAAACAGCCCAACAGTGGGTTAGCGGTGATGCCTGAAAGCCCATCAGATCCACCACATTCAAGGCCAAATTTCACTTCACTCAGTTTGCCTGCTTCACGTTTGTCCTGCTGTACGAATTGATAAAGCGTATTAAGGTGCTCGACACCGGCTTCAATTTCATCATCTAATTGTTGGCATACCATGAATTTTACACGTTCATCATCATAGTCACCTAATGTTTCTTTAAAGGCGGCTACTTGATTGTTTTCACAGCCTAAACCAATGACTAGAACACCACCTGCGTTAGGGTGCTTAACCATATCTTGTAAAATAGTACGCGTTGTTAAATGGTCATCACCGAGCTGGGAACATCCTAAAGTATGGTTATACAGATAAACGCCATCAATATCAGAAGCACCATGATGTTGTTTATTAAAGCGCTCGATCATTTTTCTAGCGAGTGCATTCACGCAGCCAACGGTTGGGATCACCCAAATTTCATTGCGGATCGCGACATCACCGTTTGCTCGACGATAGATTTGCACATCTGGATCCGGCCGTGTAGCGGTAATTATGTTGTGTTCAGGGTGGTATTCATATTCATTTAAGGCACTTAAATTAGTCGCTGTATTATGTGTATGAATATGCTCGCCAACGGTTATTTTCGTTGTTGCGTGGCCGATAGGCGCACCATACTTCATGACATTTTCACCCGCTTCAATCGTATCTAGGGCAATTTTATGGCCGCGACCGATGTCCTGCTTTAATGTCACGGATTGGCCATCAACGCTGACAGTATCACCCGAGAGTCTATCGATTAAGGTAATGGCGACATTGTCATTCGGATGTATTTTTATTATATCTTTTATCATATTGCATTCTCTGGGTTGAAAATCGGATTCAGTGCGATCGGCCACTTAGTGTCGATTTTTGGGTTGTCTAAATTTCAAATATTATACGATCCGGTTTATAACTTTTAAAGGTATTATACCAATTTATTGTGATTTATTTATGGGAGCACTTCTATTTCACCCATCACCATAAAATTTCGTTATACTGTGAGGCATTAGTGGCCAATGAGTCGGGTTGTTATATGAAAGGAGAAAATAATGAGCTCACAAGAGAGTGAACCGCGCCTATACCAACAAGTTGCGGCTTTGGTCAAAGAACGCATCGAAAATGATGAATACCCAATTGGCACTAAATTGCCTGCAGAACGGTTACTTGCTGATGAAATGAAGGTGAGCCGTACGGTGATCCGCGAAGCTATCATTATGTTAGAAGTGGAAGGATATGTGGATGTACGCAAAGGATCTGGCATACACGTCATCAGTAATCGGTCTAATAACTCAGTCAATACAGAAACCGGATTAGAATTTAGTCGTTGTGGGCCATTTGAGCTATTACAAGCAAGGCAACTGATTGAAAGCCACATCGCCGAATTTGCCGCAAGCCAAGCCACGAAAGAAGATATTTTAAAATTGGTTGATATTCAAAAGCATGCTCGTAAAGAGGATCGTTTTCGCGACTCAACATGGGATCTTGCCTTTCACATGCAAATTGCCGCGTCGACCCATAACAGTGCGATGGTGGTAATTGTTGAGCAAATGTGGAGCCAACGCTTACGTAATCCTTACTGGCTCAAGCTTCATGAGCACATTGATAACCGTTCGATTGAGAGCTGGTGTGATGAGCACGACCAAATTTTACAGGCGTTAGCGCGTCGAGACCCGAAAGGGGCGCGGCAAGCCATGTGGCAACATTTGGAAAATACCAAAAAAATGTTGTTCAATGCGACCAGTGATGACTTTGAATTCACTATGGATCGCTACTTCTTCGCAGATAGCCCAACGATGGATGATAACAGCTAGTTATTCTTCATCATCCTCAGAGATCTGCTTCAGCGCGGGGAGATTAACTAAAATAATTTTCCCGTATTTTGCATCAATCCAACCGAGTTTTTCCCATGCAACTAAACGCTTATTGATAGTTTGCCGTGTGGTATTAATGATGGTCGCCAAATCATCTTGTGTCAGGTATAGGCTCAATTGAATCCCCTTTTCATGAGGTTCACCATAACCTTCCGCTAAGCTCAATAAGCGCTTGGCCAGCCGGGCGGAAACAGACAATAAGGCGCTGTCATTGATAATGGTAAAGGCGTTACGAATCACTTTGCAGAGCAAAATATTCAGAAATTGGTAAAAAACGGGGTGCTTTTCCAAGATCATGGCTAAATCTTTCGGTGATATCGTCAGTAAAATGGTTGGGCTGATTGCTTTAGCATCATGGGTGCGCGCTGACTTATCTAGCATGGCAATTTCGCCAAACCAATTGCCAGGTGAAAGATAGCGAAATACACATTCACGGCCATCTGAGGATATCGAACTCACTTTTACTGAGCCTTGAATCACCGCATATAAACCACGTGCAGGGTCACCTTGATAGTGAACCATTTCACCATCAGGATAGAAGCGTAATGTGGCGCATGTCATTAAGATGGAAATTAAATAATCGGGTAAGTTACTAAACCAACTATTTGTTTTTAATATTTCAAGAATATTTTCATGCGTTAGAACTAATTGACTGTTTTGTACCGCAATGTTCATCTGAATGCTCCCTGCATGATTAGCTAACTTTATCATGACATTTGGTAGGGTTATGTTCAATCATGAACCGCCGTAATATTCGAGTAAACCTCACAAATAAGAAATAGAGTAATAGAAAACCCGAGCCATTTATTGCGGCTCGGGAGGGATTCAAAAGATCATTAATTAATCTTCAAATCGTTTTTCAATACCTAATCTTCTTAATGTCAGAATCAACAGACCACCGATAAAGGCGACTAAAGCGATAAAATAGAGCCCTGCACGGGCAGACTCAAAGGTGGTTTCTGCCCACACTCTTAAGTTTGGTGCCACAAAGCCACCTAAGTTACCCACAGAGTTAATCAGGGCGATTCCTGATGCCGCAGCGGTACCGCCTAAGTATGCAGATGGGAAGCTCCAATACAGAGGTTGCATGGCTAAGTGGCCTGCTGCTGCGACACATAACGCAATAATGGCAATAACTGGAATGCTATCGAATAAACCAGAAACAGCGATCCCAGCAGCCCCTAACATAAAGGTAATGGCAGCAACTTTACGGCGTTCTTTTAGACGTTCTGAAATACGAGGAACGTAGTAAACTGCAATGGCTGCACACAGTGGTGGTATGGCGGTGACAAAGCCTACTAGTATGCCGACTTTACTGCCTAATAATGTACCAATTTGGGTTGGTAAGAAGAAATAAATACCGTAACCACAGACTTGAACGGTAAACCAAATCAGACACAGGTAGAGAACACGCATATCTAATAATGCTCTCAGGGCACCTTTCGGGCTATGACCTGCTTTGGCGTCTTCTTCCAAAGCTAATTTAGCGGAAAGTGCATTTTTTTCCTCAGCCGTCAGCCATTTGGCTTTTTCTGGGCGGTCATCAAGGTAAAAGAATACCCAAATCCCGACAATAGATGCCAATAAGCCTTCTACGACAAACATTAACTGCCAGCCGTATAAACCGAAGGCAAATGAAGTTCCTTCTAGTGACAGGAGTGAGCCTGATAATGGGCCCCCAATGATAAATGCCAGTGGTGCACCAAATAAGAAGTAGCCTGTCACCCGTGCCCGGATATTTTGTGGGAACCAGAAGGTTAAATACAAAATAACCCCCGGAAAGAAGCCAGCTTCACTGACACCAAGCAAGAAGCGCAGCACAATAAAGGTGGTTTCATCATGGGCAAACATCATGGCGGCAGAGACTAGCCCCCATGTGACCATAATGCGCGATAGCCATACTCGAGCACCAATGCGGTACAGTAGAATATTACTTGGCACTTCAAACAGTGCGTAGCCGATAAAAAAGATCCCTGCGCCAAATGCGTATGCAGCGTCACTTAACCCAGTTGTTAACTGAAACTCTTGTTTTGCGAAACCAATATTAGAACGATCTAAATAAGCCAATATGAACATTAATACCACCATTGGTATTATTTTTCGTATTGCTTTGCTGGTAGCCGATGATAAATGATCCGTATTGGTGGACATGGTTCACCCCAGTTTTTTGTAAGATAGTAATGTTATCTATTCATTTTTATTATGTGTTTAGCCCGCCGCTGAATAACCAGCAGAGTAGAGTATAGAGCTAAAATACTCGCCATACTTCAAGTTGCAGTGTTGTTGACCGCATCATGAATTATTTAGAGTGTAAATAAGTAATTTAAAATGAATAATTCTTGTTATTAATTTCCCTTTTTCATGTTGTTAGAAATGAAATATTGAAAAAGGGAATGATCATTATTTCACGTTAAATTTAGCTAATGCTTCAGGTTTTAACGTTGTACCTGCCCCAGGCGCGGTTGGTGTGGTATAAACACCATCAATAACTTCGACCGGGTCAACAAAGCAGTCCAGTGTCCAAGGAATGAATTCTAGTAAAGAGCAGGCTGGATGCGCCATGACCAGATGCAATTGTGCCTGCATCATATCGCCATGGTGTGGTGTCACCGGTAAATTAAAGGCCATACCTAAATCAGCAATTTCCCATACTGCTGTTAAACCACCACAGCGTGTGGCGTCAGGTTGTAAGTAATCAACGGCACCTGCCAAGACAAATTCCTTAAACGAATCATTGTGATAAAGTAATTCACCTAATGCGATAGGTGTGTCCATATAAGCGGCAAGTTGTTTATGGCTGGCGACATCATCATGCCACAACGGCTCTTCAAACCACTTAATATTAAAATCATTTAAACGGTGGCCATATTGCTTGGCTATACTGATATCCCACTTACCATTCGCATCTACCATTAAGTCGATATCATCGCCAATTGCGTGGCGAACCGCTTTAATACGTTGTAGATCTTCGCGTGGGTCTGGTTTGCCAATCTTCATTTTTATTGCTTTGAAGCCTTCTTCGAAGATCATTTTTTTACAATCATCGACTAAGTCTTCTTGGCTACGCACTAACCAACCGCAGTCGGTGTTATAGGCGTTAACTTTATTGTGTTTTGAACCGCCAAACAGTTGCCATAACGGCTGATCTGCGGCTTTAGCTTTGAGATCCCAAAGGGCGATGTCGATGGCAGAAATTGCCATTTGCATTAAACCACCGCGACCAACCCAAATATTGGTTGAGCTGCGAGTGAGTTTTCGATGCAAATAACGTACTTCTGTTGGGTCTTCACCGAGTAACATTGGACCGAAAACATCTTCAATAATGGTGGTGATTAACCGGTCGGTAGTGATATCGGCGTGTGTTCCGGTGTGGCCATAGCCGACTAACCCACATTCTGTTTTGATCATGACACCCGGCATTCCCCAATGGGTAATACTGTGAGTTGAGTCACCAATTAGGTCATTAGTGACAGGTACGTGCATGATAAAAGTACTAATTTCTTTTATTTTCATTGTTGTTCCCAGGTGTTGTAAGGTGGTTGAATGCCAATCTAGCAGTGTGAAATGGATTAAACTGTCAAATGATTTACAGATTGTGCCTTGATGGCGCCTTTTACTGATAAATATGAGCTAGATCTCTTTATTTTGTATGATAGATCACGATGGAATATCTAAATTGGTATAACAACTTAAGGGGTTAAGATAACAACCATACATTTTAAGTATTATTTTTCGTGATAATAATGAGAGTGGGACAATAAAAATTTTTATTGGGGTATGGGGTTCAATCTAGAGTAGGTTTAGAATAATTGCGGAAACCCAGCGTTATAGCGGATGAAAAATGTCTAAACGATTACTTTTATTACTGTGTATTTTATTTACGAATTATCTCTCTCAATCTATGGCTTCTGAAATCGTCAATGATACAGATGATTGGCAGTTGGCAGACATCCCCCCCAAGCTAATTCAAACAAAACAGCCTGAAATTATTTTTGCGATGATTGCTGGAGAAATGCGCGCTGTCGCAGAACTGAACGCAGAACACGGGTTTTACGCTTATTCTCCCTCAGGGGATTATTGTGCTATGCAGTTTGGCAATGACTACGCATTTGTGAAAACGATATCATTTTCTAACAAAAAGCCACGCTATGTACCTGAAGTAGATAGGCTAAATGACTTACAAAATCCCATTTATGATTATTTAGTCACACACCAAAAAACAGCGGTATACAACTCAACTCAAAGTAATCGTAAGCAAATAGCCTCTTTATGGGAAAACCTGCGTTATCCTGTGTTAGCGCGAATGATTAAAACGGATAAAACAGGTGAAAAAACGGCATGGTTAACCATTCGTATTGGTGATAGGCTAGGCTATGTGCGTTTAGATGATGTTTCGTTGGATAAAGGCATTCCGATTTTAACTTATCACCATATTCTCAAAGACAATGAAAATAAGCATTTTCGTGAAACATCCACCACGACATCGGTGGAAGCATTTCGCGAACAAATGAATTATTTAAAACAAGCGGGCTACCAAACCCTTTCGCTTGCTGATGTGGAAGATTATTTAAATAAATCTGCAAATCTACCGGGTAAGGCTGTTGTGTTGACATTTGACGACGGTTTAAAGTCAGTTTATCGCTATGCATTACCGATTTTAAGGCATAACCGCCAGCAAGCAACGCTGTTTATTATTTCTTCCCGGATTAAAACGCAGCCACAAAAATGGTCAGCGGATGGCTTACAATTTATGAGTAAGCAAGAAATTAAAGATAGCCGAGACGTTTTTAACATCCAATCTCATACTCACTTTTTGCATCGTTTAGATAACCATAACTCACCAATTTTATTTAGCCGGAAAGAACATACCATTATGTTGGACTTTAAACGGTCGATGAAAATTTTGAGTCGCTTCGAACCGGAACAACGCTATTTAGCCTATCCTTTTGGTGGATATAACTCCGCAGCGATGGACGCGGGGGGGAAAGCTGGCTTACATTTAGCACTGACAACCATTCAAGGAAAAGTCAAATTAGGGGATAACCCATTTGCCCTCAAACGTTTGTATGCTTTTCGGACTGACCCATTAGAGAAATTTGCTCAGATGGTTGGAAATAGTGAAAAAAGCGTCATAAATCAAAATATTATTATCGATAGATAATCAATATAGCGAAGTAAGCACTGGGGTGTTTGGCTCAGTGCTCATCCGCTTGCTTACCCTTTCCCATTTCTTTTAAAAACTTCTGTTGGTAAATAAACAATTCTTTCGCGCTAATACAATGATAATCCATCGAAAACTGCTTGGCAGTTTGCTCAATGATTTTAGCAAGGGCAGGGTAATGGCGGTGGTTCCAATTGGGAAATAAATGGTGTGTAAGATGTAAGTTTAATCCACCTAACCAATAAGTTAACCAACGAGGTGTAGTTTGCCAATCATAAGTGGTTGAAAAAGTGTGAGTATAAAAACCATGCGGCATATTGCCTTCTTTGGGGGGCGTATAAAAAGTCGCTTTCGCCCAATGGGTGCCAAGTATCAATACAACAAATATAAGAGAGGCTAACATTTGGCTAAATAAGTAAGTGAGTAGCAAGATCGCTAAACTGATATCAGTGATAACAAAAGCGGGTATGACTATCGCCACAATCAAATGCAGTAACTTAGCCAATAAAAATGCTCCAATACCACGACGGCCTTGATGGCGCATATGAGGGGCGACGCGCGTCAAATGAAATCTATCCATCCAATCAAAGAACCAAATGAGTGCAGGGAAAGTCATTGCGGCAATTAATGGCCAATACAGATGCTGAGCTCGCATAAACGGGTACCAGCGCTGATAAGGCGTTTGCCGTAAGACAAAATTTTCTTCGATATCTAAATCATAATGGCGAATATTGGTGTGAGCGTGGTGAAAAATAATATGCCTGACGCGCCAGCATTCAGGATCTAAGCCCAACGGAATAGTGACCCAAAAATTGAGCCAATAGTTGGCTTTGGCCTGCTTGAAAATTGCATTATGGGAAGCATCGTGAACGAGATTAATGGCTAATAATAATGCGAAACAGATAAACAGAGGGTAAAAAATAAAAAATGCCCAAGACGTGTTAGCGCATAATGCTATGCCGTAACTGCCTAGGCAGCACAAAATTAAAACTAGACTTTTTAAATAAAAACGTAAGTCAGCGAACCGATGATCAGCACGCTGTTGTAAATAGTGTTTAGCGGCCATGTTCAATGCTTTTTGGAACGCTTGGTCATGGCGGTGTTGGTAGCCTAGTGGCCTTAGCGGCTCAGGGAACATCTCGCACCTGTATGGGTTTTCGGCCTATACCAAGTAACATTAACAAACTATGCAGCCATAGTGCACTGGTAAAAATAACCCAAAACGGGGTTGTCCATTGCCAAATAAATAAAATACAAATTAGTAGCAAGCAAGCGATGAAAAACCAGCTCATCAGGCCAATTTTACGTCCATCTGAAATACCCGATAGAGCTACGGTACCTAAGGCTAATAAGATAAATAAAACCACTTGCTGTTGGGTTGTACCTTGATAACCATAACCATAAATATAGACGTAACCAATAACCAAGCTAAATAGGAGAAGTGTTCCCATTACTAATGCGATTTGGTTTACGCGAAATAATGGTGCGGGTTTTGCTTTGGGTTGGCTACGGCGTTTAATGATACGCCAAAAAGGTAAGTTACTGTCAATAAACGGGTTTTCAGAAGCGGGAGCGCCTTTGATACCAAAATGGTGTTCAGTTTCAGGTAACTTGGAAAATGTGCCAAACAGTTTGTCCCAAAAAATAAAACTGCCCCCGAAATTACGATTGGAATAATGCCCTTCTTTCACATGGTGAACTCTATGGTGCTGTGGCGTTACCATAAATTTCTCCAACCAACCCAAACGCGGGATCAGCGCACTGTGGTTAAAGAATTGAATAGTATAGTGCAATATTGAAACGGTGATAAACACCTCTAAGGGAATCCCCATTAGTGCCAGTAGCATAAAGAATGGGATTGATGTCAGTGATGAATACCACGAATTACGCACTCCTAATGATAGGTTATAGTGCTCCCCTTGGTGATGAACCACATGAACGGCCCATAGAACACGGTAGGTATGGTGCAAGCGGTGTAGCCAGTAAAAACCAAAGTCCCAAGCAAAAATCGCAAACACCCACACCAGTGCGGTTGGCCAGTTTTCAACGAGGTTGAATGAGTAGTGGGTCACGACAAAGCCGTAACAAAAAATTTCTAACCCTCTAAATAACCACAACATAATATGGCCAGAGTTCAGGTTGAACACCAATTCTTGCCAGCTAACGGTTCCTTTTTGCGTTTTGGCGATCACTAAACCTTCTGCGACCACGACCGCTAACATGAAAACAATCGGAAAGGTTAATTCATTCATCAGTGTTTCTCTTTAAGACAAATTTCGCTGTGTGAACAATCAGTAATGCACCACAAGCGGTGAGTGCACCAGTAACCACATCAATAACTAAATGGCGCTTTAGCACCAATACCGAGGTACAAATAGCAATCGCCCAAATAACGGCTAAAACCGTGCGAAATTTTTGTTGTGTTGACCATAATGCATTGAGCACGATGAGAGTCAATGAGACATGTAGAGAAGGTAATAAATTTTGTGGGCTATCAATATTAATCAAAGCAGACAAAGCCTGCCCAGATAAGGCCAATAAATCGTAGTCGTGGTACAGCATAGTCGTGGGGTACCACAAATAGACCGCCCCAGAAACCAGCGCACAGAGCTGCATGGCATACATGAGTGAGTAAGCTTTTTTTAGAGGGCTGAGAAAATACCCAAGTGGGATAAACAGAAAAAAGGAGAGATAAAGCCAGATGGCATCGGGTGAAAATGGGACGGCATTATCCAGCTCACTGGGTGATAAAACATGAGCTTGCCCAGTCACTTGCCCGGTATATTGATAAACAATGCCAACGGTTCCCCAACCGAGTAGGCAATAGATAAAGCGAGTGAATAATTCTCTGCTATTCATTTCGCTTCCTTACGGGTTATACGTCGCTTTTTAACGGAGAGTGTTTGTGTAATAGTGGCAGTGGATAATTGCCAATCTAATTGAGAAATATCAACATGTTGGTTTGTAAAATAGCGTGTTAGCTGTTGCTGGCAGAGAGATAGCTCTGTAGGAGAACATTCAGCCTGTAAATATAATGCGTTGCCTTGCTGGGTTAAGCGAAAGTCAGCAGTAACAGGCAAGTGATTCACAATCACCCGCGCACAGGGATCTGCAAAAATAGTCACCATTTTGCCGTTATAGCCCGGAAGTTGAAGCAAATCATCACAGCGACCCTCAATACGTTCAATCGCCATTTCAGGAGAGCCACAAGGGCAAGGTGTATTTTTCACCACTAAAACATCATCGAGTTGATAACGTATGATAGGCTGTGTTTTGCGCGTAAAGTCCGTGATAATGGGTGAAAAACGGTCATTATCAAGCCAATTAGGCTCAATATGCACAAAAGCTTCATTTAAATGCATAGTACCATGAGAACAAGTGCAGCCTAAAAACCCTTCCGTTGCTTGGTAGACTTCCCCTACATGGGAAAAACAACCCTGTAATTTTTGTTTGTCATGAGGTTCTAGTACTTCAGCGACGGAAATTACTTTTTGTACATTTAATTGAATTTTCTGCTGGTTGATGGCGTCAGCAATCGTACATAACACTTGGGCTGGCGCAACGATAATCGAAGGCTGATATTGTTCAAGAGCGCTAAGTTGCAGATCAAAATCCGCGAAAAGGTCATAAAACCGCAGTGAAATCCAACGGTTATTGACACTTTCATACAGGTTATTATTGGCGCGTAAAAACAGAGCAACACGCTCACCATTAAACAGGCCTTGGGGTAACATTTTAGCTAACATACTGCCAGACCAGACATTTTGTTCTTCTGGGCTGACAACGAAAAGGCCTCGACGGCCCGAAGTTCCAGAGGATAGCCCGACACTGTAGCGCCCCACTTTAGGGGCAAAATCCCGAGATTGTTCACTTTTTTGCGCACATTCTAGAAGTGTTTGGCTTAACAGCCCGGCGGTATTCATCTCATCAAAATTATCCATCATGATTTGTTTATTCATTATGGGAAAATTAGATAATGGCTGATTGATATACCGCTGAAAATAGGGGCTTTTCGCTAATACTTTGTGTTTAAAATGCGCTAAACGTTTTTGTTGATAAGCTTCCAGTTCACCACGGTTACGAAACGTCAAATGACGAGCTCGCCAGTAATGCCAAAGCATCGAGAGGATCACAATAAATCCCCTTCGTGGCACAGTTGGATAACCACATTGCGCTTATCAATTTCATGTAATTTATTCAGTGTTTCATAATAAGCCTGCTTATCATCCATAATAATATTGGCAATTGCCATGGGGCCACGCAATTCGCGGTAATTAGTGGGTGACCAAGCTGCATCACCTGCGAGCAATATCCAGCCTGAGTCAGTTAGTACACACAAACCAATATGCCCTGCGGCATGCCCAGGGAGCGGCACAATCAATAACGTCTTCTGCTGATTAACTGCATAGCCTTCGCCTAAAATTTGCAATTCATTTGGTAGCGCCACCTTGGGGAAACCTTCATAAAATACAGTGCGTTGTTCGAAGTCATCTGGTAATAGTCCACTGACAAAGGCATTTTTCAATGCAGCAAACCCAGTCAAAGGGCGTGTTTTAGCCCAGCCATCTCCTGAACAAATAATGGGGATATTAGGGAAGTCACGTAGCCCCGCGATATGGTCACCATGGAAATGAGATAAAATCACACCATTGATATCATTAGGTTTTAGGCCATCATTAGCCAATTGATTGACAAGGGCATCTTTGCTTTCGAAATACACTGGAGTGACTGCTCGATATAGCCGCATAATGCCATGGCGCGTATGATCATAAAAATGAGTGGCATACCCGGTATCAAACAGCCAACGCTGGTGTTCATCCTCTATCAGCCATGCCCTTGCTGGAAATTTACAAGATTTAAAACTGGCGCCTTTTAACGCGACACAGCCCGGATGTGTGCAATAACCCACTTCATATTGATGAATAGTTAGCATGGGTTCTCCTGTTTTTTCAGCCATTTTGCGGTCAAATGAACACCTTGTTGCATACTATATAAAGGATAGTAGCCCAGCTCTTGCTGTGCCTTTTGGTTATCTAATGTCATGGTGAAATAGGCTGCACCGAGGCTATAGCGTGTGAGTAATGGCTCTTTTCCCGTTAAACGGCCAATGACTTCTAATAGACTGGCAATAGCATACAGCAAAGGGTAAGGGGCTGAACGAATTTCGCACTCTAAATTAAGTTCATTAAACAATTGATTTAATGTCTTTTTTAGTGCTTGTGGCTGTTGGTTGGTAATATTGTAAATGGCTCCGTTAGGGAGTGTTTCTTTGAACGTCGCCAGCTGCATGCTGTGAACCACATTTCCCACATAGGTGAGGTCAAAATGGTTATTTCCCCCATTAGGTAACACCAGTTTTCCCTTGCGTGATTTTATTTGGGTGAGCAAACGCGGTAGCAAAACACGATCATGAGGACCAAATAAGCCACGAGGGCGCAAAATAGTATAACGAGTTGCCGGAAATTGACTAACGCATTGCTCGATCATGGTTTCGGCTAAATACTTTGTTCTGGCATATTGGTTAGCGAAATGTTTATTAACCGTGGACTCATGAATATTTTGCTGGTGGGTGAAATTAAAATAAATGGCAGGGGTGGAAATATGGATAAAGCGTGAGATTTTTGCTTCCCCTGCTGCGATAGCCAATATTTGAGTGGCGTGAACATTTGTTTTTTCAAAATCTTGGCGTTTTCCCCAAGGCGAAGAAAGGGCGGCGCAATGCCAAATAGCATCACAACCCGCCATGAGCATTTTCGCTTCTTCAACGGTGAGTTCAGCTAATTCAACAGCAATAAATGTTGCACCTAATTGACTTAGTTGTTCTCCTGCTTGTTGGTTTCGCCCACAAGCGACCACATCAATGCCTCTTTCAAGTAAGTACTCACTAGCATTGCGTCCCAGGCCACTTGTTGCGCCTGTTACCAATATTTTCATGGCACTAATACCATGGCGCACAGCGCTAACCCAGCAGCAGTACCGATTAACATGGCACTGGGTTTTTCATAGAAACGTTCTGTAATAATGGCTTCATGTAATGCAGAAGGGATGGAGGCCGCAACCTGATTCCCTCGATGTTTATAGATATCGACTAATTGCTCCGTTGTTACCCCGACACGTTGGCGCATATGCTCTAAAGAAAGGTGACTCGCTTGGTGTGGGATCACGGTACCAATTTGCTTAAGCTGTAAACCCGATTCACTGAAAACCTGTTGCATAAAATCTTCAATCAAAGAAGACGCGAGGCGAAACAATTTTTTCCCTTGCATGTGGAACAGGAAGTCATCATCGGTCATACCCGAGCGCGGATTGCATCTTGTACCACCTGCGCGAATTTCACAAAAATCAATGCCTGCAGTATGTGTGGTGTGGGTATAAGAAATAATTCCGCTATTTCCATCTCCTTTTTCCACGACAACACAAGCAGCACCGTCCCCAAAAATCAGTGATGACTCTTTATCCCGCCAGTCAATACCGCGCGAGGCGATATCCGCAGAAACAATCACAATGCGTTGATAAGCGCTGGTGGCTAATAGCCCCGCTGCAATCTGTAACGCAGTGATAAAGCTGATACAACTTGAATTGACATCAAAGCAGGCAATTCCTTGGTTTAAATTCGATTGCTCAAGGATATGCGCTGCTGAACACGGTAGCGCTTGCACTGGGATAGCAGAGGCATTAATCAACATATCAATACTGTTTGGTGGGATATGGTTCGCCTGCAATGCATTTTGAATCGCCTGGGCGGCTAAAAGGGCTTGTGAATCGGTATGACTTGCATGGAAGCGATATTCGATACCTGAATGCTTTTCGACAAACCCTTTTGATTTATTTAACTTTTCATCCAACATGGACGAGAGAATTTTATGCTCAGGAAGTGCCACACCAGAAGCGATAATTTTAAGGGGAGTTATTGACTGGTTACCAGACATATCAATATGTGCCTATCTTACGATGATAATGATAATAAATATCAGAGTTCAAATGTTTAATATATAGGAATTACGGAGTTATTCTGATTCACTCTCTCTTGAGAATGCTCCATAAACTTCATCAATTAATTCATGGATGGTGTTTTGCCATAATTTAGGTAATGAAGCCTGCCATACCACATCAATCCGCCATTGGGCATGTTCACAATGTTGAATCGGAATAAAACGTATGTCTTTTGAGCTGATATTTTTTGCACTATAGGGTAAGAGGCTCACACCAACCTCAGCGGCGACGAGTGCAATTAATGTTTGAATATCATTTGCTTCCTGAGAAGGCGTAATTAATAAGCTTTCATATTTTAGGTAGCGCTGAATTTGTTGATGAAGCTTTGAGCCACGTTCTGCGCGTAACAATAATAAAGGAAAATGAGTTAGATATTCCTTAACTGATAATCGAGACGCCGATTTTTGTGCGACGGCTAAAGCAAGTACTTCAAATTTTAATGCTTTGCTCACTAAGCTATCTGTGTTTTTAAATGCAAATTGGCGAGTAAAAGCAATATGCAATTCATGAGTTTGTAGCTGTTTCTCCATTTCGTGAGAAGGCATGTCATCCAGCTGAATTGGAATATCAGGGAGTTTTTCACGCAGCCGTGCAACAAATAAGGACGCTTCGTGAAATGTTGATATGCCAAATCCGACAGTTAGTTTTACAGGAGGTTGTTCTCGAAGTATTGCGGATTGACGTAAAAGCTCAGTAGTGTGAGCAAGCACTTGCTGTGCATAGGGAAATAGTATTTTACCGTGTGGAGTCAATACAGCGCCATGACGTCCACGCTCAAACAGAGTCATCTCTAATTGTTTTTCAAGTAATTGAATTTGTTTCGTTAAGGCTGGCTGGCTAATATATAAACGTGATGAAGCTTCGCGATAATTTTTTGTTTCTGCAAGAACGATAAATGCGCGGAGTAGTCGAGTATCCATGATGGTTAGCCAGTTCCTAATAGTAGAAGACGCCATAGTATTTGTATTATGAATGCTATGGCGTGTCATTGACTTTAGCTATTATGGCTTTTCTTTATGATAAGGGGAATTCTGCTCCGCAAAGCGAACACTACGAATATCGGTTTCATAGCCCAGAGTTTCAGTCATAATGCGGTATAATTCAGGTCTTCTACCTGTAAGCCAACGCCGCCCATTCGAGGTTGGAAGCAAACTAAGGTCAAGATCTGCAATGACCACATCATCCTCAACCAATAAACTCTCTTTGACAATTCGGCCATAGGGGTCTATCACCATTGCATTACCTGTGCGAATTTCATCATCATCTAGGCCAACGCCATTACTAAACAGATAAAAAACGCCATTATCGTGAGCTCTTGAAGGTAACCAGCGCATTAGCCATCCTCGCCCATTTTCACCTTGGCATGCCTCCAATAGTGCTTGGGGGTTCTGTTTTCTATTTTCCCAGAGACTAAGGTTGAGTGGTTTCATTCCATAAGGGCTACTCGAATGAGTTCCACCGGTTTGGTGGGGAGCAAGAATAATATCTGCGCCAAGTAGTGCGTTTATGCGTGGGTTTTCAATTAAGTTATTATCCCAACAAATTAAAATACCAACTTTTACCCCCCATGGTGTATCGAATACCGTGTAACTATCTCCACTATGAATGGTTGGGTGCTCAAACGCATGCAATTTACGGTGAGCATGGTATTGTCCATTTGGCATGCAAGCGACCCAAGTATTGTAGCATTTGCCATCTAACCCTTTTTCAATCAATCCAACACCAATAATCATGTCTAATTCAATCGCACGCTGGCGGAACAATGCTAATGATGGGCTATCGTGCAAGGTTTCACTCAATGCATAAACGGCGTCATCTGGTAGCTTCGGCACGTGCCAATAACCAGTGATACACATTTCAGGTAACACCAGTATTTTCACTTTTTGTTGTGCAGCTTGAGTAATAAAGTCATGGATACGTTCTAAATTATAGGGTTTGTCGCTAGGGCGGTGTTGGAACTGTACAGTTGCAACACGAAGCTGTGATTGTGTTGGCATCATTTTGATCTCCTTGGTTTAAGGAGATCAAACCATGTTGTTCAAACAAAAAATAATGAGTTATTTTCTTATTCAATAACGGTTAGTTATTGAATAAAGCTTTAAGAACACTTAAAAATAGTTTTTTTATACGTAAATTAACGTAAAAAGATAGATTTGCATTATATTATACGAAATAAAACCTCACATTAAGCGTGATATTCTTATATTATCTACTTTATTTAAAGAGTGATTGGTTAATTATTCCTCAATAAATACTCTTATTTAGTGAATTAGGTATGCAAGTAGTCCTTATTCTCCGAATTAAAAGCATAAATTTAACCTAAGCTATATGAGCAAAATACAATATTCATATGCCTCCTTCTTGTCGTTTTGACTATTTTCTTGGGAAAAGGCGAGGTAAAACACTTGTTTTACTCGTTTTATTATGCCTGAAGCTATAATTATTATGTTTTATTTTTGTTATATTTCATTTTTATCCTATAAGTTTGCAATATACTTTTGTGATTTGTTACAATTGGAAATAAATGTAACGCATTGTTATTTAAGAGTTATTTTTGTTGTAGACTGTTGGTTTTTACTCAATATGTGGGTTATTGAAGGTTATCAATATTGATATTACTCTTATTACGGATAATTTGTTTTACTTATGAGTAGATCGTGGCCATTAAAAAAAAATCACCATTTTTTATATTCTAAACTCTTATTGCGAGTAAGCAAAAACCTCTGTTAATTTAATTAAAATAAATAATAAAAATAAAAAAAACATTGGCAGTTGTTTTTTTGAAGCAAACATTAAAAATGTAAAAAATAAATTAATATATAAAAAATAAGTATATAAAAATACTTAGTAATCAATGAATACCATAATAAATTTATGATAAATGTCTTAGTTATATTATAAATTAAATCCTCGCCATATTTTTGTTTATTACCACTGTTAATGGTAATAAATTATTTTTCTTTAAAATCAATTTGTTATGTTATATTTAATCATTTTCATTAAAATAGTAACTAATAAGAATAATGTGTTTTTTATCCTATAAGATAATTAAAACTAAAATAATGAAATATTGATAGGTTTCAATGGCTTTAATTTATTCGATTGATCGTTATAAACAGTTTTACTTTTATATATTGAAAACTATAATTAACTCAAATTTCGTGTTTTAATTGGTTTGTTCTACTTTGATTTGGTTATATAAGCAGTGCTGTTCATTATGTTAAAGGTTTTGATCTGTAATATAATTTAGCCATTTAATATTTTAGGTTATTTTGGGCTATTGTTGATGATAAATGTAAATCGGATAGTAGGTAGAGAGATTAGAAAAAGAAGAAAGCACTTAGGGCTTTCTGGTATTGAATTAGCGAATCTTGTTGGTGTAAGTCAGCAACAAATATCACGCTATGAAAGAGGTGAGTGCAATATCAATATTGAAAATTTGCACGTGCTTGCTAATGCGTTAGAAACTGAAATGATTTGTTTTTTTATCGATGATGTTTTTATCAATAAAGAAAATAATTAATTTAAAATATTAAGAATAATCTAATTATAAATCGAAATTAATAAGATAATTATAAATAATATGTTTTAAAATTAATAAAACATCTAATCTAATAAAGATATAGCGTTTTTATTTTTCTTAATAAAAACCTAATCTTTATGTTTTTTATCATTAAATTCTCAGCAAATAGATATCAACTTAATAATTTATTGATTATTAGGTGATTGGTACGTATGTCGTCTTTTTATAGGAAAATATAAATGAAATTAACTAAAATTGCATTAGCTACAATTATCGCTTCTTCATTCGGTATTGCAAACGCAGCACCTGTAGATCAAGGAAGTGGTATCATCAATTTTACTGGTAAAGTTATTAATGCACCTTGCTCAATCCCAGGTGACGGTACAATTAACGTTGACCTTGGCCAAGTTGCAAATAAAGTATTAGAAACTGGTAACAAATATAGCCAAAGCGTTCAATACAATATCCAGTTAGAAAACTGTGATTTAGGTGAAGTTAAAGATTCTAGCGATGTAGTTGTCTTCCCTGCAGTTAGCAAAGTTAAAGTAACTTTCACGGGTACTCCAGATACTACAGCTAAAGAATTACTGGCAAACACTGGTACTTCTAAAGGTGTTGGTGTTCGTTTAATCAACGCTGATGGTGCAACAATGAAAGTTGGTGACACCAGTGTTGAGCTGCCATTAGCGGATGGTCCAAATAAATTAGCATTCAGTGCACGTGTTGAAGCAAATGGTAGTAAAGTTGAAACTGGTAGCATCATTTCTCAAGCAACTTATGCTTTAAACTACCTGTAATTTTTTATTTAAAATAACAGGCATATATTTGCCTGTTATTTTCCTTTCTTAGCTTTTATTTTTTGACAGGGAACATCATGTCTCTATTGCCTCAGTTTAAAATAAATAAAATATTATTTTCGATTGCGTTGGCATTTTCCGTTTCGGGAATATCAAATGCAGTGGAATTTAATATGAATATTATTGATGCTAAGGACAGAGATAATATTGATTTGAGTCAATTTTCAAACCCTGACTTTATTCCTGCCGGCGAATATCTAACGGATATTACATTAAATGGTAGAAAACTATCAGGGCAGTATTTAATTAAGTTCATTGAAGAGAGTAAAGATACTTCAACACTCTGTGTTACACCAGAGATGGTAAATATTTTTGCATTAAAAAAGAAGATAAAGGAAGAGCTTCTGCAAAATAATAATGGCCAGTGTGTTGAACTATCTAAAAATTTAGATATTAGTTATCGCTTTGATAAAGCGAATCAAAATATCTTATTTTCTATTCCTCAAGCTTGGCTTGAATACGATGATCCGTATTGGGTTCCACCTTCCCAATGGGAAAATGGGATTATGGGAGCATTTCTCGACTATAACCTGTTTGCTAATTATTCTGCGCCTAAAAATAACAGTGAAACATTCAGTGGTAGTAGTAACGGTACCGCTGGCGTTAACTTAGGTGCTTGGCGTTTCCGTGCGGACTATCAATATCAATATAATCGTTCTCAAGGTAAAACGAATGAACGGTTTGATTGGACTCAGTTATATGCCTTTCGTGCCTTACCTCAAATGGGGGCAAAGGTTTTACTTGGTGAGTCTTATTTGAAGACTGATTTATTTGATAGTTTTCGCTTTATAGGGGCGTCTATTTTTAGTGATAATCGGATGCTTCCGCCTTCACTACGTGGTTATGCGCCTCAGGTTACGGGTATCGCTAAAACAAATGCGATGGTGATTATTTCACAGAATGGGCGTGTGATTAAGCAAGTTAAAGTCGCTCCCGGGCCATTTAATGTTCAAGATATTACTGAAGCAGTACAAGGTACTTTAGATGTCACCATTGAGGAAGAAGACGGTTCAAAAACCACTTATCAAGTAACAGCAGCATCGTTGCCGTTTTTAACCCGTCAGGGGCAGCTGCTTTATAAATTTACCATGGGGCAATCTGACCCATTTGGCCGCTCACAGAAAATTGACCCTAAATTTATTGTCGGGGAAGTCTCCTATGGTTTATTTGGTAACACATCAATTTTCGGCGGGTTAATTGCCACGGTCGATAATAACAATTATCAAGCGATGAACTTGGGAATAGGGCAAAACATGAATATGTTTGGTGCTATTTCCCTTGATATTACTCGTACCCATGCAAATTTAGATAATTTTGGCTCTTATTCAGGTAACAGCTACCGTTTAAATTATTCTAAACGTTTTGAATCTACCAATTCGCAGGTGACATTTGCAGGCTATAAGTTTTCTGAAAAAGAATTCTTAACAATGCCTCAATACATTGATGCAGCTAATGGTGTGCTTGATTTTAGGCGTGACAAAAACGTCTATACCGCGTCTTTTAATCAATACATTAGCCCATTGGATTTAACGGTTTATTTTAATGCCTCTCATCGTCAATTTTGGAATAGCGAATCGACAACAAACTTTGGGATGAGCTTTAGTAAGTTATTCAGTATTGGGCAAATTAAAAATATTTCCGGCACATTATCTCTTAATAAAATTAAATATGAAGAGACGGATGATAACCAAATTTATCTGTCTTTCTCCGTGCCACTCGAAAACGGGGCTTCAGTGAGTTATGACGCCCAATATGCAGATAGTGACCATAGCTTTGGCCAGTCAGTGGGTTATTACAGTGCAAATGAGAATAACAACTACTGGAGTATGCGTGTGGGCGGTGACCAGCACAAACTTGGGCGTGCAGAACCTAATATCAGCGGTAGTTATCAATATTCATCGCCTTATGGCGTGTTAAATGTTAATGCGACAGAGAATGTGAATTCATATCGCGCTGTCGGCGGTAGTTGGTATGGCTCCATGACTGCAACAAAATACGGTGCGGCCATGCACCGTAACGGGACTAACAACGAACCTCGGGTAATGATTGATAGTGATAATGTCGCAGGAATTTCTATTGATAATGGAGAATCTGTCACGAACCGATTTGGTATTGGTGTTGCGACAAGTTTAAATAGTTTTTCTAATTCAGATGTTTACATTGATATGAATACATTACCTGATGATGTGGATGTCAATGACAACATTATTGGTAAAACATTGACTGAGGGCTCAATTGGTTATCAGAGAATAAAAGCGAACCAAGGAAAACGTATTCTAGCAATTATCCGTTTGAATAATGGAAATTATCCACCGCTTGGTACCAGTGTGATTGAAGTAGGCACAGGAAGAGAAGTCGGAATTATTGCTGATAGTGGCGTTGCTTATTTAACGGGTGTGGTTCCAGAAGAAAGCTACATAGTGAAATGGGCCGCTGGCGCAAACCAATGTAGTTTGAATTTACCTAATATTGCCGAAAAAAATCAGGGTAAAGTCCTGATCCCTTGCCAATAAAGGAATGATGTATGAGTAAAAAGTATGTAGTAGCTTTAGGATTTTCATTAGTTTTTGTCGGCATGCAAGTTGCGTCTGCTGCGATTAATATCGACCGTACACGGATTATTTTTCCAGGCAAAGATAAATCAATAAGTTTGGTTATTAATAACCAAAGTAAAACAATGCCCTATTTAGCTCAATCTTGGATGGAAGACGAAAAGGGGAATAAGATTTCTGAACCTTTTACTGTTTTACCTCCAATGCAACGTGTCGAACCGAATGCTAAAAACCAGATAAAAATTATTAAAACAGAGGGAATTGACGCTCTTCCACAAGATAGAGAATCGCTGTTCTATTTAAATGTGCGCGAAATTCCTCCTGTTGCAGATAAAGAAAATGTTGTTCAGATTGCGATTCAAAGCCGTCTAAAAATGTTTTATCGGCCACCTCAAATCGAAAATAATAGCGACAAAGTATGGGCTAAAGAGCTGAAATATACACATACAGGTGGGCAATTATTAATTGAAAATCCAACTAAATATTACGTGACTCTTGGTTACCTGAGTAATACCAACCAGAAAAACTTTCCTGGTTTTGAAAGTGTCATGATAGCCCCGTTTTCTAAAGAAAGTGTCCCCGTGCCATCAAGCAGTTTTAATCAGTTATATACCGGGTATATGGATGATTACGGTGGTATGAAAATGTTGACTTACCAATGCGCTGCATCAACCTGCCAGTTGTCAAAAGAGAGCTAATAGGATTTTAGATATGAGAAATTGCTACTTTTCAATATGTCTTTTTATGCTATCGCTATGCACCAGCCAAGCTTATGCAGATAGTAGCATGATGAGAGGTGATCTTAATTTTACGGGAAATGTGGTGGCATTGCCTTGTAAGATTTCATTTTACTCGATAGATCAAAATATTGAATTAGGGCCAATATCTCTGAATTACTTTAATGAAATTGGGGACAGAAGCCCTAAGCATGAAATCAAATTGAAATTTGATGACTGCATTTTTCCAAAACGTGATCGCGATGATAGAGATCCGGTTGTCCGGATCATGTTTATTTCAGAGCCAACTGAAAGTACAGACCGCAATTTATTTGGTGGTAAAACCATTCTAAATGGCTATGGCATTCGTTTGATGGATAAAGATGGCAATATTGTTCCTAATGGAGAATACCGCAGTTATCCCATCTATTTTGATGATAACCAGCAAATTACGATTTATTCCATGCTAGAGAGTTATCTGCCAAGAAATGAATTAACAGTGGGTAATATTAAAACGCAAATTACCTTAAATATTACTTACATATAAGGTGTATAAATCATGATACACACGTTTATTCAAAAATATGGTTTTTATATTTTATTTCTGTTCGTTTTTATTAGCCCAAAAACATTTGCTTTAGATTGTGTTGAAGCTGGGACTGGAGTCGTCATTAAACCTGCGGTACCGGTTGGGCAATTAGCGATTCCTTCAGATACACCTGCGGGAACGGTTATTTGGCAATCTGACCCATTAACAGTCACTGTTTATTGCGATAACGTACTCGGTAATATGGTTGACGTTGTTCATATGTATTTTAACCCGACATCACAAAAATTAGGGACAGGATTACTACTTGGAGCTAACTACCAAGGTGAACAACTTGAGCGTGATAAACAAAAAGTCAGCTTGGGAACACCGCCAATTAGTGGCAAGCAAAGCGTTACTGTGACTGTCACATTTAATTTATATATTAAGGTAACAGGTACGGTCCCGCCGTCTGGGAATTATGAAGGTGATAACCAATTTACGGTTTTCCAATTTGATGGGAGCGGGGGGATCAATACGACACCGGGAGCGAAAAACTTACGCTATTCGATATCTGGGTTACGAGGGATTCGTTTCTTAAAATGTGGTGCGGATATTAAAGTTTTCCCAGAATCACAGCAAATTGATTTTGGCCAGTTAATGATCACAGAATTGAATCAAGGGAAAGAATTTAAAAAAGATTTTCAAGTTCAAGCAGTGAAAAGAGGTTGTCTTGATAACTTCTCGATGAATATCAATTTTGAAACAACCGATCCATTAAATGGCGAATATGCGATTGATTTGAAAAATGGAACCAATTTGACAATTATGGATGATAAAAGTAATCAGATAAAATTCAATTACTTCCAATTTTTCGGCAGTTTACCGCAAGGAAGCACATCAGTAACGCGTGATTATAGTGCAACCATTAAAAAGGCGGGAACGGTGAAAACGGGAGGATTTAACGCCTCAACCATTGTTCGAATTAACTATTATTGATGTTAGTTATGCATTGATGTGAGTGATAATAAAAGAGCGGGTTTTTGGCCTGCTCTTTTACTATGTAACTGTATGATTATGTTACATAGTCATACAGGCTAACGAAAGTTAGCGCATTCCATTGCGCTAGAGTGGCAAATATTACTTAACGCATTTACTGCAAGTCTCATTTTGGACTTGTTCAAAGAAGTTATTGCCCTTGTCATCAACGAGAATGAATGCTGGCAGCCCTTCAACTTCCATTTTCCAAATTGCTTCCATGCCTAATTCTGGGTACTCAAGGCAATTTAAGCTTTTCACATATTCTTGCGCCAGTATTGCTGCTGAACCACCAATACTACCTAAGTAGAAACCGCCGTGTTTCTTACATGCATCGGTTACCGCTTGAGTTCGGTTGCCTTTCGCCAACATTATCATGCTACCACCGTGGGATTGGAACAGGTCAACGTAGGGGTCCATTCGGTTACCCGTTGTTGGGCCTAAAGAACCAGAAACCATATCTTCCGGTTTTTTGGCTGGCCCTGCGTAATAGACCATGTGGTCTTTAAAGTATTGTGGTAATTCTTCGCCGTTATCTAAACGTTCTTTAAGCTTGGTATGCGCAATATCTCGAGCGATGATCAGTGGGCCACTGAGGGAAACACGGGTCGATACAGGGTGTTTACTTAGCTCAGCCAAAATATCTTTCATTGGACGGTTGAGGTCGATATGCACCACTTTTCCTTCAGCTTGGTGACGCATAGATTCAGGAATGTATTGGGCTGGGTTATGCTCCATTTTTTCAAGCCATAAACCGCTTTTGGTGATTTTAGCCTTAATATTTCGGTCAGCCGAGCAAGAAATGGCTAAACCGATTGGGCAAGAGGCGCCATGACGAGGTAAACGAATAACACGCACATCGTGAGCAAAATATTTACCACCAAATTGGGCGCCAAAGCCAAGATGACGTGACGCTTCTAATAACTCATTTTCTAGCTCAATATCACGGAAAGCTCGGCCATATTCATTACCCGTGGTTGGCAGATTGTCGTAGTATTTCGCTGAGGCGAGTTTGGCTGTTTTCAGTGTTGTTTCCGCAGAGGTGCCACCGATAACGAAAGCAATATGATAAGGTGGACAAGCTGTTGTTCCTAAATTTCTCATTTTTTCAATTAAGAAATTTTTTAACTTAGCTGGTGTTAAGGTTGCTTTTGTTTCTTGATAAAGTGCTGATTTATTTGCAGAACCGCCGCCTTTATTGACAAACAGGAAGTGATACTCATCACCTGTGGTCGCAAAAATGTCAAACTGTGCTGGCAGGTTTGTACCTGTATTGACTTCATTAAACATATCTAGCGGTGCATTTTGCGAAAAACGCAGGTTTTCGTGTTGGAAGACGTTGTAAATCCCTCGTGACAGGTACTCTTCGTCATCACAGTCTGTCCAAACTTGTTGGCCTTTTTTCCCAACAACCGCAACGGTGCCGGTATCTTGGCAGTTTGGCAAAATACCTTTTGCAGAAATTTCAGCATTGCGAAGTAATTGCAATGCCACATATTTGTCGTTTTCGCTGGCTTCTGGGTCTTGTAAGATAGCAGCGACTTGTTTTTGGTGCGCAGCCCTTAAAAAAAACTGGGATTCATAAATTGCATGTTCCGCAAGGAGGGTTAATGCTTCAGGTTCAATCTTTAAAATTTGCTTGCCTGCAAATTGTTCTACAGAAACATATTTATCAGAGACTTGGAAATACTCGGTTTTATCCTCAGATAATGGATAAGGTTCTTGGTAAAAAAACGCTTTATTGGCCATTTTGCTCACTCACATATTAATTTCAGTGGAATTTCCAAAAATAATCACCCGTAGGTTTATGCTTATTCTTTAATTAGTTTAACTCGAAAGATACAAAGTAAAATTTATAGGTGTAATAATGAAACAAAAATTACAAAATAAGTCACTAAAAGTTACAGTTTAGCTTGAAATTATATCAATTTGATTATTATATTCAAAGGGATGCAAAGGATAATATGATGTTGGTTAAATTTATTGAGATAAAAAACAAGGATTAATAAAAATTAGATTTAAATCACATAATAATATTATTAACTGCGACTTTAATTATTTGTTATAGATGTTGCCAGTTATTAGCTTTTTTCATGTGTAATCACGATATATATCTAGCAGATATAATCATCATAAAAAATTGAATTAAAGCTTATATCATTCAATATATGAATTAAAAATTTAAAATTAATAAAAACTATTAATTCCATAATTATTATTATTTTTATTATGAATCATTTTAACTCTATGAATTTCATTGGATTTGACTTAAGTTTTGCCTTCCGATTTTTCATGTAAATCTATAGATATAGACAGACTGATTCTATAGATCGCTATGTCGCTTATTTTTCTAAAAAATCTGTTTTATTTATTGATAATTCATAATGAAAGGCAAACGAAGTTGTGAAAATGGCTTTCAATTTGCAAAAACAGTGTTTATCATGCATGCCTTATGAAGTTTAAATGGCGCTACTGGTTTTGGGCTTTGCTGGGGAAAATTAGTTACTCATGTTACTTAAGTCGACAGAGTAAACCTCCGACAAGCTTATACAGTCTTTAACGGTGGCGGTTCTATCTGCATTATTCCTAGGGATAGAGTGTATAATAAATGACTGAGACAACCTCTCTGACACCACTCATTGAATTAAAATCTTTAAGTAAAGGTTTTGATGGCAAACAAATTATTTCTGAGCTTGACTTAACCATTCAGAACGGTGAGTTTTTGACCATTCTGGGGCCTTCTGGTTGCGGTAAAACGACGGTTTTACGTCTTATTGCTGGGCTGGAAGATGTCGATGATGGTCAAATTATTCTTGATGGTCAAGATATTACGGATATTCCAGCGGAAAACCGCTTTGTAAATACCGTATTCCAAAGCTACGCTTTATTTCCTCATATGACAGTCTTCGACAACGTGGCATTTGGCCTACGCATGCAAAAAACGCCTGCGGCTGAAATCCAAAAACGTGTCGATCAAGCCTTACGTATGGTGCAGCTAGAAGATTTTGCTGAGCGTAGACCCAACCAACTGTCTGGTGGTCAACAACAGCGTGTGGCGATAGCCCGTGCGGTAGTGAATCGCCCGAAAGTCCTATTACTGGATGAATCATTGTCTGCGCTTGATTACAAACTGCGCAAACAAATGCAAAATGAGCTAAAAGCGCTTCAACGAAAACTGGGGATCACGTTTATTTTTGTGACTCACGATCAAGAAGAAGCCTTAGCCATGTCTGATCGAATCATTGTGATGCGTGAAGGGAAAATTGAGCAAGACGGAACACCTCGTGAAATCTATGAGGAACCAAAAAACCTGTTTGTTGCTCAATTTATTGGTGAAATTAATATTTTTGATGCGAAAGTATTGTATCGCATTGATGATAAACGTATTCGTGCCAATGTTGAAGGCCACGAATGCGATATTTTTACCGAGCTCTCTGTCAAAGAAGGGCAGCACGTTAGTGTGTTATTACGTCCTGAAGACTTACGTGTTGAAGAGGTGAATGATGCAGATAACTATCCGGGGCTGATTGGCTACGTTCGTGAGCGTAACTATAAAGGCATGACGTTAGATTCAGTGGTTGAAATGGAAGATGGCAAAATTGTCATGGTAAGCGAATTCTTCAATGAAGATGACCCCGATGTCGACCACTCCCTTAACCAAAAAGTTGCTGTAACTTGGGTTGAAAGTTGGGAGGTAGTTCTGGATGATCATTCGTAAGCATAAAATTTTGCAGAACGTTATTATCACCGGGGTGGTCGCCTGGCTGCTGCTGTTCGTCTTTTTGCCTAATATTATGATTATTGGCACTAGCTTTTTGACGCGCAGTGACACCAACTTAGTTGACTTAGTTTTTACATGGGATAACTACATTCGCTTGTCTGACCCGATGTATGCAGAGGTCATGTTGCACTCGCTCAATATGGCGGTGATAGCAACCTTTTTCTGTTTGGTTATCGGCTATCCATTTGCCTTTATATTGGCAAGGTTACCGAAACGGATACAACCGTTGATGCTATTTTTGTTAATTGTGCCATTTTGGACCAATTCATTGATTCGTATTTACGGGTTAAAAGTTTTTCTTAGTACCAAAGGGTACTTAAATGACTTTTTACTGTGGGTTGGTGTTATCGATAAACCATTGAAAATTATGTATACACCTGAGGCCGTAATATTAGGCCTTATCTATATATTGTTGCCGTTTATGGTGATGCCACTGTATTCAAGTATTGAAAAGTTGGATAAGTCATATATAGAAGCTGCAAAGGATCTCGGAGCGAATAAATTTCAACGGTTCGTGAAAATCATCATTCCTTTAACGATGCCAGGAATTATTGCAGGTTGCTTGCTGGTTTTATTACCTGCAATGGGGCTGTTCTATGTGGCGGATTTAATGGGTGGTGCGAAAAATCTACTGATTGGTAACGTGATTAAGAGCCAGTTCTTAAATATTCGAGATTGGCCATTCGGGGCAGCAACAAGCATTTTCCTCACGGCGATGATGGGATTATTGCTGTATGTGTATTACCGAGCAGCTAAGCTTCTGAATAAAAAGGCATATGAAGAATGATCGGACGTACTCTGCGTGGTGGCTTTATGGCCATCATCTACGCTTATCTTTATATTCCAATCATCATTTTGATTGTTAATTCCTTTAATGAATCGCGTTTTGGTATTCAGTGGCAAGGGTTTTCAACCAAATGGTATGAGCTACTAAGTAATAACGATAGCTTATTAGAAGCCGCAGGGCATTCATTAACCATGGCTGTTTTGTCTGCGACCTTCGCAACAGCTATTGGTACACTAACGGCTGTCGCATTATTTCGTTATCGTTTTAGAGGGAAACCATTCGTCGGTGGTATGTTATTTGTGGTAATGATGTCCCCTGATATCGTTATGGCGATTTCGTTATTGGTTCTATTTATGATCCTTGGGGTCTCGTTAGGCTTTTGGTCATTACTTTTTTCCCATATTACATTTTGTTTACCCTTTGTGGTGGTGACAGTGTATGCAAGGTTAAAGGATTTTGATGTAAAAATGCTAGAAGCAGCACGTGACCTTGGTGCGGGTGAGTTTACTATTTTAAGAAAAATCATTTTGCCATTAGCGCTACCCGCGGTTGTGGCAGGATGGTTACTGAGCTTTACATTGTCGATGGACGATGTGGTGGTTTCGTCATTTGTCACGGGGCCAAGCTATGAAATTTTGCCACTGAAAATATATTCAATGGTAAAAGTTGGGGTTTCCCCAGAAGTAAATGCTTTGGCGACAGTGTTGTTGATTATGTCCTTGCTACTTGTTTGTTTAAGTCAATGGGTGATGCGGGATAAATACTCGAAAAAAGCGAGATCATAAACGATTGGTAGCGCTGGTTTTTCTATAACAGCGCCTTTTTGATGCCATGCGGCGAGAGGGTGGGCTTCATTTAGCCTATAAGATATATGCCCTAAATAACTCAAGTGGTTACTTGATGTATATAGGGATAAAAAACACTTTGTTGAGGGAAACTCAGTAATGAAAAAATGGTCCTACCTACTGGCAGCAGGGTTAATGGCTGCAAGTATTGGCACGGCAACTGCCGCTGACGATAACAAAGACGTACTGTATTTCTATAACTGGACAGAATATGTTCCCCCCGGTTTATTAGAGCAATTCACCAAAGAAACTGGCATCAAGGTGATTTACTCCACCTATGAATCAAACGAAAGTATGTATACCAAGTTAAAGACCTATAAAGAAGGGGCTTATGACTTGGTGGTACCTTCGACTTATTTTATTGCCAAAATGAGTAAAGAAGGGATGCTACAAAAAATTGATCAAAGCAAACTGACCAATTTTAAAAATCTTGATCCAAACTTAATTCATAAAGAATTCGACCCGAATAATGATTATTCTGTACCTTATATTTGGGGAGCTACGGGGATTGGTATTAACGGTGAAGCGGTTGACCCACAATCTATCACCTCATGGGCAGATTTTTGGAAGCCTGAATATAAAAATAGCCTGCTGATGATGGATGATGCACGGGAAGTTTTCCAAGTTGCGCTCACCAAGTTAGGTTATTCAGGTAATACTACTGACCCGAAACAAATTGAAGAAGCTTATAAAGAGCTACAAAAACTACGTCCAAATATTTTAGCCTTTAACTCTGACAACCCAGCGACACCATTTATTGAAGGTGAAGTGGATGTCGGTATGTTATGGAATGGCTCTGCGTTCGTTGCACGGCAAGCAGGCTTACCAATTGAAGTGGTATGGCCAAAAGAAGGCGGAATTTTTTGGATGGATAGCTTAGCGATTCCCGCCAATGCAAAAAATGTGGAAGGGGCTCATAAGCTAATTAATTTCTTATTGCGTCCAGAAATTGCGGCTCAAGTGGCTGAATCTATTGGTTACCCAACACCAAATTTAGCCGCTAAAAAATTATTACCTGCTGAGATTGCCAATGACCCATCACTTTATCCAAGTGAAGAAGTTCTGCAAAAAGGCGAATGGCAAAGCGACGTGGGGAATACCAATATCCTGTATGAAGAGTATTTCCAAAAGCTCAAAGCAGGGCGTTAATTGCTGTTTTAGTAGTAAGCCAAATAGTGTTTGAAGATAAAACAAAGGCATCACAATCGTGATGCCTTGAGGTTGTTGACAAAGCGCGATAAAAGCGTGGTTTTTCCCGCTTTGTGTTATCAGCTGAAAATCAATAAATTGATTTTCCTAATTTATTTTCAAAACCTATTAGACTTACTGCCAAACATAATAGGTTTGGCAGCAGTCTGAAAGCATCACAATCGTGATGCTTTTTTAAAGGCTAATGTTTGGCATTATGGCCAACAAATTTCACAAAGGTATCTACCCACGGTTGTAGGAAATCTTTACTTTTTGGTGAGATGTTACCTTGTTCATCGACCATACCGTCATACCATTTTAGGAAACACTCAGGCTGGTTCATGGTCGGCATATTTAAAAATGCCAGGCTGTTGCGTAAGTGCTGTTGGGCAATTGCTGTGCTGATATTACCAATAGAAACACCTAAAACGCCTGCTGGAATAGCATCCCACGAGTTATCTCCCCATGGACGAGAACCTTGGTCTATTGCATTTTTCAATACGCCAGGCATTGAACGGTTATATTCAGGGGTGGCAAAAATAATGCCATCACAAGCTTTAATTTGAGATTTAAAATTGGCCACAACTGAGGGCACATTTTGGTCTGCATCTTGGTTGTAGAGAGGTAGTTCACCAATATTGATAAAGTTAAACGTGAAATTCGCGGGGAATAATTTAGTTATGGCTTTAGCGACAACTAAATTGTAAGAATCAGCACGTAAGCTACCAACAATAACGCCAATATTGTATTGATTTGACATGATAAAACCTCTTTCACGGATAGTTAATTAGGAATATTGCAAACCGATATTACTTCTTCAGAATTTTATTTCGTTGTTATCATTAAACATCATAATCTGAATGTGTGCAAAACTAAGTTAAATTAATTAAGTCAATGAGCATCAAAAAAAATTGATATTTTAAAATTAACTATGGGGATACAACAGCTCATAATTCGATATTGTGAGTCCTCTTCCACTATTTAGATTTACCCATGAACAAATCAGGGTTACTTGATTTTAGTCAAAATGAAACATACCGACTGGTCGGTATCATTCATCGCATGAACAAATCCGCGCAGCATAGAAAAAAAGACCCAATCAAGCTTCAAGTGGAGCTACTGAAAGCTGCTCGTATTATTGCGGGTAGAGAAGGGATTTCTTCGTTATCTCTCAATGCAGTAGCAAGAGAAGCGGGTGTCAGTAAAGGTGGATTGATGCACCATTTTCCCTCGAAGCAAGAGCTTATTCATGCCCTTTTCCTTCAATTGCTGGAAATTATGGATGAGCGGATAAATATCATTATGGAGAATGACCAAAACACTTATGGACGCTTTTCTCGTGCGTATTTGCATTACATCGGTGAGTTAAAAGAGTCAGATGAAAGTTTTCAACTTGCCTTACTGTCCTTAGCGATGCCAACTGAGCCTGTATTACGCCAGTGTTGGCGAGATTGGGTAGCCAGCCATTTAGCGAAGGGCGATGAGTTTGATAACAGTTATTTAGGGGCGTTAGTACGTTATGCGGCTGATGGGTTATGGCTTTCGTCATTGACTGAGGGAGAAACATTATCACAGCAAGAACGTGATGCGATTGTTAGTCGGCTAACGGCAATATCATTTGAAAAAATTCCATAAGTAAAAACAGTACATAAGTAAAAATAGTAATAATAACGGTAGTGCAATTTTATTCATAAAATAAGCACATGAGGCGACAGTGAAATATAAAATCAATGCTTTCATTCTATATGATGCAGTTGATGGCACTTTATCTTTAAAAGAAGATGAGGTGGATACACAGCTGTCGATAACTGCCAATGCATTATTATTTTATTTTATTCAACACAGAGGCGTTGTTTCTCGAGATGAGGTATTAAAAGCGGTATGGGATGATAATGGATTAGTTTCATCGAACAGTAATTTAAACCAATACCTAAGTATATTAAGAAAAGCATTTCGCCCATATGGTATTGAAAATATTATTGTGACAGTTGCTCGTGGGCGATTAGAATTTAATTCCGATGTTTCCCTTGAATTAATTGATGATATTAAAATTCCTCAAACTGAATTAATAACTAGCTTAAGTGAAATAGAAGCAGCAGCGGTTGTTTTATCTCCAATTCCCAAACCCATTTCTGTCCCTAAAGATCCCCAAAGAATAGAATCAACATTGACGCCAGAAAAAAAAGAAATTTGTTGGTATCTCGCTAGTGGTGCTTTTTTATTGTGTTCTGTTTTACTCGCGACGATGGCTTATTTATCAAACCAACCGTCAGTGCCGATTAACATGACGGTACTTGAGCATACTAATTGTGATGTGTTATCGAATGAAAAAATGATCAATAACACCGTAGCACTAAACTATGTACAAAACTTTGATAAAGTAAGAGATAACTTAAATCTAGAATGTGTTGAGAAAGAACGATTTGTTTTTTTCTATGGCGATAAACTGCAAACAAATGGACTGGGGCGAGTGTTCCTAGCGCATTGCGCAGTCAATGAAGACAATCCCTTTAGCTATTGCGATAATTACTTTTACTATTCTTGGAAACCATCATGAAGATATCAGGAAAAGTATTATGCTTACTGAGCTTTTTACTATTTATTATTGTAGTGATTTACACTCAATCGGTTTTATTTTCAAATAAACAAGATGGTTTAATGGTGTGTTCCACGAAAGGCATCATGCGTTTTGAAAACATGAAAGATGAAAACGTTAATGGCAATATTCACTTCAATTTTGGCGCGAATGGAAAAGGATCAATTGTAGTAGAAGGTTATACCGACTCCAAAGCGGGATGGTTGTATTTACAACGCTATGTGAAATTTAACTATACGACAAAGCGCATTTCGCCTACTGAACGACACTATAATATTAGCCAATGGGAAGCGAGTGCTTCTTCTATTGATGAATCTCCCGATGTAATATTTGATTACTTTATGCGAGAAATGTCAGATAGCCATGACGGTTTGTTTCTGAATGCGCAAAAGCTCAATGACAAAGCCTTATTACTAAGCTCAATCAATTCCCCTCTTTATATTTGTACACTCAAGCCGGGCAGTAAGTTTGATTAATCGCAGGATGATTAAAAGGCGAGACGAGGTATTTTATTGATCCCTTCCTGAGTTATCTAGGCTATTTACCTTCCTCCATGAACTTAAATTATTGTGACACGATACAGCTTTAGCCGCCTTGTATATTTGCACGATACATCAAATTGTACTACGACTGACGGCGCTAATTTACTCTTGTCACCTAGATGTGTGTTACATTTTTTACCGTCATTAGCCCAACCGCATTTATGTGCTTTATTCTGATATCCTGCAACAGAGAATCAACTATTCTATCAACAACGGCTTAGCAAAGCTTATAAGCAGGTGAGCCGTCCCACAGTTATTACTCTCTAAATTACCCCCACTTATCAGCTCGATAATATCTTGTTAACAATTCCATTGATTAACATCAATTCTGTTTTTTATCCATTTTCACTCTCCAGATAGATACGTGAATTTTTATTTTTTTTAGCATGGTTATATGAATCGACTACTAAATCATTCTAATTTTCAGAGTAAAAAACTAATTATAATGAATGCGTGGATTTATATTTTGTTTTTATTTTTCAGCTCTATAGTGAGTTTGAAGCCAAAGGCTGCGTTCAATAAATCACCGCGCAGACACCATTGGCGTAAATGATTACCCAGATTCTTCAAGGGACATGTACTCGGACACATCAACTTGAAGCATCAGCGGTAAAGAAAAACAAAGAAGGCTTTTCGGAGGAAACAACAATGGGTGATGCATTAGGTCTTATTGAAACTAAAGGTCTGGTGGCTTGTATTGAAGCGGCGGATGCCATGTGCAAAGCGGCGAATGTTGAGCTAATTGGCTATGAAAATGTCGGTTCAGGCCTCGTGACTGCGATGGTCAAAGGCGATGTGGGTGCAGTCAAAGCGGCTGTCGATTCAGGCGTTGAGTCAGCTCAACGTGTTGGCGAAGTCGTGACTTCACTGGTCATTGCGCGTCCACACAACGATATCAACAAAATCGTTATTAAACATAAGGCATAACTTTTTCCGGAGGAAAAAACATGGGTGACGCATTAGGTCTTATTGAAACTCAAGGGTTAGTGGCTTGTATTGAAGCTGCGGACTCGATGTGCAAAGCCGCAAACGTTGTGCTGATTGGTTATGAAAATGTTGGGTCAGGTTTAGTTACCGCCATGGTCAAGGGCGATGTGGGCGCAGTGAAAGCTGCCGTAGATTCAGGTGTTGAATCTGCCTCTCGCGTTGGCACCGTCGTGACATCTTTGGTTATCGCACGTCCTCATAACGATATCCAAAAAATCGTCTCCCAGTATAAAGTCACGGAATAAAACAGGAAATTACTTATGAAAGAAGCACTTGGTCTAATTGAAACCAAAGGTTTAGTGGCGTGTATTGAAGCTGCTGATGCCATGTGTAAAGCCGCGAATGTTGAGCTAATTGGTTATGAAAATGTGGGTTCAGGGCTAGTAACAGCAATGGTTAAAGGTGATGTCGGTGCCGTTAACGCTGCTGTTGAGTCTGGTGTTGAGGCGGCAAAACGTATCGGAACTGTGGTGACTTCACGTGTTATTGCAAGACCACACAACGATATTGGCAAAATTGCACAGCAACACAAAGCCTAAGTTGTTGGCTGATTAGTAAATAAAACCACAAGTTAATGAGTTAATTTTTGACTCCGATACGGGGGAAGACATGGTTGCATTAGATAAAGATCTGCAATCCAGACAACTAGCAAGAGAGCTGGTTAGAAACGCGAAACAAGCACAGAAAGAATTTGCGACATTTTCGCAGGAAAAAATCGACAGTATTGTTAAGCACATCGCGATTGAGTCGGCACTTCATGCAGAAGAGCTGGCAAAAATGGCCAATGAAGAAACAGGGTTCGGTAAGTGGCAAGATAAAGTCCTGAAGAACACTTTTGCTTCAATACGTGTTTATGAACACATTAAAGATCTCAAAACCGTTGGCATCATTAATGATGACAAAATCAACAAAGTTATGGATGTGGGTGTCCCTCTTGGTGTGATTACGGCGTTAGTACCTTCTACTAACCCAACATCTACCATCATCTACAAAACGTTGATTGCCTTGAAGGCAGGTAATGCCATTGTCTTTTCCCCTCACCCAAATGCGAAAGCCTGTAGTTTTCGTACATTAGAAATTGTCAAAAAAGCCGCATTAGAAGCAGGGGCACCAGCGGGTATTGTGGATGGCGTCACGATGTTGACTCTTGAAGCAACGAAAGAACTGATGCACAGCAAAGACGTTTCTTTAATTTTGGCAACGGGAGGTGAAGGCATGGTACGCGCAGCTTACGCATCCGGTACACCAACCATTAGTGGCGGTCCAGGTAATGGCCCTGCATTTATTGAACGTAGCGCCAATATCAAACAAGCGGTGAGTGACATCATCACCAGTAAAACTTTTGATAACGGTGTCATTTGCGCTTCAGAACAATCCATCATTGTAGAACGTTGCATTTACAACGAAGTTCATCGTGAACTACTCGCTCAAGGCGCTTACTTCATGAATGAAGACGAAGCGAAACGCATGGCATCCATGCTGCTAAGAGCGAATGGCACTATCAACCCAGAAGTGGTGGGTAAAGATGCCATCACATTAAGCCAGCGTGCAGGTTTCACTGTTCCAGCTAATACGCGTGTGTTGATTGCTCTGCAAGACACGGTATCACCGAAAAACCCATACTCCCGGGAAAAATTATGCCCAATTTTAGGGATGTATATCGAGGAAGACTGGCAGTCAGCTTGTCACCGTGTAGTTGACTTACTGACCAATGAAGGTCTCGGCCATACTTTGGTTATTCACACACAAAACGAAGATGTTATTCGTCAATTTTCTCTGGAAAAACCCGTTAATCGCATTTTGATTAATACACCAGCTGCATTGGGTGGGATCGGCGCAACGACCAATATCACGCCAGCGTTAACACTGGGTTGTGGCGCAGTAGGTGGTGGCTCTAGCTCCGATAACGTCGGCCCGATGAACTTGCTGAACATCCGTAAAGTCGGTTATGGCGTACGTTCCATTGATGATTTAAGACAGCCCGCCCAGTCTTGTACTTCTGCCCAGCCAGCGGTATCAGCAGCCGGCAATCAACCGCAAGTCAGCATTTTTGATGATAACCGCTTCCGTAACCCTGTTGCAGCGACAACGTCAGCGGTGACTGCTAACCCAACAGGCGACGACCGATTTGGCAGTACGGCAACGACGGCTGCGATTGCTGAGGCAGTGGTTTCTCAAGGTGATATTACTGAAGAAAATGTTGAGCAAATCATCAAGGCCGTTCTCGGACGCCTAAATAAGTAACTTATTGGAATAAGGCGGTATAAACCATGATCCTCGCAAAGGTAGTTGGACATGTTGTTGCAACGCAGAAATGCCAAGAACTTAGCGGCAGTAACTTATTGATGGTAACCAAGCTAGGGGATGACCTTGAACCGTTGAAAAACAAAACGTATGTGGCAGTCGACAGTGTTGGCGCAGGTATTAACGACATTGTTTTAGCTGAAGCTTACTTCGCTTTGAATAAAGACAATTACAAAGCCATGTCAGTGGTTGCCATTGTTGAGAAGGTTTATACCAAGGAGTAAAAACAGCATGAACCAGTTTTTGATTAAACCTAAAGTTCAATTCGGTGCGAATGCATTGGACTTTATCTCACACATGAGTGCTCACCATGCCTTTATCGTCACTGACAAAGCGATGGTGAAGTTTGGCTTAGCCGATGAAGTCACTCGCAGGTTAACCCAAAGTGGCATCACATTTTCAATTTACGATGATGTTAAGCCAGATCCTGATATTTCAGCCATTGTTAACGGTATGAAAATCATGGATATGCAATATCCAGATGTGGTGATTGCACTCGGTGGTGGGTCGGTTATTGATGCTGCGAAAGCTGTTATTTACTCCCTCTGGCACACAAAAAAAGACGTCAGCCGCGTTAAACCACAGTTTATTGCCATCCCAACTACCAGTGGGACGGGCTCAGAAGTGACGTCGTTTTCAGTGATCAAATCCCAGTCTGAAAAACTGGTTTTGGTTGATGAGTTCATGCTGCCAGATGTGGCTATCTTAGACCCTGCACTGGTGAAGTCAGTACCCGCTTCTATTACGGCAGACACAGGTATGGACGTGCTATGCCACGCGCTAGAAGCCTATGTTTCTCGCACTGCATCTGACTTTTCTGATGCCTTAGCTGAAAAAGCGGTGCAATTAGTGTTCGGCCATTTAATTGACTGCTATCGCGATGGTAGCAACTTAGTGGCTCGCGAAAAAATGCATAACGCGTCATGTATTGCGGGAATGGCTTTTACCAATGCCTCATTGGGAATAACGCATAGCTTAGCCCATGCATTAGGCGGCGTATTCCATATTCCTCATGGCCGTGCCAATGCGTTGTTGATGGCGCAAGTCGTGGCTTTCAATGCGGATTTAGAAGGGCGATGCGATAACGAAGCTGCAAAACGTTATGCCCATCTCGCAAAAAATTTAAGTTTACCTGCCTCAACAATACGTGAAGGTGTTGAAAGCCTAATTGTGGCAATCAACGTATTGAAAGATGAAATGAATATGCCAAAAGGCATTCAAGCAACCGGCACTAATGAATTCGATTTTAACGCCCGTTTAGGGGAAATGGTTGGGCAAGCACTGCGCGATAGTTGCACTCCGACCAATCCACGGGATGTGAGCAAGGTGCAACTGGAAGTGCTGTATAGACAGTCTTTTTAACAGTTAACGCTTTTATGTGATGAACAACAAACTAGAAAGAACATCAGGATAGGCTAACATGAATAAATATGCTTTGACCCCACGCGTAAAAATGCTGGCTGAACGCTTAAGTGCCCGCAACAGCTCAATTATTACTGAACGTGCCAATATTTTAGAAGCGCTTGGCAACCAACTGTCTGGCGCACCGCAGGCGATTAAACCTGCCCAACGTTTTTATGAATTTATCCGTCATTTTCCGGCATTTATTGCTCAAGATGAGCTGATTATTGGTAGCCAATCATCGACCCCTCGCGGAGCGATTTTTCATACTGAAAATGAAATCAATAGCCACAGTATTTATACCTTTTTAGCTGGCGATAGCACCATCGATGCGCCAGATTACTTAGCGGTATTAAACATCGGCTTTTTAGCTATCAAAGCACAGTTAGAGAACAAAGTTAGAAACATTGGTAGTGCGGTCAGTCGCAATAGTATTGATGAGGCAAATAACTGCCGTTCGGCAATTTACGCATGTGATGCGGCCATTCATTTTGCACAAGCTTTAGCTTCTAAAGCAGAGAGCATGGCAGCGGCAGAATCTAATCAATACCGTCGTGCAGAATTACAAGAAAGTGCAGCGATTTTACGCAATGTACCGGCAAAACCGGCGCAAACTTTTAAAGAAGCGTGCCAAGCTTTCTACTTACTTCAATTAATCCTGCATTTAGAAAATGGTAGCTATGCCGTTAACCCAATGGGATTCGATAAAGCGGTCTATCCATTCTACCAACGTGATATTGAACAAGGCCGTTTGACCCAAGCACAAGCTTATGAAATTGTAGAAAGCTTATGGTTGAAACTGGCTGAACTCTCTGAAGTTCGCTCAACCAAGCAAGTTGATGGCTACCCAATGTTTGATGCATTGAAAGACGGCATTTATCTGAATGACCCACGCGTATGCCTTAACGAATTATCAGCCATGATGTTATCCGCACATGAAAACATCAGCGCTATCAATAATGGATTGAAAGTCCGTTTATATTGTGGAAAAAATAGCGTTCAGCCGCAATATGCAGCACCAAATGCCAGCTATGTTGCGCCGGCAGCTCAAGCTGAAACTGAATTCAAAGTCATGGAAGGTTTAACGCCTCGCTTACAGCGCTTGCGTAACCGTTACTTAGAAGCGCGTCCAAGCGTGTCTATCTACCGCGCACTCGCTTTTACTGAAGTTGTCAAAAATAACCCAGGTTTACCGCCAATTTTATTGCGTGCGAAAGCATTCCGCCGTGCTTGTGAAACTGCACCAATCTTAATTCAACCTGAAGAGCTGATTGTGGGGCATCCATGTGGTAAAGCCCGCGCAGGTGCATTCTCACCGGATATCGCATGGCGCTGGGTAGTCGAAGAACTCGATACAATGAGCACACGTCCACAAGATCCGTTTGTTATCTCTGAAGAAGATAAAAAAGTGATCCGCGAGGAAATCGCTCCATTCTGGGAAGGCCGTTCACTGGATGAAATTTGTGAAGCTCAATACCGTGAAGCGGGAGTCTGGGAATTCAGTGGTGAAACTTTCGTCAGTGACTTGTCTTATCACCAAATCAATGGCGGTGGGGATACTTGCCCCGGTTATGACGTGTTGTTATTCACCAAAGGAATGAATGGCATCAAAGCAGATGCTCAGGCGAAACTGGCTGAATTAAGCATGGAAAACCCTGATGATATTGATCGCATTTATTTCTATAAAGCGTCAATTGAAACCTGTGAAGGGGTGATTGCGTATTCACACCGCATTGCTGCCCATGCTCGCGAATTAGCGGTGCTGGAGTCAGACCAAAAACGCCGTGAAGAATTGCTGACTATCGCACAAGTCAACGAAAACGTGCCAGCGAATCCGCCGGTGACGTTACAAGAAGCATTACAAAGCATTTGGACAGTTGAGTCACTGTTTGAAATCGAAGAAAACCAAACTGGCCTTTCTTTGGGACGTCTTGACCAATATTGCTTACCAATGTACGAAAACGACATCAAAACAGGCCGCTTAACCCAAGACCAAGCATTAGAAATGATGCAGGCATTTATTATCAAATGTGCGGAATTAATGTGGATGTCGAGCGAATTAGGCGCGAAATATTTCGCAGGTTATCAGCCATTTATCAACTTAACAGTGGGTGGACAAAAACGTTCAGGTGGCGATGCATGTAACGACTTAACCTACTTAATTATGGATGCGGTTCGCTTTGTTAAAGTGTATCAGCCATCTCTGGCTTGCCGTATTCATAACCAATCACCACAGAAATACATGGAAAAAATCGTTGATGTGGTGAAAGCCGGTATGGGCTTCCCTGCCTGTCACTTCGATGATTCCCACATCAAAATGATGCTGCGTAAAGGTTTTGACTTTGAAGATGCGCGTGATTACTGCTTGATGGGCTGTGTAGAGCCACAGAAATCTGGCCGTATTTATCAATGGACTTCAACGGGTTACACCCAATGGCCAATTGCGATTGAATTCGTATTAAACCGTGGCCGCATGGTGTTATTCGATAGCTATCAAGGTTTAGATACCGGTGACTTACGTGAGCTAAAAACATTCGAAGACTTTGATAATGCTGTGAAAGCGCAGATAGCTCATATTGTTCGCTTATCAGCTATCGGTACCGTCATCAGCCAACGTGTTCACCGTGATGTGGCACCAAAACCATTAATGTCCTTGCTGGTGGAAGGCTGTATGGAAAAAGGCAAGGACGTTGCGGCAGGTGGGGCGATGATCAACCACGGCCCAGGGCTGATTTTCTCTGGTCTGGCGACCTATGTTGACTCGATTGTCGCTATTCGCAAATTGGTTTACGAAGATGGCCGCTACACACTTGAGCAAATTCGTGATGGCTTATTAGCAAACTTTGAAGGCTACGACGAACTACGCCGTGACTGCTTAAATGCACCTAAATTTGGTAACGATGATGACTACGTTGACCAATATGCGCTGGATATTACGGAGTGGACAGAGCGTGAGTGCCGGAAGTACGACATGTTGTATTCAACACTGAGCCACGGAACCTTATCCATCTCTAACAACACGCCGATTGGTGAGTTAACCGCCGCGAGTGCCAACGGTCGCTTGGCTTGGATGCCGTTATCAGATGGTATCAGCCCGACACAAGGTGCGGATAAACAAGGCCCAACTGCCATCATTAAATCAATCAGTAAAATGAATGTTGAAACGATGAACATTGGCATGGTGCATAACTTTAAGTTCTTAAAAGGCTTATTGGACACACCAGAAGGTCGTCACGGTTTAATCACCTTGTTGAGAACCGCGTCTATCTTAGGCAATGGCCAAATGCAGTTCAGCTATGTCGATAACGAAATGCTGAAAAAAGCCCAGCAAGAGCCTGAAAAATATCGTGATTTAATCGTTCGTGTTGCAGGTTACAGTGCCTACTTCGTCGAACTTTGTAAAGAAGTTCAAGATGAAATTATTAGCCGTACTGTGATTGAGAAGTTCTAAATCAACGCTGGCAGGTATGGCTTCATACCTGCCATGTCATACCGGCTATTTAATAACAACAATAATAAATTTTGAACTGATTTTAGAGGTGCAATGATGAGCGCGGCAGAAATTAAAGGTCGGATATTTAATATCCAAAAATACTCGATTTATGATGGCGACGGTATTCGGACGCTGATTTTCTTAAAAGGGTGCAATATTCGTTGCCCGTGGTGTGCTAACCCTGAAGGGTTAAGCAGCCAGTTCCAAGTGATGTTTTCCCACGATAAATGCGTCAATTGTGGGAAATGTGTTGATGTCTGCCCTACAGGGATCCACTACAAAACCATTAATGACCAAGGTGAACAAATTCACCGTGTGAATCGCAGTATTGACTGCATTGGTTGTCGTAAATGCGAAGAGGTGTGTATTGGTGGCGCGTTAGACATCATGGGGAAAGATGTCACGGTAGCTGAAATGATGGACATCATTATGCAAGATTATGATTTTTATATTTCTTCTGGTGGTGGCGTAACAATCGGTGGTGGCGAAATGAGCCTACAAACCGATTTTGCCGTCGCGCTGCTGCGGGAGTGTAAAAAAATGATGATCAATACGGCGATAGAAACCCAAGGGACGACATCATTAGAAAATTATGAAAAGTTATCTGAAGTTGTCGACCTGTTCCTCTATGACATTAAGCACATTGATACTGTTCAGCATAAAAACCTATTCGGCATTGGTAATGAAAATGTTCGCCGCAACCTCGAAAGACTGGTTGATCTCGGTGCGAACGTCGTCGTCAGAATGCCACTCGTTCGTGGTTATAACGACTCCTTTGATGCCATCACGGGGGCGATTCACTATGCGATGGAATTGTCCAAACGCGGCAATGTAAAACGCATCGATATTCTGCCTTATCACCAGTTGGGGCGTGGTAAATACGACAAGCTGGATATGATTTATCCCGTTAAGCAAGACCCAACCTATAGTGCAGAAGAATTAGACCAACTTGAAGCATTCTTCAAACAATTTGATTTCGATATTCGACTGGTTCGTCACTAAGTAGGAGAGACAGATGAAAAGTTTAGGCGTAATTGAAACTCGGGGACTGACATCCGCTATACAGGCTGCAGATGCGGCATGCAAAGCAGCCAGCGTAGAAATTGTAGGTTATCGAAAAATAGGTTCTGGACTGGTATCCGTTTGTTTTCAAGGGGAAATCAGTGCGGTTCGTACTGCGGTTGACCACGGCATTGAGGTCATCGCGAATAGCCAACTATTAGTCGGCTCATTAGTCATTGCTCGCCCAGAAGAAAGTGTTATCAGCAAACTGCTTACCGTGAAAAGCAAAAAAGGCGAATTAGAGAAAAGTATTCAGCCGGAAGTGAAAGCCGAAAAACTAGTGGAAAAAGTGGTCGTTGAAACTAAAACGGAAGCACCAGTGGCTGAAGTCAAAACCGACATCAATGCGAAAGACGTCAAAAATGACCCGCGTAAAGGGAAAAAATCATGATGAATGAGCAATTGATGGGGAAAATACTGGCTCGGCTTTCAGCTTACACACCAGCACAAGCAGGTGTCGCTAACATTGCTATCCCTGTCGGAATATCTAACCGCCATGTTCATCTTTCACAGCAGGACGTTGAAGCCTTGTTTGGCCAAGGTTATCAGCTAACGCCATTCAAAGATTTAAAACAGCCGGGGCAATTTGCTGCGAAAGAATGCGTCATGGTGGTGGGGCCAAAAGGGTCGATTAGCAAAGTCAGAGTATTGGGACCCGTTCGCCCAAAAACGCAGCTCGAAGTGTCTAAGGCCGACTGCTTTGCCCTTGGTATAAAAGCGCCGGTAAGAGAGTCTGGTGACATGGCAGGTTCAGGCAATGCTTTACTGATTGGCCCCGCAGGGCATGTCAATCTTGAATCACAAGTCATTTGTGCTCAGCGCCATATTCATATGAGTGTGATGGATGCGAGAGCCTTAAATGTGGTGAATGGGCAAAAAGTGAATATCCGTACAGAAGGTGAGCGTCGCTTGGTGTTCGATGAGGTTGTCGTGAGGGTTGATGAGCGATTTTCCCTTGAGTTTCATATCGATACTGATGAGGCGAATGCTGCGGGATTACGTAATAACGATAGCGTATTCATCGCGGGTTAAGGGATGGTGGCAAAATGAACGAAAAACTGATTGAACAAATTGTGCAGCAAGTTTTACGTCAGTTAAAGCGACAAGTTTTGGTTGTGCTATCGCCAGTTGAGGGGTACCAGCAAGCCATTTACCAAAGGCTGGCACAGCTAGAGTCTGTGGCTTTTTCCTTTTATGCCACCGCATCCATGCTTCAGTCTTCCCAAGTTGAAAAATGGGCTGAACTGGGAAGTGTTATAAATAAACACACCTTATCAATAAATGGGTTAAGTCATTATGACAGCCTGTTTTTACCTTTTATTGATGCAAAAGTAGTTGGTGAGATAGCCAATGGTTTGTTTGCCAGTGAAGAAAGTGAATTAGTCTTGTGTGCCTTATCACAAAACATGCCTATATTGGCATTGAAATACCATTGCTGCCCTGAAAGTGAATTAAGTCAGGTTTTAGGTTTAAATAAAAATGAAAATTATAATCGTCTGATTAAAGAAAATATTAGTAAGGCTATCAAGTTAGGTATTCATTTCGATTCATTAAATGAAATAGAAAAGAAAATATCAACGAATGAACTTTCTGAATGTTTAAAACCTGAAATAAATAATGAACACCCAAGTCGCTATATTACTTTAAAAGAAGTAATGAATAACCCTAGGGGGTACTGTGCGAATGAAAATAAATTAACGGATTCAGCAATCGATTATTTAAAGTCTCTTAAAAAATAAAGCTATTTAATCAAATTAAAAATTAATTTTAATCTTTCTATTTATCGTAGGAGTATTATCTATGTCCCCTAAAGCAAAGTCATGGCTTTGGATGCTGGCGGTTATTATTTCTGAAACCTCAGCCACATCGACCTTAAAAATGTTTGATAACAGTGAAGGCATGACCAAATCATTATTATTGGCATTAATCGTTGTGTTGTATGTTATTTGTTACTACTCACTCTCTCGCGCAGTAAAATATATTCCAGTTGGTTTAGCTTATGCTACATGGTCAGGTACAGGAATTTTAATGGTTTCTACGCTGGGCATGTTGTTTTATGGTCAACATCCAGATACTGCGGCCATAATTGGAATGGTGGTGATTGCAAGTGGTATTGTGATCATGAATCTATTCTCTAAGATGGGCTCAGATGATCCGGAAGAAACAGAATTATCGAAAGATGAAACTGAGTCTTCATTAATATCCGCAAAAAATAACACTGCTCATTAATTCACGCTAAGGGGAATATTATGTTTACTGGATTTTTATGGTTAGCGCTTTCTATTGGCTCTGAAATAACGGGCACCTCAATGATTAAAAAGACTAATAGCTTTAGCAAATTAGGTCCATCGGTATTAGTTATTATTGCTTATTGTTTATGCTATTTTGCCTTAACTCGTGCAATGGGTTATATCCCAGTCGGTGTTGCGTATTCACTGTGGTGTGGGTTTGGTATTGTCGGTGTAACTTTAGTTTCTATGATTTTATATAAACAAAAACCGGATTTTCCAGCGGTATTTGCGATGGGATTAATTATCTCTGGTGGGATCATTATGAATACATTTTCAACAATGTAATTAACAAGAAATTTTTATTTCAACCTATTTCCTGTCTTGTATCTTTTGCCCTCAATTTCTAATGAGGGCTATTTTTTGCTTATCTTCTTAACTCATGATGGTCTGGCTACATAAAATGACGTTTTGGCGATAAAAAGCTAAATCTGTTATATGTTAATTTATTACACATAAGCAATTTAATTCAGGAATAAATTTATGCAAATTATTGAATGGGATGATTTTACTCGTGTTGAAATGCGTGTGGGTACCATTGTTAGTGCACAAATTAACAGTAAAGCCAAAAAACCAGCTTATGTGATGGAAGTCGACCTAGGTGAATTGGGTATCAAGTGCTCAAGCGCACAGATCACCGTCAATTATACGCCAGAAGATTTGATTGGTAAGCGAGTGCTATGTGTATGCAACTTCGAGGTTAAGCGAATCGCGGGGATCAAGTCTGAAGTATTAATTACAGGGGCTCCCGATGAAACAGGGGCTATTGTTCTTGCAGAGTTTAACTTACCTTTGCCGAATGGTGCGCTTCTAGCCTAATGACTACATGGATTGATTTTATAGCGATAACCCACTAAAATATTTGTGTTAATAATTAACACAAAGGTGATCCTATGGCTCGTACCACAAGTGTGACAATCGGAGCGCAATTAGATGAATTTGTAAATCAACTGATTTCGTCTGGAAGGTATGGCTCAACAAGTGAAGTTGTTCGCTCCGCACTGCGTTTACTTGAAGCTCAAGAAAAACAAACGGCAGCATTAAAGATGCTAATTGATGCCGGTGAAAAAAGCGGTGAATCATCATTAACACTCCACGATATCGCCAAGAAAGTGAAGAATGCACATAATGTATAAACTTTCTAACTTAGCCGCTAAAGATTTTGAAGGAATATTTGAATATACTTTAATCAATTTTGGTGTCAGGAAAGCGGATGAGTATACAAAAAGTTTACATTGCGTATTAGAAATGCTTAGCTCCAATCCTTTGATAGGACTGGAGTGTGCGGAAATTTCAGTGGAAATTAGACGTTATAATCATTCTAAGCATGTCATTTTTTATCGACATAGAACCAACGATATCTTTGTTATACGTGTTCTTCACCAGCAAATGGAACCGCTGAAACACTTCTATTTTGATGAATTTGCTAAATAGGCTGGTCACTTCTTCTATAGCTATATTGCTGCCAATAGCCCTATACTCTTACTATTCATTGACTGTGGGAGTATAACCCTTTGCGATTGCCTGAGCTTCATTTTCGCCAATATTCGAACGAAGTCATTTCTCATCAACATGATGGGCAGTGGCAAGTTATTCTGTCGTTATCTGGGCAAATGGAAATCAATATGTATCGCCAGCATTTTTTACTCAATGCAGGCAAGGGGATGGTGATCCCGCCAAGTGTTAATCACGCTTTTAGTGGACAGGTCGGCAATCAAAATTATGTATTAGAAATGCCAGCCACAGCACAATGGGCATTAAGTGAAAAAATGACGGAATTTACTCTGACACCTGCCGCAGTCGGTTTTTTGAATTGGCTGCAAAGTTTTCCACAAGCTCCCGAACATAATTTTACTGTTGCCCGTTTGTTATTGGCCCAGTTAAAACCTGAAAAAAAATGGATTGATGAAGTTTCTCAATGGGTGGAGCTGCGTTTACATCATCCTATTAGTTGTGAAGATATGGCGACCGCTTTTTGTATGTCAGTGAGTACGCTTCAACGAAAAATAAAGGCAGAAGCACAATTAACAGCGATGCAATTTTTATTACAAAAACGTATGGAAGCGGCAGGGAGCTTGTTATTAACCAACACATCAATAGAACAAATTGCATTAGCAGTGGGTTATGACTCACATTCCTCATTTAGTCACGCATTTCGCCAATTTTATGGCAAAACGCCGAATGAATATCGTTTGCAGAGTGTTAATTTAGAGTAGCTATTTATTCTAAATTTTATTTTACGGTAAAAATTAGCTGCCTTGCCAGCAGCCAACTTTGATTTGATCGTCACTTAAAGCATTCGGATCCCTTCAAACGGATTCCAATTATCCAATCCTTTGGTTTCTTTAATATAATAAGCATAGTTAGCAATCATTGCCCACATTGCGGACATACCGACAGATACCCCGGTATAAACTGCATTTGGGATAGTTCCACCAATCATAAAATCAATAATATTCAAAACCAGACCAACCCCAATAGTGATACCAAGCATCACTAACCCTTTTTTCCAAAGTCCTAAAATCAGGAAATAAATAATACCGAAGAAGAAAGCAAAAATGTTCATGTTAATGAGAATACGCTCACCGAAAGAGGCGGCTTTTAACGCTGCTTTGAATTCAGGTGTATTAGGTGCACCATACTTATCAAAGAAATCAAAACGTTTTTGCCATTTACTAGAATATTGTTTCTGTTCCATCTTTATCCCTTGTCTATTAATAATAAAGTCGAGGTTGATAATACTGAGATGTTCACATAAATATAGGGGGAAATAGTCTTAATATGATTATTGCGGAGCTTTCTTAAAAAAGTGTTAAGAAACTATAGAAAATGGCAAATTACTCGTATATTTACTCGGTTACTATTTGACATAAGTTTATTTGCTATTTGCTATTTGCTATTTGCTATTTGCTATTTGCTATTTGCTATTTGGTTTATTATTTATTTGTTCAGAAATTGAATCTGCATAATTACCATGTAAAAAATCGGTATTGACATTGGCTTGCTTGAGCTTTAATTCAAGCAAAGCCAGCTGTTTACTCATTGATGTATAATTTGGGTCATCCACTGATAGGCTTTGTAACATGTGGCTAAGTGTCAGTGCATCTTTTCTTTGCTGTAATTCTGCGGGTAAATAACCTGAATTTTTCAATATCCGATATCCAGCCCTGAGTTCAGGCGGAACCAGGCTATCATCTTCAAGCTGCAAAGCTTTACCTTCCCCTGCTAAATTTGTAAGTTCTCCTCTGCTTAGTGCTTCTTGTATGTGGCGTTCAGCCCAAAGGTCGATAACTGACATTATAGAGGCTCCATGAGTTAATTTTCTGACATTATAACCTTCCATGACAGTGTAAATAAAGTTGGCATATTATGCTTTATTAGGTTTGTTATTTCGAGTTATAAGTAAGGTTTTATCGAGTATTGATAAATAAGGGTTTTCCGATTTATATAAAATAAAACCGCTAAAAAATGATATTTAATTAGTGATAAATGACGAAAAAAAGCCATAGATAATATGAAAATTGTTATGTTGACCACACTTATCGAAATTAATTTACTAAAACTATTTTGGTTGTAATTATCTTCTTTAGCTAAATTAATAATATTAATAGCTGATAAAATGGAGTTAGTCCGAATTATGTTGAATTTTATGTCTGATTTGTGTGTATTTTGTTAATTTAGAATTATCTATTTGTAAATAGCAAAAAGCAAAAACATTGTGTAATGTCCGTTTTTCTTGTTTATAAGGAGAAAATATGGAACAAAAAAAGCAAGAGGGAAGCCGTTTTTTAAGAACGGTTGAGTGGCTAGGCAATGCTCTACCACATCCTGTTATTTTATTTATTATTTTAATTGCGATTTTATTAGTTTCCTCGGCAATTGGTCAGTACTTCGGTGTCAGCGTGCCAGACCCTCGTCCCGAAGGTGCAAAAGGGCGCGCAGAAGATGGTATTATTCATATTGTGAGTTTATTGGATGCCGAAGGGATCCGAAAAATTATTGCGAATGTCGTCACTAATTTTACAGGCTTTGCACCGTTAGGAACGGTACTCGTCGCATTATTAGGGGTGGGGATTGCTGAACGAGCAGGTTTACTTTCCGCTGCCATGCGTTTGGTTGTCACCAAAGCCCCTCGAAAATTAACCACAATGGCGATCGTGTTTGCTGGGATCATGTCAAATACCGCGGCAGAGTTAGGTTATGTGGTACTTATTCCGCTCGCAGCTATCATTTTTCATTCATTAGGTCGTCACCCTTTAGCCGGCCTTGCTGCGGCATTTGCTGGTGTTTCCGGAGGTTATTCAGCAAACTTATTATTAGGCACGGTTGACCCGTTATTGTCGGGTATCACTCAACAAGCCGCACAAATCATTGATCCAACTTATATCGTGGGTGCAGAAGCAAACTGGTACTTTATGTTTGCCAGTACGTTTTTAATCACTATTTTAGGTTATTTGATCACTGAAAAAATTGTTGAGCCACAACTTGGCCCATACACCGGCGGTGCAGTAGATGATGATGAAAATAGCCTCTATGCCTCGGCAAATGTCACTCCGTTAGAGAAAAAAGCCTTATTTTGGGCATCTGTGACTTTTTGGGGATTGGCAGCACTTTTGGCGTTAATGGTAGTACCAGAAAATGGAATATTACGTAACCAAGACACTGGGTTAGTGAGTAACTCGCCGTTCTTAAAAGGGATAGTGGTCTTTATTTTTGTCTTCTTTGCTGTCCCCGGTATTGTGTATGGCTATATTGCTAAAACCATGCGCTCTGATAAGGATATCGTGGATGCAATGGCTGGCGCAATGAGCACGCTTGGCTTATATTTGGTTATTATTTTCTTTGCTGCGCAATTTGTGGCTTTCTTTGGTTGGACAAACATCGGGCAAGTTATTGCGGTTAAAGGTGCCAACTTCTTAAATAGTATTGACCTTCATGGTGGTGTACTGTTTATTGGCTTTATTCTTATCTGCGCATTTATTAACTTAATGATTGGCTCTGCATCCGCACAATGGGCTGTCACAGCACCTATCTTCGTACCTATGTTGATGTTGGCGGGCTACGCGCCAGAAACTATTCAAGCCGCGTATCGTATCGGTGACTCGGTCACGAACATTATTACGCCGATGATGAGTTACTTTGGCTTAATTATGGCGATTGTTGTGAAATATAAGAAGGATGCAGGAATAGGAACATTAGTTTCAATAATGTTGCCATATTCAATTATTTTCCTGATCGGCTGGTCATTATTCTTTATTGTCTGGGTATTTGTGTTGGGCATCCCTGTCGGCCCTGGCTCACCAATTTATTTCACGCCGGGAAGTTAAGTACAGTTTATTTTCTTTATATAAAACTAAAAAAGCTGCTTATTAAGGCAGCTTTTTTTATGATTAAGATAAAATGTCAGTATCTCATTCTATTAATTGATTTTTTACTTTTATTTTCACATAAAAAAGAGGATGAACGAGTTTTTTTGCGAAAATAGCTTAAAGTAAATTATAAAAGAGGGTGTATTGAAATATTTAATAATAATTTAGCTTATTGTTTTATAAATGATTTATTTATATGTGGATGGATTGATACTTTATTTTTTATTGAATTGGTAACAGAACCTTGAATGGATGTAAATAAATGTCTCTATAAGTGCATTTTAAGAGTATTTATGATGTTTTAGTTTGTGTTTTTTCTTTTTTTTATTTAAATTCTTTTGTTTTTATTTATATCAACATTTAATTCCTTTTATTTTTAATCTCTCAGTTTTTAATTCTGGGTTATTCGTGTTTTTTTATGTGACCATCAGGATTTTAACTTTAAATTGGAAGGGGGTAAATTCATTATTTATTAAATTTCAATTAGTTATGGTGGTTATGTTTGGTTACACTCTACAAGTTAAATACACATTTCAGTTGTATCGTTTAACTCGAATGCTGAGTATTATTCATCTCGTTCAGAAATTAAATAAATCCCTAGAAATTAATTATTAACTAATAAGGTATGCAAGATGAATAAAACATTAATCGCAGTTTTCTTGGCACTAACAACAACTTCTATTTCTACAATGGCTGCGGATGCTGGTTCAGGTAAAATTACATTTAAAGGTACAGTTAATAGTGGTGCATGTACTATCGCACCTTCAGATATAAATAAAGAAGTTCAATTAGGTAGTATTTCAGCTGCAAACTTAGGAGCTGCAGGTAAAACAGGTCCACTAAATGCTTTTGAATTAAAATTACAAGATTGCCAGTTAGATTCAGGTACACCAGGAACGCCTTATTCTAAAGTTAAAATTGCATTTAATGGACAACCAGATGCAACTAAATCAACTTTATGGGCAAATACAGGTAGTGCAGATAATATTGCCGTAGCATTCTTTAATAATGATGGAAAAGCAATCAAACCTGGTGATGTTTTAGAGCAAAAATTAAAAGAAGCAGAAACAACAATTATTTTATCTGCCCAAGTAGAATCAACAGGTGCAGCGACAGCCGGTAGTATTAATTCTGTTGCGAACTATGTATTAAGCTACGAGTAATATCATCTTTATTTACTTGCTAATTGCTTTACGCCGTTTTGGCGTAAAGCATTTTCTCTGCATTTTTTAATTAAAAGAGTGAAATCATGTATTTTAAGAAAAAAAATATTTGTTATATCATTTCACTTCTTGTATGTGGTGGATACTCTAATGCAGAAACATTTAATATAAATGCACTGAATTTATCTGTTGATGATAATATTGACTTAAGCTATTTTGAAAAAAATAACTTTAGTGAAGGTTTGTATGAAACAGATATTGTTTTAAATGGAAAGAGAATTTTACGTGGCGAAAAAATTAAATTTATTAGCCATGATGGAATAATTGAACCTTGTATTACAGCGAGTGTTATTAAACGCTTTCCATTAACTGAAGATGCAAAAGAAATATTACTATCTTCGGAAGAAGACCATTGTATCAATATTAGTGCGTTGGATAAAAATGTCACTGTCGATTTTAATGACAGCGATCAAGTTCTGACAATCTCTATTCCACAAAAATACCTTGTAGCGGTGTATTCATCTTGGATTAGTCCTGAGCTACGTGACTACGGTATTGCTGGTTTAATTTTAGATTATACGGTTAGTGATAATAATTTTTACCGAAAAGATTCTGGTAATCGTAATAACCTCAGCGCATTTGGTAATGTGGGTGCTAACCTTGCTGAGTGGCGTTTACGTGCGAATTATCAATATGAAAATAAGCTAGTTGACAGCAGTAATGATAAAAAAAGCCGCTTTGAATGGGAGCAAATTTATGCATTCAGAGATATGGCGAGTTTATCGGCAAAATTATTTGTCGGCGAGATTTATATTAAATCTGATTTGTTTGATAGTGTACGCTTTAAAGGGATCAGTGTCTTTACTGACGAAAGTATGATGCCACCTAACCTCCGAGGGTATGCACCGCAAATAACTGGTGTTGCAGCATCGAATGCGACCGTGACTTTATCTCAAAATGGGCGAATTATTAGCCAAATTAAAGTACCCGCAGGGCCTTTTGTTATTAAAGATTTGAGCCAGTCTGTGATGGGTACAATTGATGTTACTGTGATTGAAGATAATGGTAAAGAAACCAGGTTCCAATACACTACCACGAATATTCCATTTTTGACCCGTAAAGGCCAAGTGCGCTATACCATGAATTTAGGGCAACTTTCGCCAGAAAATAATGAAAATATCGATAAGAATTTTATAACAGTTGAAAGTTCTATCGGGGTTCTCAACAACACTTCAGTGTTTGGTGGCTTGGTTGCTACATCAAACAATCAATATCGAGCAATCAACCTTGGTGTTGGTCAAAACTTAGGTTTCTTAGGTGCTCTTTCTATTGATGTAACTCAATCATATGCCGATGTGGGTACAAGAGAAACAGGAAAGAGCTATCGTATTAATTACGCTAAAAATTTACCGAGTATTGATGGGCAATTAACTTTAACTGGTTACCGCTTTGCTGACCGTACATTTAATTCATTATCTAATTTTGTTGAAAAGAACTTTAGTGATAACTCGCAAGGTGAATTGGATAAAGATAAACATGTATTTTCACTGTCATATGCACAGCAATTACATTTTATGAATGCGAGTGCGAATATTACAGCATCACGCAAAACCTATTGGAACGGCAAACAAAATAACTATTTTAGCATTGGATTAAATAAATTCTTTGATGAAGGAATTATGAAAGGAGGGAGCGTTTCTTTATCTTTAAATCAATCGCGTAACTCCCGTGATAAAACAGATAATCAAATTTATTTATCGGTAAGTCGGCCATTACAGACTGAAAGCCAAAATGCCTCAATCTCTTACTTTGCTTCTTATAGTGATCAAGATAAGCGCTATACTAATAATGTCAACTACAGTAATTATGTGAATAAAGATACAAACTATAACCTGACAGCATCAACTCAAGACGGTTTATCTCAAGGAAGTGTGAATGCGTTTATTTCACACAGTGGTGATACAGGGCAGTTGCAAATGAGTGGGGCATTATCCGACTCAATGAATTCAGCGAGTATTATGGTGAGTGGTTCAATCACAGCGACTCAACATGGTATTTCCGCGCATCGATTAACATATCGTGACCAATCTCGCTTAGTGGTTGATGTCCCTAAAGCGAAAGGTGTCATCATTGAAAATAGCCATGCCATCACCAATGACCTTGGGTTAGCGACCATCAGTAATGTACCGACTTATTACAATATGGAATATAAAGTGGATGTTAACAACTTGCCGGATACTGTTAACGTTGAAGATAACGTTTTAGAAACGGCACTGACGGATGGCGCTATTGGTTATATCAAAATGGATGCTGACATCGGCAAATCATTAATTTCACGGATTAAATTGGCGAATGGCCAATACCCACCACTAGGCGCAGTGGTGACAAATACCTCGAATAATAAAGTTTCTGGGATCATTGCAGAATCCGGTATTGTTTACTTAACAGGGTTAAATATGGGCGACCAGTTAAGTATCAACTGGGGAGAAGGAAAGTCATGCAGCTTCTCTGCCGACAGTATTCTGGTAAAAAGCAGTGATGCCATCATGTGCAATCAGTAAAATAACGAAAAAATGGGTGAAAAATGACATTCTTTAAAAAGGTAATTTCGGTTGTTTTATTATCTGGCGTAATGACGCAAGCCCACGCAGTATTAGGGCTTGACCGGACTCGTATTATTTTGAATCAAGCGGATGGCGGTACGAGTGTAGTTGTTGATAACCAAGATAAAACATCATCATTTTTAGCGCAGACATGGATAGAAACCGCCAAAGGCGATAAATTAACAAACTCTTTAGTGGCACTACCCTTTTTACAGAAAATAGGGCCGCTACAGAAAAAACAAATTAAAATTACGCATATGGAAGGGCTGAACACCTTACCGCAAGATAGAGAAAGTTTATTATATTTCAATGTTCTTGGAATCCCACCACAAGGCAAAGAAGCGAATGTGGTGCAGTTTACCATCCAATCACGGTTGAAACTGTTCTATCGCCCAAAAGGAATTAATTACCCATTATCTGCCGATAAAGATTTTCAACAGGATCTTAAAGTCGCTAAGCAAGGGGGAAGCTTAAAATTAACTAATCCAACACCATTTAATATTATTGTTACGAATATTAATGTGGATAGAAGCAAGGATAACCAATTTCCAGAAACTGTTGTTGCGCCTTTCAGTGATGCAGTTGTCACATTAAAAAACGCATCTTTAAACAGTTTTGAGGTTGCTTATATTGATGACTTTGGCGGATTAAAATTTAATAAATACCAATGTGATTCATCACAATCTTGCCAGTTATTGCCACAGGCGAAAAAATAAATGAAAAGCTTTAATCATACAAAAAAAGATCACAAGAAAAGACTGATTAAAGGCATATTAGGGTCTTTATTATTACTCTCAGGAGTGTCGTCTTATGCGGGGGTAAATTGTAAACCTGGCAGCGGGAATGCCTGGTTTCCTCTACCTTTGATATCGATTGATATGAATACAACTCCTGGTCCTATTCCTACAGGCACTGAGTTAGGCAGTGGACGCTCGATGATGGCATGGGAATGTAATTTTTCGGGGTCTGTAGCTGATAGAACGATTTGGTTTTATAACCAAACGCCAGCCCAGACTAAGGCATATCTCTTATCTAGTGGTATTCAGGTTTATCAACATTCTTATAGCCTTAGCAAGGTTGTTGAGATCACGGCACCGAACACACCGCGTTTAGAAGTAGGTTATTGGGGGGTAGGTACGCAAAATATTGGGTTATGGCATGTGTTTACGCTAAAAAGAGGATATGGTGAGCTAAAATCTTTTGATACAGGAAATTTTGTTATTGGTTATCATACAGATGGAGTAGGGAAACGTATAGGAGACTTATATACTATCCGTCTAGTTGGGAAGTTGGTTAATTATTGTCCCACTCCGATAGTAACAATGAGCGATAAAGTCGTTGATTTTAAAGAGCTTACTCCTGAGCAATTCAATAATGGTAAAACGGTTAAAGAGAATTTTAATATCACGTTAACGCCTATTTCTACTTGTGAAGCGGCACTTGAAGTTAGCGTGGCTTTTCAAAGTAACAGTGGTGTTGTGAATAAAAAATATTTGATGTTTGACAATGGGTTACAAATTGCAATTACGGATAAAAATTTAGGACAGGAAATCAACTTTGACCAGTATTACTATAAAGGTCAAATTTCTCAGCAACGACCTGGAAACTACCAATATACTGCTGAATTATCGAATAAAAGTAATGATCCAATTAAATCAGGACAATTTAGTAATACTGTAAATGTATTATTTTCATACCGTTAACGTTACCTCATTTTATTTCATGAAAGCTCATCATATTGAATATGATGGGCTTTTTTGTTTTCATGCTTTCAATCAATTTAGTCATTTATAGCTTTAAGTCTTATTATTTTATAGATGTATGTTTCACTCTATCTTGGGGATATAAAATTCCATTAAAAAGAAAATGTTAACGTCAGGTTAATTAATAACATTTTACATTGAAGATTTTTTAGATAAAAAAACTGTATTTTTAAAATATATGAGATAAGTAACTATATTTAGTGATGGTGTTTACCCGAAAAATGACGAGTTCGCTAGATAATGTTTCATAAACCTTACTTATATTAAGGGTAAATCATATATTAATAGTCAAAAATCAGAGATTTTAATAAATAAAATTAATGTTTGGTTTTATTTATTACTCGTATGTGAGTTTGTTATTTTTATTTTATTTAATTAGTATTGCTCGCAGTTAGTTATTCTTATGTTATTCAGTATCTACTTTGTATTTTTCAGAAAGGAAATAAAAATGGCAGCTAGATATCCTATTGCCAAAATAGTAGGGAGCAGAATAAAGAAGCTTAGAAGGGAGTATGGGCTAACGGGAACTGAAGTGGCAATGGCTTTGAATGTTAGTCAACAACAGTTTTCTCGCTATGAACGAGGTATTAACAGAATAGATATCGATTCATTAGTTATGATTGCAGACTTCCTTAAAGTCAGTGTTCATTATTTCCTTGAAGATATAGAACAATCAAATAGCTGGACCTCTGAATATAATTCATTATTGAGTCATGGTTTTTATTCAAAAAATAAAAAAAACGAAGGTTAGTGCTTGTTTTAAGGATCTCCTTATATTTACGGTTCATGTTAGTAGTTATATTACTTCACATGTTATCGGACATCTCAAGTCATTAAAATAATGATATGAATAAAGTTAACTGAATTCTAGTTATATCAATAATACTATTGGTATGGCTGTGTACCAACTAAGGTATTTCCTTAGTATATATTAATAATATCATGAAATAAGGGTTTAAAATGAAAAAGACGCTATTAGCATCTTCAATTATCGCATTAACATTCACTGCTGCATCAACTTCATTCGCTGCGGATGTAGGAAGTGGTACTATTGAATTTAATGGTACAGTGAATACTGGTGCTTGTACTATTGCACCTTCTTCTGTTAATAAAGAAGTTCAATTAGGTTCTGTTCCAGCGGCATCATTACAAACAGCTGGTTCACAAGGTCCAAATGTTGATTTTACATTAGAATTAACAGATTGTATTTTGGACCCTACTGCAAGTGGTACTGATTATTCTAAGGTAACAGTTAAATTCACGGGCCAAATGGATGCTGCAGGCACCTTATGGGCAAATACTGGTACTGCTACCAATGTTGGTGTGTTATTCCAAAATGCAAGTGGAACAAATTTAAAAACAAATGATACTGTTGAGCAAAGCTTAAATGCAGGGACAAATGTTATTAATTTATCTGCTCGTATGCAGGCATTAGGTGCAGCTACAGCCGGTTCTGTTAAATCTACAGTCGCTTACGTTTTAGATTACCAATAAGTATTAATATAAAAATATTAAAAAAACAATAAATCTTATATTTGCTGATTATGCTGTGTATAGCAATTGCTTCACAGCATTTTCAGTTATATGAGTTCATTCAATAAATCCATTATAGAATATTGCGGCTAATGAAAAAGAACAATTTTAATAAAAACATAGTGACTAGTTTAGTATCTAGTTTATTGTTTTACACTTACTATGTTAATGCGGATTCTGTTCAATTTAATGAAGACGCATTATCTATTTTGGGTAATACTAATATAGATCTAAGTGCATTTGAGAAAAATAAAATTAGTGAAGGTTCTTATTTTTCTAATGTATCGGTAAATGGTCGAAGAATTAATTATTTTGATCAAATAAATTTTTTAAAAAAAGATGAAAAGATACAACCTTGTATTTCTAGAAGCTTAGTAGAAGTTATTGGGTTAAAAGAAGATTTTATTAAAGAAGTGCCTACATGGGGAAATGGTCAGTGTTATGATCTTACATCACAGGATCAAAACATTCAGGCTAGATTCGATGATGAAAAGCAAGAGTTAATGCTTTCAATACCTCAAGCTTACTTTCAGTATTCTGATGACAATTGGGTTCCGCCTATGCAGCGGGAAGTTGGGGTTAATGCGCTCGTCTTGGATTACAACCTTGTTGAAAACTATATTAAATATAAGAATACTCGAGATATTAATAATTTTAGCTCATTCGGTTCTGTTGGTGCGAATGTAGGGCGTTGGCGTGTCCGCAGTAATTATCAATACCAAAAAGATTTTAATGATAATAAAAATGATAATTTTAAATGGGTACAAACTTATTTATTTACAGATTTACCTAGCTTATCTGCAAAATTTTTTGCGGGTAAATATTATACAGTAAGCAATGTATTTGATTCTGTACGTTTTAACGGTGTTAGTGTCTTTACTGATGAGAACATGTTACCGGCTTCTCTAAGAGGGTATGCACCGAGTGTCACAGGAACCGCGACAAGTAATGCGACGGTTACTATCTCGCAAAATGGACGTATCTTGAATCAAATGAAAGTGGCACCAGGGCCTTTTTCAATTGATAATTTAAGTTCCTCTTTATCGGGGGCTCTTGATGTTAAAATTACAGAGGAAGACGGCTCTATACGTGAGTACCAAGTTTCCTCGACTAATATTCCATTTTTAACACGCCCAGGCATGGTGCAATATAAACTAAATGCAGGTCGGTTAGACCCAATGGGATATAAAAACATTAATGATGATTTTATATCAACTGAAGCCTCTTGGGGGATCCTCAACAATTTGTCTATTTTTGGTGGTGTTTTCGCAACCTCTAATGATGAATACCATGCCTATAATGCGGGTGTTGGGGTAAATATGGAACGCTTTGGTGCAATATCTTTTGATATTACACAGTCGAGAAACCAACTACAGGATATCTTTTTACATACTGGTGAAAGTTACCGTATTAATTATGCAAAACGTTTTTCAAATTCGAGTCGACTGGATTTAACAGGGTATCAGTTTTCTAACGAAGGCTTTATGTCAGTGAATGACTATATTAGTTTAAAAGAAACTCCGTTAACACCACATTATCGGCAGAAAAATGTATTTACGACTTCTTTTACACAACAACTCCCTGATATACAGGCTGATATAAGTTTAAGTTACTCGCGGGAAAGTTATTGGAAAGAATCAAAAAATAACAATACTCTTAATTTATCGTTTAATAAAACAATTAACACAAGTTTTATAAATAATGCGATTTTATCATTATCGGTCGGTGAAAGTAGTTACGTAAAAGGTAAGCGCTCTAAGCAAGCATACCTTTCGTTAAGCGTCCCATTTGGTGGTGAAAGAAATTCTCGGATTCAATACTTTAGTTCTTATAATGATATTGATAAGAAATATAATAGTAATATTAATTACAATTCTAAAATTAATGATAATAACGTTAGTTTAGGTTTATCAAGTAAAGACTTTTTTGAAAATGCAACAATGAATGCATCCGTTTATCGTGACACGCAATATGGTACTGCACAACTAACGGGTTCCTATGGCGAAGACTACCATACATTAAGTGGTTCTCTAGACGGCTCTTTGACCATTACCAGTCAAGGCCCAGTCTTACACCGACGAGTTTATGATAACCAAGCTCGTATGGTTATTGATACAGATAAGGCTAAAGGGGTATCAATTAATAAAAATGAATCAGTCACGAATGGGTTTGGTTTAGCCGCAATTAGTAATGTTCCAACCTATTATAGGTCGACCCAGTATGTGGATCTTAATAATGTACCAGACAATGTCAGCATTGATGACAGCGTGATTGAATCAAATTTAACTGATGGTGCGGTTGGTTATTCAAAACTCAATACATTAGTGGGTGAAAAAGCGTTAGTCACAATTAAATTCCCTGACGGCAATACGCCTCCATTTGGTGCTTTAGTTTACGGCTCTGATAATAAAAATGTATTGGGAATGATTGCAGAGGAAGGGCAAGTTTATTTAACGGGCTTCCAGCCAGACCAACAATTAATAGTTAAATGGAGTGGTGACCAGTCATGTCGAATTATGCTAGGTAAACAAAGTCATTTAACCAGTAAAAATATAACCTGTAATAAAGAATAGAAAATTATGAAAAAACTTAAATTAATAATGAGTGCTTTAATTTTAATTAGCACATACACACATGCATCAATTTCTGTTGACCGTACTCGCGTTATTTATGATGAAGCAAGTAAAGGTGTTAGCGTTGTGATTGAAAATATTGATAAAAAAGATCCTTATTTAGTCCAGTCATGGATCGAAAATGAAAATGGCGAAAAAATTTCAGAACCACTGATTGCTTTGCCTTTATTACAACGTGTTGAAGCAAATCAAAAGAAGCAGGTTAGAATTAGTTTATCAAAAAATGATGTGAAAATACCGAACAACCAAGAGTCATTATTTTATTTTAATGTCTTGGGTATTCCACCGAAAACTAAGCTAGAAAATGCAGTTGAAATTGTTATTCAATCACGTTTTAAATTATTTTATCGCCCGAGTGAATTGAAAAAATACCCTAATAATGATTGGCAAAAAGAGTTGAAAGCGGAGAAAGTGGGAAAATCATTAAAATTAACTAACCCGACTCCCTATCACATTGTTGTGATTAATGTTAATGATAATGAATCTAAAGTTACTGATTTTAAAGAAATTGTTGTGAAGCCAAATAGCAATGCAACATATTTACTATCAGATAAACAAGTGAAATCACCAAAAATGATTGTGACTTATATTGATGATTATGGAACACCAAACTTATTGAAATATACATGTAATACAACTTGTTCCTTGTCAAATGAAAAGGATAAGAGGTAAGTTATGTTAATTTTGAAAAAAATAAATGCATTCGCTATATTATCTTTATTTTTGCTAAGTTTTCAATCAGTAGCTGCAGTTAATAATTGTGTACCGAGTTCAGGAGCTACATCTATAGAACAAGAATTAACCTTTGATATTGCAAATAGTAGTGCTTCAATTCCAAATGGTACCTTATTGACATCAGCAATGAGCTCATATATATCAATGAGATGTGAGTTTACTGGTTCATCAAGTACAACTAATGCTGTTTACTTTAAAAATACAATGCCGAATGCAATTAAAACATTGTTGATTAATAGTGGTGTCAGTGTGACACAACAAAATGCAATTTCATCGCCTAATCCAGTAACGATAACTAATCCAACTGTTCCAAATATTTATTTAGGGTATTGGAGTCAACCAGAGACAGGAATTACACGTAATATTGCTTTCATGTATAACTTCTATGTTTATAAGGGGGCTAATGCTCTTAAACCTTTTGATACTGGGTTATTTTTATTAGGAACTCATGTGGATTATTTAGGCAAGGATTTAGGCGGACCAACTTATGTGCGAATTAAAGGTAACTTAACCTTACTCTGCCCTGCGCCGGCGGTGAATATTACGGCTTCTAATGGGGGGAGTGTAAACTTTGACACGATTTCACCTAAACAAATGAATGCGGGAGATGTGGTTAGCCGAACTTTTAATTTAGGTATGTCAGTGCCACAGGACTGCGAAACAGGGCTGAATATATCAGTTCGTTTTGAACCAAATAATAATACGGTGCTAGGCGGAAAATATCTCGATATGGGTAATGGATTACAAACACTATTAACCCGTAATTCAACTGATATTAACTATAATGAAAGTTACAGTATTGGCGAAATCATGCCACAATCACCGATTAGTGTCCCTTTTACTGCGACATTAAGCAAGATAGCAGGTAGCACCATCGCTTCAGGTCCGTTTTCTAAAACAGTTCGAGTTGTTGTTTCATATTAAGAGTGTTAATTGACATTTTTTCTATGGTGTTATATTGAATATACATATTCTGATGCTGAGTATTATTAAATGAAAAAACTCAAATTAGTATTAGTTGATGATCATCCCATTGTGCTTTCAGGTTTGAAAGATACACTTTCTCAATCAATGAATTTAGAAATTTTAGGTGCCTACACTCAGGATGCTGAACTATTTTCTTTTTTGAAAAAAAATGAGGTTGATGTGATCGTAACTGATTATATGATGCCTAATAATACCCAATCTAGCGATGGCCAGAATTATATTCAATTTTTACGTCGTCAATACCCAAATATTGCTGTGATTGTATTAACGATGGTTTCTAACCCAATGATTATACAAATGTTATATGATTCAGGGGTGAGCGCGGTGGTGTCAAAAGAGGCACCATTAAGCGACCTGATGAAGGCTATCACATTAGCGGGGCAAGGCCGCCAATATCGTATTCCTGTTGCAGATATGACAACGACATTAAAAAGCCGTAATGCGATAACATTAAATGATAGGGTAAAGACATTATCACCTCGTGAACTTGAGGTATTGCGACTTTTTGTTCAAGGTAAGCCTATTGTTGATATTGCTAAGCAATTAAACCGCAGTGATAAAACTATCAGCTTACAGAAAAATGCCGCAATGCGTAAATTGGGTGTTGATAATAATCAAGCGTTAATCAGTTATTGCCTTACACACCATTTATTTGACTGATTTTTTTTATCCAATTAGCTAATTGATTGCAAATATTCTGGTTAACCTGAGTATCAATGTGTGTTGATGCCTGTGAATCTAATGTTGCCTCAAACTCACGAAGCTCATTAGCTAATTCACGTTGTTCAACACTAATTAATGCGCCACGGATACGGTGGGATAACTGCTTTATTTCATCAGTATTATTATCTTCGACAGCTCGGCAAAATTGAGCAATATCGGTAATAAAATGATGAATAATTTTTTCTCTATCCTCTCCATTTAGTGGGTTAATCATTTTTAGGGTTGCCGTTTCTAAAGTTGAGGAGGAGTAAATCGGGAATAAACGGTTGAATAATTGAATTAAGGTTTCTAGCTCTATAGGTTTTACAAGCCATGAATCCATTCCAGATTCTAGACATCGCTCTTCTTCTTCTTTTAATCCATTCGCAGTAACACCAATAATTGGACATGTTTCGCCTTCACTGCGTAGCTGTTGTGCAAGCTCATAACCATTACGATAAGGCATATTAACGTCTGTAAGGATGATATCGACAATTTCGTTATCCCAAATTACCAATGCTTCTTCACCATCATTGGCAATAAATACCTTACAACCGAGTAATTCAAGCTGCTCTTGTAGAACAACTTGGTTAATGGGGTTATCTTCAGCAATTAAAACGCGAAGCGGATATTTATGCATATGAGTTTGTATACGAGATGTTGGACAAATAAGGGGTAACTGTTCTTTATTATTTTGTAGTAAGAATAACTGCTGATTTAATTCGGATAGTCGAAAATTCATCTCAGGGCTTACCCATTGTTGTCCATCCCAATGAGTCGGCAGAGGAAACGATGGAATTAATATGCCGACAGCAATAACGGATGAGGTATCTATGGGGAGGCTATTTTCTGTGAAATAAACATTAGCCCCCCACCGTTTTAGCCATTGCGTTATATTTTCAGTCAATAATGGGTTTGGGGTTTGTAACCATATATTGGTGTTTTTTAGCGGCAGCCAATGTGGTTGCTGTATATCGAGAGCTAAAGGTAGTGTTACGAGAAACGAGCTACCAACCCCAGTTTCACTTTGTAAGCTTATTTGCCCATCCATCAATTTGATAAGTTTAGAGCAAATAAATAGGCCTAAGCCAGTACCGCCATAGGCATGAATTTCTGAATGAGCTTGATAAAATGGCTCAAATAATTTTATTTGTTGTTCAGGGCTAATTCCAACACCGGTATCACTGACACGTATTAATATATTATTATTACTTCTTTTAAGTTCAATAGTAACCGTACCCTTGTGGGTAAATTTAATTGCATTACTGAGTAAATTACCTAAGATTTGTTGCAGTCTAGCAGAGTCACCAATTCTATTTGCTTGTACACTTGGGTCAATAGTAGCAAATAGGAGTAACCCTTTTTGCTGAGCAATACCTTGATATAGTTGAACAGTTTGTTGTACTAACTCTAATAAATCAAATGGCTGATTATGGATTTGAATTTGATTAGCTTCTATTTTACTAATATCTAAAATATCGCCAATTAATTGCATAAGTAATTGGGACGTTGTTGATATTCTCTCAATAAAATGAGCTTGTTGAGATGAAAGAGAAGTATTTGCGAGTAATTCTAACGTGCCGATTAGGCCATAAAGTGGGGTTCGTATTTCATGGCTCATTGTTGCTAAAAATGTTGATTTAGCTCGGTTGGCTTCTTCTGCAAGCCGCTTAGCATCATCAAGTTGTTTTTCAGTTTCTGCTTGGATGGTAATATCAGTAAATGCACATAAAATAACAGGACGCTGTTGGTAATAAGTTGCTGTACTCACAACATAGAGGACATGCTCCCCTGATTTTAAAGTTGTTTTAACGTGTTCTGTGTCAGAAAGAACCTTGATGAGTAATTCATTATATTCATTTGAGTCGTGGGGGGGTGCTGTATTGGTTATTTTTAGCCAGTAACGAGCTAACTCATTCGCGAAGCGTAACTGCTGGGTTTCTTTATCTATTACACATAAGCCGATAGGTGTTGTTGCGATAAGCGCTTGGTTGAATGCTTCATTTTCTAAAATGGCTTGTTGGGAGTCTATTGCAGGTTGTAAGATTTTTCGCTGGTACCAGCGGTGGTATCCCCATCCACAAAATAAACTAAAGAAAAGTGCAATAACTAAGCTGATAGGAAACCACAGGTTGTCTTCAAAAAAAGCAGCATAACTAATTCTATAATATCCAGTCCATTCGTCAGTTTTAGATGAAAGCTTAAGAACTAGGCCATCTTTGGTATAAAAAATACCTTCTAATGCTTCTTCCTCAGGCGCTTGGGTTGTGCCAAGTAACTGACCATATTTTGTATGAATTAGCCAAAATTGATGTGTGAGTGTGGGGTTTAACATTCGTTCCAGCACACTTAACCTAGCTTGGCTTAACATACTGACCGCATAAATATTTTTAGGGGAAATATGAGCATTTTGCCATAAATGTTCATCAAAACCGGCTGGAATAATCCCGATGAGAATATTATCAAAAGGCACTGGGCGTAGCCAAATAATTTGTTTTAAGTCAGTCGGTTGCGATTCTGAAAACTGGGCATGGATAGCAGGTAAATTTTTCCTGACGTTATCAATAACGGAATAATATAAATTTGGAGATATCGATTCATTTCCTAACACAGTGCCAACAGAAGGCACACTAATACTAATTTGGTCGTGCTCATTGACAAAAAATACAGCGGCTGCTGGGAAATAGGATCCCCCCCAAAACGTGGAATAATAATCAGCTAAATAAGCCCCCAGAGAAAATAATATGCTGGGCACTTTGGTGCATTCTAAACTTTTATCACAAGCTAGCGTGAATGGCATTGCGACTAAAGATTCTTTACCTTCGAGTAGGTGTAATGATAGTTTGGTTGGTAGTGATTGCTCTTGTATTGCATAAGTTCGGCTTTCAACTAGCTCTGATAGGTCTTGGTTTTGCTTATTTAACGATCTTAAAAATTTCTCTTGCTCATTGATATAGCCTATTAGTGACCTAAAATCGACTTCTAACCGCTTAGTTTCTTGTTGGACAATGCGTTCTGCGCTCCAAAATAATGTTGCTATTAGGATAAACAACAGAGGGAAGGCGACAGTGAGTATGCTGTTTGTGCGTCCTGATGTGCGAGTTATCCTTGAAAATGCAGTCGGAGAAGGGGTAGGCATAGTGCTGTTCTCATCGATTATAGGCAAACTCCATAATTTTCATAATAATATAAAATAAACAAATTAAACAATATTTCTTTATGTCAAAGGTTAGACAATTGCTGAATTATAATAGTCTTTCAAATCATCTAATTCCCAACCAAAACCATTTAAATTAGTGATATGGTGTGAAAGTTTCGGATGATGGCTAACGATATAGAATAGCCTATGGTAAAAATCTGGGAAGTTAATACCGAGTATAAGAATAAATTTAAACAATACATCTACGGTTAATGCATTCTCACCTCGTTCATAACGGGATAATTGCTGTTGGCTAATACCTAGCTCTTTTGCAATGCTCTCACCGCTAACACCTAACTCTTGTCGGTATTCTTGTAGGCATTTACCAACTAGCTGGCTGATATAATAAGTTGTATTTTTTTTCTTTTTCATGTGGAAACTTGACCCTAGTATCATTGATTCATAAAACTATGTTTATCTTTAAGAGTAAATTATGGCAAAAATAAAATTTTAGAATATAAGGTATTCCTTAATTAAAAATAATATTAAGTCACTTATTTCAGATTCATATGCAGAGTCTTATTTTAAACATATAGTTTTTTCTTTTTATTTTTGAGAGCTATTTTTATTATTTAACAGTATGTTAAGCATTGGCTGTGAATTGCTCGGTAAGGTTTAGTTGACTTTATTGCATTAAGGCTTGGTTACATTCTCATTACAAATTATTATTATTTATTGTTTAATATTGTATTTGATTATTTTTTTAGCTCAATAGATGGGAATAAAAAATGATATTATGGTTTTTTAATGGTTTATTTGAATAACTATTAATATAAAAACTTATTTTTAGGTTCCTAAATGAGACAATAGGCCAGCAAATACACGTAATAAGAGTGATTAATGGCCGTTTAATGGATGAAATGAGAAAAGGGTGAGAATAATAATCTAGTTATAAGCCCTAGCGTTTGGTTTTTTCCTGTTCCTCCCTAATTATTTGGCATAAGTTAAGTTAATTAACTTTGGCTTGTGGTTATTTTTATATCTATATTCTGTTTATAGGCTTATTACTCATAGCTTGCAAACAGAGAGCATAGAGAAATAGGTGTTTAGAGGAGAGTAAAGGCCATTCCGTGTCTTTAGCCTAGTTAGCTAAGTATGAGTGTTTGAAAATACAAAAGCAAAAACCCGCCTTTTGGGCGGGTTCTTTAAATAGTGGTGCCCGGACTCGGAATCGAACCAAGGATACGCTTTCTATACTGATTTTTTATTGGTTTTCAATCAGTTATTTTTTCGCTTCGAGGTCAATGTACCATTATTATGTACCATTTTTCAAGGTTTTTTCGACCAGTTTAGGAACCAAACTGGTCTCTATGTTGGCTATGAATTCATCACCATGGCTTTGATATTGGCTATGTCTTCATTAGTTAACACATTTTGCTGTTTTAGCTTAGCAATTTCAGCAAGAAATGTCAGGTGATCGCCATCTATGCTCTTGCCAGTAATGCTTTTGATTAATTCGCCTTTCTGGTGGTTAAATTCTTCTTCACTCAACATGTCAGCATTCCTTAGCGAGGTCAGCTTTGTTAGTGTTGATATGAATTCCTCTGTATTCATTTGGTTATGTATGACTTGTTTTTTCATATATTGATGAGACGCGACAGTAGAACCTATAACCGAAGCGATGATAGCAATAAAGCTAGTGCCTTGATTATATGGGGAAATAATGGCTGGTATAGGAATTACAAAGGGATAACTTACTACCAGAAGAATGATAATTGAGATAACAACAGCATAGGGATTACTCATTATCTTGTTTTTACTTAAGAGTAATGATAATCCAGATCCCAGACATGCAGGTGTCATGACTGTTAGAATGTATAGCCAAGGCAGGTGTTGATTCCACATGTAAATTATCGGAGAAAATAACCCTAGAGCTACGAGCGGAGCCGCTGATGGTATTTTTTGAGCTTTTTCCATTAGAGCAAAGAAGCTTCCATAAGCTAGTATAGCTATACCGACCAGTAGAACCAGTCTAGCAATGACTATTTCTTGTAGTCCTGAATTGGAGTATCGTAAATCAACGACATACAGCCCAATAACATCTCGAACAAAGAAAACCGAGCCAATAGAAAGTATACATCCTACAATAACCCATAGTATTGAAGATTTTATCATGTCCTAATTCCTTGGTGATTTCACTGTTTAGTGGCTTTTGTTGATACACATGGAATCCAACGACCATCTGAAGCTAGCATGAATTCTGACCTACCTTCTTGCATATAGTTTTTAATTAGAAGTTTCAAATAGTGTCTACCGTCAGAGAATACAGCTATGGCTGCGTTTTCAACTCCAGTGTAATGGCTGAATGGAAGCGGAGGAGTGCCTTCATATGATAGCGTAGACAGTTTAGGGTTATCATTTGTTACTAGTGTCATTCGTGCATTGTCTGTGCATAGCAACTCAATTGTTGCATTAACAGCTAAGCTGTTGGGGGCATACAGCCCCACGAGTATTAGCATGGTTATTAGGTATCTCATTGTTTATTTTCCAGTAAATCAGGACGGTTTGTCCTGATGATGCGGTAAATGCTTGTTATTCCAACGCCTAATTGACGGGATATGGCGGGTTTGGTTAACCCTTGTTCAAGCAACTCAATAATTTCATCGGTTTTCTCTCTGGCTGTGGGCTTCCGTCCTTTGTACCTCCCTTTTAGTTTCGCCAGTGCTATACCTTCGGCTTGGCGTTCAAGCATGATTTCACGTTCGAAGGTTGCAATTGCTCCAATCATGGTTAGCATGAGTTTGCCCGTAGGCGTTCCTGTATCGATCCCTAGGTTCATTATCTGTAACCGGACGTGTTTGGCATCCAAGTACTCGGAGATCTCCAGCAGGTGCTTTGTGTTGCGTGCTAGGCGGTCTAACTTAGTAACTTTGACTGTGTCACCGTCACGCACGTATTCCAGCATTGCTGTAAGCTCAGGGCGGTCATCTTTCGCACCGCTGATGATTTCTTTAAAAACCTTCTCGCAGTCCTGTAAAGCGTTGAGCTGAGCGTCAAGGCTTTGACCACGGGTTGATACTCTGGCGTATCCGATAATTGCCATTGTTGTTCTCCATTCGACCCAATAGACCATGCTAAGCTGTACGACAGACCAAATATGCCGTATTGGCTCTGTGGTAGGCTTTCAAGCTGCATTTTGCTGTTTGTTTAGATGCGTGCCCTTGATGCATGAGCAGTGGTAGGGGAAAAGTATTAGATATTTGCGTTAGTTGAACAGTAATCAGTAAACGCTTGAAAGGTTGCTGTAAGAAAGGTTATCACTGCTTGTTTTACTGCTTGAAGTAGTATAGTCCAAACCATTTGTAGTCCCCATGACCTATAATTAGTTGAATCGTACATAATTTAACCTTGGTTGTGTGAATGTACTTTTCTTGTACCTTTATTGGTTAATTTTGTTGAAAGCTTCATTGTTTTTTTCGTTGGGAACGCTTGTGGCTGTGCAATTTTGGAGGAGAGAGAATCTTAGTGAATAGCTTGATGCCATCAACCGAATCTAAGGAAAGCATATACTTAAGAATGGGAAAATGAGTATATAATATAGATAGGGGGGTAGTTGACTATATAGCCTATATGTTTCAGTTGTAGATGTGTTGAAACGTAGAATTTTGAAGAAAGCCGCATAATGGCGGCGATCTCTTGTTATATTTAACTACGACATCTACGGTTTAGTGTTGACTGGCTTAGACTGACACTTCTTCCCCCTGAGTATTCAATTTGCAACCGATGAAGGATATCTTTGATTTCCTTCATTCGTTGTTTTGGGGAGTGGAGTAAGAAAGCGTATGGGTTATGATTGATATCATAGGCTTTTTTTGAGGATTCACTAGTGATTTTTAACCTTGATGTCGAACGTGATTCTACAGCGTAGCAGATACATTTTGCATAGAAGGTTGATAGGCTGCAAATTTCTTTTGTTTGCCTTACCGCATTTAGCCAGATGTCAGATTCGCTATGTTTGACCCGAAAATAAGTCATTTCAGGGTGATTTTGTTTAAACCAGCGGTCTCTTCTGGGGTCATTGAGTAGATAGTATGCTTTTTTGTCGTGAGCATCTTCATCAAACTCAATGACAAACTCATAAAAATCATCAGTTACTAGCTTGATATGGATATCGGTACGGTATCGCCCTATGACTTTTTGAGGTGTAATCGTACATGTGCCTTCATTAGGATAAATTTCATGAAGAACTTCAGTTAGCTGAGCACAAAACGCATCTTCGAATTTAGAGCGATACGCTTTGATTGGAAGGTATGTTTGCGTACGCTCTTCTATCTTTTCTATCGCCTTCTGATATCGACCATTTTGAGTGCTATATGTGAGTAAGACTAACGCTTCTATAGCAGTCACGGTATCATCTGACGTTAAATGGTCGAAAATTTCAGGGCGACATAGCTGTTTAATCTCGTCTGGAGCCTTAGCTGCCTGCTTTCGAAGTCTATTAATCCACTGTTGTGGGCGTTGTCTATTGAGTTCAACATACTGATAGAGATTTCTAATCTTTATTTCACCATCACAGAAGATAGGAGGGTATCTTAAATAGCCTTGTCGCATTAGTTATTTCTCCCATTCCAGATGTTAAGGGGAGAAAGGTTAAGCTTTGGCGTTCTATCAATAAGTTCTTTCTTAATTGGTGTAGTATAAGCACCGTATCCTCGTCCTACTGAGCCTTGAGCATGCCCTGTAATGCTATTCTGGACATCTTCCCTCTCTCCACGATTACGGCAGTATGTAATGAATGTATGCCTAAAGCTATGCGTTGGCTTGATATCAGGATTATCTATCCCATGTTTACGGATGTATTGACCGAACCAACGAATAAAGTTGTAAGAGTACTTACCCGCAGAATTGCGTTGACCCGAAAATAGGTAATTCTCCCGACTGTTAACGTAATCCATAAAGCCGAGTTCGATTAGATGGTCATGCAAGGGGATTATGCGAGTATTACCGGTTTTAACTGACTGGTTTTCCCCCATTTCAACCTGAATACAAGGGATGCCATTATCTTCAATGATATTCTGTTTATATAGCTGGCAGATTTCCTCAACTCGGGCACCAGTGTAATACAGGATGATAGGAACCCAATATGCCATTGCGCCATGAGGTGATTCCTCCCCTGCAAATAGAGGGAGATTGAAAATGGAAGTTACTTCACTTTCACTAAAGGCGTAATGGTTATTATTAGAACGCTGACGTTTTTTCTTGGGGATCTCAGATATTGGATTTGCTTGTAGTAAACCATTTTCAACGGCAACACGGAATATGGCTGATAATGCCATTAATAAATTTCTCACGCGTTGAGGACTAAGCTTATCACCTGTGAGTTCAGCTTGTTGTTGTAGCGTTAGCTTTTTAGTTGCCTTTGTTGGGCGAAGAGGTTGCATCTCCATTAAAGAGCGAAACTTCATGATGTCTTCTTTAGAAATTGCTTCGATGGGTTTTAACCCAATGAATTCACTAAAGCGATTAGCCGCAGTGGAGTATTCCTTGATTCGTTTTTCAGCTCTGTTTGGCTCATCTCTGAAAATTTGCTTTTTATATTCTTCAAATAGCTCACTAAATGATATTGAGGTTGTGCTTTCTTCCTGTATTTCAGTCGCTTTATACTCAGGAAAGATGCCCACCACCAGCATTTCTACTGCTTGGTTTCTATAGTCAGCTAATCGCCATGCTAACTTGATTCTCCATCTTGGTGTCAGTTCTACGGGGAAAAACTCTATTGCCTCTGCCAGTTCGTTTTTAACTAGCTGTAGGATTTCAATATCGAGTTGTTCTGATTTAATCGATGGGTATGGATCTGATAATCCCAGCATTACGCTGATATCTGGAGGGGTGTAGCTAGTACTTATGTTATTTTTTTGTCTTAAGTACTCAACAATTGTTCTACTTTCAATCGTAAGGTCTAAACCATGAGGGTAATCGAATAGATAGCGTTCTTTGATGAGCTCCGGCTTGGAAAGGATAAAAGTCGACCAGACGGATGCAATACGTTCGATATCATCATCTGTGACGGACTGTTCAGCTTTGAGGGTTTTTCTAGCGTGCTCTATTTCAGCTTGCATTAAGGCAGTAACGGCTGGAGCTCTAAGTTTTGCTTCTGCAAGATCTTTAGTTTTTAGTGAACGCTTAATCTCACCTTTTCCAAGCGTGTCTTGAAGTTCGGCAGGGACTGCCATTCTGAGGGTGTAAACCCCGTGTCGGTTCTTAGTTGGCTGTATCATCGTACTCATGAATGTACCACCATTCTGTACCACCGTGAAGCGATTACGGTGATGGGTGAAAGATGAAATTCACTGATGAACCAATAAGTTAATGATATAGAAAGCAAAAACCCCCGCCGAAGCGAGGGTTATAAATGCGTGGTGCCCGGACTCGGAATCGAACCAAGGACACGGGGATTTTCAATCCCCTGCTCTACCGACTGAGCTATCCGGGCAACGGGGCGCATTAAACCGTATTCAGCCGTTTGCGTCAATGCATTTTTAATAAAAAAACACTTTTTTTTACTGAGTGTTTTCTTTTTCAACAAAAGGTGTGTGTTTAGTATGCGTTAATTGGTTTTTTAGCTTAACGCTCCTTTTTTACGGCACAGTGCGATTGTCAGGATATCCTCAGAAAGGTGTTGTGCAATCTCGACATCTTGAATGTCCCTTTGTACTAATAAGCGGTTTAAACAGCCTTCGAGCACTAACTCCATTTGGTTAGCAACTAATTCCGAGTCTTCAATATCTAGCTCATCTAATAGGCTTTTTGTGAAATGAAACGAATTATCTTTTTGTAGGCGGCTTAATTGGTGGATAGGGTGTTCTGCATCTGGATAATAATTACATGCAGAAATGAATAAACAGCCCGGAAAACGCCCTTCACTGACTTTTTCAGACAATTGTTGGTAACGAGCCATTAATTTTTGTTGCGGGTTTAGGGATTCATCTAGCAAGGTTTGGCGCTGCCATACTTCAATTTGCTGGCTATGATAGCGCAAGCAATCATAAACAAGAGCTTCATCGTCTGGCCAAAACTGCCGAATAGTAGAGAAATCAGATTCAATTTCGCTGAGTAAATTTTCTGTAGATGCGGATAACCCTTGGATTTCCAATTGATTTAACGCATGACTTAAAATAATTTCACGTTGGATAGGCATTGTTAACTCCATCACAATAATGTCTGATTTTTCTCCATCATAACAATGTTCAATTGTGAATTATAGCGGTTTGCAGTGCTATCATGAGGCGCCGTTTCTGAGGTGAAATAAAATCAAATAAGAAATTGAATGGGTATTTTAAAGTGGGGAGTTTTAAGCACACAGGAGGGGGAAGAACCCCCCTGGAACGAACTTCATGGGTTTATATCGGGCTTTAATTGATCAATTTAGCTTCTAACGCTGCATCGATATAGTAATACTGAAAGACTTTTTTCATAAAGTCATCGATGTCATGTTTTCGCAATTCGAGAGCTTGTAAAATGTCCAAAAGACCTTGGATAGTAATGGCATTTTTACCTCTTTCATAACGGGAAACTTGCTGCTGGCTGATTCTTAGGCGAGAAGCTAATTGTGCACCAGTTAAACCAACCACTTTTCTGCGGTGCTTTAAAAAGGTTCCAATATAAACGGTTACATTTGTGTTTTTATTTCGTTGAGTATTTAGCATACCTCCTCCAAATATATAAATTTTGTTAAAATAAATTATTTTTGCTATTGAAAAGTTCTTGATATTTAATTCGTATTACTCCGAGTAATTAAATTATCATTATCAGATTTTTCGGGTGTTATTAAACAAGGATGAGTTAATGATTACCAATATTTATGGCGGATTGATTTTAAATTTTTGATAGATTATTTCTATCTTTGGTGCCTTCAATTCATGTGTCAAGAAAGATGGCTTAGCATTACTACCTATTCAGGAGTAAATATCAGAGCTTTATTCTGATTTTTATTTATTTTTATTTTATTCTTGAATCTATATTCCACCTGGTAATTGTAAGGAAAAAATGAGATAACTTATTATTGCGTAATTGTAGTCATTATTTGTTACAATTATATGTATAGCCTTAATATATATTATTAGAAAAATTCTTATTTTGATTTGTTTATAATCTAAAGTAATATATTTAAATACATATTATTAAAAAATAGTTTGAGTTTTTTATCTAAATGGTTATTGTATTTTTATAATTGCCTACGTGACTTTATATGGGATAACAAAAATAATATGTTATAGGTAGGTATAAAGAACCCGTGCTATTTGCACGGGCCTGTATAAGATTAATTTTAATTAATATAAACTATAGGATCATACCGCCAAATAAGAAGCCGAATGAAACAGCTAATGCGACAGCGATAGTGCCTGGAATAAAGAATGGGTGGTTAAAGACGAATCGGCCAATACGCGTTGTCCCTGTGTCATCCATCTGTACTGCTGCAACCAGTGTTGGGTAGGTAGGCAGAATAAATAGGCCAGAAACCGCAGAGAATGATGCGATAGCAGTTAATGGGCTAACATTCAGCGCTAATGCCATTGGCATCAGAGCTTTCGCTGTTGCGGCTTGTGAGTATAGTAAAGCGGAGCAGAAGAAGAATATAACTGCTAACATCCAAGAATGTTCATGAATTAAATCACCCGCAGTTTCTTTGATCCAGTCAATGTTGTGCTGTACGAAAGTATCACCTAACCAAGCCACACCTAAAATACAAATACATGCGCTCATACCTGCTTTAAAGGTACTTGAGTTCAAGATAGCATCAGTATTTACACGGCAGAAAATAGTGATTAATGTCGCCACAGTCAGCATGATAATCAAAATTGCATTTGTGGTGTTCATTAATGGTGTTTCAACAATCCCTAAGCTTGGGCTGTTAATGATGGCATAGCAGACAACGCCAACAACCCCAAGCAAGAACAGCAGTACAGAAGACTTAGCGCCCGCTTTGATTTCTTTAACTTGGCTACCACGCAGTTCAACTAAACCTTCAGCTAAACGTTTTTGGTAGATAGGGTCATCAGATAATTTAGAGTTAAACGTCCAAGAGATGATGAATGACATCAAAATGATAGCAAGGAATGTCGCAGGTAATAGAACACTTAGAAGCGAAATATAGCTGACTGTGTTACCTGCACCCACCATTGCTGGGTTTTCCATGACGGATGCCATGTAAACCACTGCCGCAGAAATTGGTGATGCTGTAATACCTATCTGTGCTGCAACGACCGCAGTCGATAATGGACGACAAGGTTTCACTCCCTGTTCTTTAGCGACTTCTGCAATAACAGGCAGTGTTGCTAACGAGATATTACCTGTCCCTGCGAAAAGTGTCAGAAAGTAGGTAACAATAGGTGCAAGGATGGTGATGTACTTAGGATTACGACGCAGTAATTTTTCGGTTTGGGCAACTAAATAGTCCAGACCTCCAGCAATTTGCATTGCAGAGATAGCGGCAATAACAGCCATGATAATTGAGATAACGTCAAATGGAATGGTTCCTGGTTTTACGCCAATAGCTGCGAGTACCAGTACACCAAGGCCACCGGCAAAGCCGATACCTATCCCACCTAAACGGGCCCCCAAAAAGATGGCCAGCAGAACAATAATAAATTCTACGGCTAACATAGTGTTTACTCCTCGACAAAATGAAAATTAAAATTATGAAACTGTTATGTTAATTATTTGTGTGTGTATTAATCAAAAAAGGCACGCTTTCTGTTGAGAGGCGTGCCTTTATTTTTAAGTATTATTTATGATAAACATAAATTTTTAGTCATCAAAGCGTTTTGCTTTATAAGCTGGGTGTTTTAAGTTCTCAACAGAGAAAATATCATCCAGTTCTGCTTCAGTCAGTAAACCGCGTTCTAAAACAACTTCGCGTACGCTCTTACCCGTTTCAGCACAGATTTTACCCACGATATCACCATTATGGTGACCAATGAATGGGTTCAGATAAGTGACGATACCGATGGAGTTAAATACAAATGCTTCACAGATTTCTTTGTTCACAGTAATGCCGCTAATACATTTTTCTTGCAGGTTACGACATGCGTTGCTCATCAGAGAGATAGACTCGAACATCGCTTGGCCAATCGCTGGTTCCATTACATTTAATTGTAATTGACCTGCTTCAGCAGCCATCGTTACACAGATATCATTACCAATAACTTTGAAACATGCTTGGTTGACGACTTCAGGAATAACAGGGTTAACTTTTGCTGGCATGATAGACGAACCAGCTTGTAACTCAGGTAAGTTGATTTCTTTAAGGCCAGCACGAGGACCTGAAGATAGCAGACGTAAGTCGTTACAAATTTTAGACAGTTTCATCGCTAGACGTTTTAAGCCTGCATGAACAGTGATGTAAGCACCACAGTCAGAGGTTGCTTCGATTAAGTCTTCTGCTGGAACGCATGGTAAACCAGTTACTTCTGCTAATTTTTTAACTGCAAGTTCTGAGTAACCAGGAGCAGTATTCAGGCCTGTACCAATAGCAGTTGCGCCCAAGTTAACTTCGAGCAGTAATTCAATGCTGCGTTTTAAGTTTTTCTCTTCTTCTTTTAAGAGAGTAGCGAAAGCATGGAATTCTTGGCCGACAGTCATTGGAACGGCATCCTGCAGCTGGGTACGACCCATTTTCAGAATGTCTTTGTATTCTTCAGCTTTAGCTTCAAAGCCTTTTTTCAGGTATTCAACAGACTCAATTAACTTCAATATAGAATTATACACTGCGATACGGAACCCTGTAGGGTATGCATCGTTAGTGGATTGACTTTTGTTCAGGTGGTCATTTGGATTTAAGAATTCATACTCACCTTTTTTATGACCCATCAGTTCAAGACCGATGTTTGCTAGAACCTCGTTGGTATTCATGTTCAGTGATGTGCCCGCACCACCTTGGAATACGTCAACCGGGAATTGGTCCATGCATTTGCCTTCATTTAGAACAACGTCACACGCTTTGATGATGGTATCCGCGATATTACGTGGAATAGTGTGCTGTTCTTTGTTGGCTAAAGCCGCCGCTTTTTTAACCATAACCATGCCACGAATAAATTCTGGGACATCGTTAATGGTGCGGTCGCTGATATAAAAGTTTTCAATCGCACGCAGAGTATGAACACCATAATAGGCATCAGCTGGAACTTCTTTTTTACCTAACAGGTCTTCTTCGATACGAGTATTGTTTGACATGAGAACCTTCTTAATTAGATTACAGTTACTGTCCGTTTATGCGCTTTAAAAATCGATACTTCGTAAAACAAAATTCACAGGTGATTAATATTGCAAAGTAAAACTTTACAAGCAATTAACACCGTCTACTACGTTGTCAGCATTATGATCTACTGATTTATGGGTAGATGATATGCTTTTAATCATCTATTGCCTTGAACCTAGATCACTATATAGTTTGATTTATGCAACAGATTTCACGTTGTGTGATATTCATCACAGATAAGTACCATTAATGAAAAAAATCCGTGAGTTGAAAAGCGTTATATCTGCCCCAATTATTATGGCTATACTAAAGAAAAAAGCGAATATTGATAGTTGTCTCTTAGATGCAGTTCACAAAGGTTTCCCTAGGGGCGTAAAATAATCGATAGCTTATTGAAATAAAGGAGAACTTGTGCGCTGGTTACCACTCATTCTGATATGTATTCTCGTTTACATTGAATCCGTCATTTTTGTGCGGGTTGCATCTGAAGTTGGTGTTTTAATGACGTTAATTTTAGTCGTTTTGACATCCTGCTTAGGTGTGTCACTTGTGAAAAATCAAGGTATGAAAAATGTACTGCAAATCCAACAAAAGTTAGCATCAGGTGAAAGCCCTGCAGCTGAAATGATCAAGAGCGTTGCATTGGTCTTAGCGGGTTTCTTGTTGATTGTGCCTGGGTTCTTTACGGATTTTATTGGTTTACTGTTATTACTACCGCCAATTCAAAAGCTTATTGTAATGCGCTTAATTCCTCATATTCGTTTCTACCAACCAGGTGCTGGTTTTAACCAAACGGGAAATGGCGGCTTTCAACGTGGCGATACTTTTGAGGGGGAATTCCAACGTAAGCAAGACGATCCTTCTTTTACAATCGATAATTCAGATAAAACAGATTCGTCAGATAAAGACGATCGCCCTAAACCATAAAACCATCCTATTTATGGGGAGATAAAAATGAAAAATTTTTTATCTCCCCCCTTGAAGTCCCTCTTCTTCGCCCCAATCTGCTCAAACATGGTACTAGTTTATTTAAGACATGCTGGTATCGTCCTTTTACCTAGTATGGACTTTATTTATAGGAGAACTATTAATGAAAATTCGTCCATTGCATGACCGTGTTATCGTTAAACGTAAAGAAGTTGAATCAAAATCTGCAGGCGGGATCGTTCTGACGGGTACTGCTGCAAGCAAATCAACTCGTGGTGAAGTTCTTGCAGTTGGCAACGGCCGCATCCTCGAAAATGGTGAAATCAAAGCACTGGATGTGAAAGTTGGCGATATCGTAATCTTTAACGATGGTTATGGCGTGAAAGCTGAAAAAATCGACAATGAAGAAGTCCTGATTATGTCCGAAAGTGACATTCTGGCAATTGTTGAAGCGTAATTTTCACTTAAAACTTCTCAACGAACGAAAAGAATTTGAAGGAAAGAGATAATGGCAGCTAAAGACGTTAAATTTGGTAGTGATGCACGTACGAAAATGCTTCGTGGTGTGAATGTTCTGGCAGACGCAGTAAAAGTGACTTTAGGTCCTAAAGGCCGTAACGTAGTTTTAGATAAATCTTTTGGCTCACCAGTTATCACCAAAGATGGTGTTTCAGTTGCTCGTGAAATCGAATTAGAAGACAAATTCGAAAACATGGGCGCACAAATGGTGAAAGAAGTTGCTTCTAAAGCTAACGACGCTGCAGGTGACGGTACTACAACGGCAACTGTACTAGCTCAAGCTATCATTACTGAAGGCTTAAAAGCGGTTGCTGCGGGTATGAATCCAATGGACCTGAAACGCGGTATCGACAAAGCAGTTGTTGCTGCTGTTGAAGAACTGAAAGCACTGTCAGTTCCTTGTTCAGACACTAAATCAATCGCACAGGTTGGTACAATTTCTGCAAACTCCGACGAAACCGTGGGTAAATTAATTGCAGAAGCGATGGATAAAGTCGGTAAAGAAGGCGTTATCACAGTTGAAGAAGGTACTGGTCTGGAAGACGAGCTGGATGTGGTTGAAGGTATGCAATTTGACCGCGGTTACCTGTCTCCTTACTTTATCAACAAACCAGAAACTGGTGCTGTTGAGTTAGAAAACCCATTCATCCTGTTAGTTGACAAAAAAGTTTCTAACATCCGTGAATTACTGCCAGTATTAGAAGGCGTTGCTAAGGCAAGCAAACCACTGTTAATCATCGCTGAAGATGTTGAAGGTGAAGCACTGGCAACTCTGGTTGTTAACACCATGCGTGGTATTGTTAAAGTTGCAGCGGTTAAAGCACCCGGCTTCGGTGACCGTCGTAAAGCAATGCTACAAGATATCGCAATTCTGACCAATGGTACTGTTATCTCTGAAGAGATCGGTATGGAGTTAGAAAAAGCGACATTAGAAGATTTAGGTCAAGCAAAGCGTATCGTTATCAACAAAGACACAACCACTATCATTGATGGTGTGGGTGAAGAGTCTGCGATTGCAAACCGTGTTACTCAAATTCGTCAACAAATCGAAGAATCTTCTTCAGATTACGACCGTGAAAAACTGCAAGAGCGCGTTGCTAAATTAGCAGGCGGTGTCGCAGTAATTAAAGTGGGCGCAGCAACTGAAGTTGAAATGAAAGAAAAACGTGCTCGTGTTGACGATGCTCTGCATGCAACTCGTGCCGCTGTCGAAGAAGGTGTTGTTGCTGGTGGTGGTACTGCACTGGTTCGCGTTGCAGCGAAACTGGAAGCACTGACTGGTGAAAACGAAGAACAAAACGTAGGTATTCGTGTTGCTCTGCGTGCGATGGAAGCGCCAATGCGTCAAATCGTTACTAACGCAGGTGAAGAAGCCTCTGTTGTTGTTAACAACGTGAAAGCAGCAAAAGGTAACGAAGGTTACAACGCGGCGACTGACACTTATGGCGATATGATCGACATGGGTATCTTAGACCCAACTAAAGTAACGCGTTCTGCTCTGCAATTCGCAGCGTCTATCGCAGGTCTGATGATCACAACTGAAGCGATGATCACTGATCTGCCAAAATCAGATGCACCTGACTTAGGTGCTGCTGGTATGGGCGGCATGGGTGGAATGGGCGGTATGATGTAAGCCAGTTGGCGACATCAAGCTCAAGTAGTTACTAACTAGGTTAGGGCTACCCACCATAAGACCGGCATCGTTATATTTCTAGCGGTGCCGGTTTTTTTATTGATTTTTAATTAATAAATAACCATTAATTATTGATGAAGGTAATATATCAAAACAAGATACAATTAATGCGTTATATGATTTATTTTTGCGTCAATGTTGCTTCGCAGGTTATATTTAACGTAAGGTAAGTGGTTTGAATTAGCAAAGAATAGAGCAGGTTCTTGATTAATTTGTGGTAGACTCTATTCGGCTGGTGATGTGCGGCAATTATGACGCTGTATGTTAATCACCTCCTAGATATTTCAATTAGTAGGCTATTGGAACTAAAGAGATTTTCAAACCAGCTGCAAAAACACAATGAAAAATGAGGGAAAACATGCGAATTAAAGTCTTGCTTGGTGCTGCTGCATTATTGCTTTTAGCAGGTTGTTCAACAACAACTAATTTGACTGCGGCAGGCTCACAAGTTCGTTTTGTTGAGAATCAACCTGGAAGTGATTGCCAACTTCTCGGTCAGGTTGCAGGGACTCAAAGCAACTGGTTGAGTGGTGTCAACAATGAATCTAGCTCAATGCGCAGCGCAGCAAATGATTTACGTAATAAAGCAGCGGCGATGGGCGGTAACGTGATTTTTGGTGCATCAAGTCCAAGTGAAACCGTGTTATCTAGCTTCATTCCATTAGATAGCAAAATGGTTGGCCAAGTTTATAAGTGCCCCTAAAATGAATTCATAGCGCCCAAATAATTGTTTGGGCGTTTTGCTTTCTAGTTCTGTCTTAAGTTAAGGTCAAGCAGTGTTTTACTTGGCTCTCCCCCTATTTCCCGAGCGAGCTTAGGTACAAGGTACCCAGAGACCTTACTCAGTAATTGCTGTATCAATTGTCTAGCTTCGGTATCACTCACTAAAAAGTGCGCAGCGCCTTGAACTTTATCTAATACATGTAAGTAATAAGGTAAAATACCTGCATCAAATAAGGCATTACTTAAATTCATCAGAGCCGTCACGTTGTCATTAACTTGGCGCAGTAATACGCTTTGGTTTAATAATGTCACACCTGATAGTTTTAGTTTTTGTATTGCCTTGGTGAATGGCTCGTCAATTTCGTTAGCATGATTAACGTGTGTAACCATAATGACCTGTAACCTAGAGCTAGCAAGACGTTTACAGAGCGTATCTGTAATGCGTTCTGGTATCACCACAGGCAAACGAGTATGAATTCTAAGGCGTTTTATATGAGGAATCGCCTCTAATTGGCTGATGAGCCAATCAAGTTCATGGTCTTTTGCCATCAACGGATCACCACCTGAGAAGATGATTTCATTGAGTTCGGTGTGGTTTTTTATATAATCCACAGCCATCAACCAGTTATTTTTATTTCCTTTGTTGTCTTCGTAAGGAAAATGCCGGCGAAAACAGTAGCGACAGTTGACTGCGCAGCCACCTTTTACCAGCAGTAATGCGCGGTTGTGGTATTTATGCAGTAAACTTGGAATTTCATTATCCTGCTCTTCTAGTGGGTCAGTAGAAAAACCTGGATGTATATCAAACTCTGCTTTTGCAGTTAATACCTGCAATAGCAGAGGGTCTAGTGGATCACCTTTTTTCATGCGGGAAATAAAGGGCACTGGAACGCGTAAAGGAAATAATTTACGTGCCTCACTGCCTTCTTTCGATAAAAGATGATTTTCTAGGTTAAGTATTTGCAGCAATTCATCTGGATTAGTGATTGCTTCAGCAAGTTGTTGTATCCAGACTTCTCTGGATGAGGTATTTTGAGTTACAATATCGACCATTTTTTGGCTATGCCATTTTTAGTTTATAAATTAGAGGATCACCATGGCTACTTATAGTACCAATGAATTCCGCTCAGGTCTTAAAATCATGTTAGATGGCGAGCCTTGTGTCGTTTTAGAAAGTGAATTCGTCAAACCGGGTAAAGGTCAAGCATTCGCACGTGTGCGTATCCGTAAACTGATTTCTAACAAACTGTTGGAAAAAACATTTAAGTCTACTGACTCTGTTGAAGGTGCAGATGTCATGGATATGAACTTAACTTACCTATACAACGACGGTGAGTTCTGGCATTTCATGAACAACGAAACTTTTGAACAGTTAGCAGCGGACGAAAAAACCGTTGGCGATAACGCGAAATGGTTAGTTGACCAAGCAGAATGTATTTTAACACTGTGGGACGGCCGTCCTATCGCGGTAACTCCACCTAACTTTGTTGAGTTAGAAATTACTGATACTGACCCAGGCCTGAAAGGGGATACCGCAGGTACAGGTGGTAAACCTGCAACACTGAGCACTGGCGCAGTGGTTAAGGTTCCTCTGTTTGTTCAGATCGGTGAAGTTATCCGTGTTGATACTCGTTCAGGTGAGTATGTTTCACGCGTAAAATAACGGTTGATCCTATACTGAATCGTTAAAAATAAAAAGCCGTGGTACTCGACCACGGCTTTTTTTGTCTATTTTAAGTGATTAACAGCACTTAAACCCACCTTTGCCACCGTAACGTGCGTCTTGACGCTCTTTGAAAAATTCTTCATAGGTCATAGGCGTTTGGTCAGGGTGTGTTCTTTGCATATGAGCGACATAGTTGTCGTAATCGGGAACGCCAACCATCATTTTTGCCGCTTGGCCTAGGTAGCGGGCCGCTTTTCCCAGTTCTCCAAACATAAATCCTCGTCATATTTTGTGTTGTAGCGGTGTTGGCTTCACTTGTTAACCCTAGTCACATACTGTTATGTATGCTCCTATTTTCTCCTTCATACTTCACGCTGTTGCTGCGTTGGCTTCATTCGCTAACCCTAGTCACATACTGGAGTATGCTCCTAGGGATTATCTTCTTTGCCGCCTTGCTCCAACGTGAATTATTTTGGAGAAAGAGTATATGTCCTAAACAGTGACAAGCTTTTCCGCGAAAATCAATGATGGCGGGTATTTGCCACGATTTCTTCATAGTTGGCTGGCATGGGTTCATATGGTACTTCATTCGCAGTTGGTTGGTCAGATTTTAATGCCTTCAACGCGGTGCGGATGGAGAATAGAGCCAGTAATACCACGACAATCATAAAGAAAATAGTTAACCCTGCATCTAAGCGGTTATTGAAAATTAACTGAGTTAATTGAGACTCTGTATATTGAACAGGAATATTGCCGCTATCAATCATCGCTTGGAATTTATTTGCTACAGCTAAGAAACCGACGCGGGCATCTTCACTGAAGGTTTTTTCCCAGCCTGCAGTCATCGTGCAGATTAACAGCCATGCTGTTGGTACTAAAGCGACCCATGCATATCTTTGGCGCTTCATTTTGAACAGTACCACAGCACACAGCATTAATGCCATACCTGCTAACATTTGGTTCGCGATACCAAACAATGGCCACAAGGTGTTAATACCACCAAGTGGGTCGACAACGCCTTGGTGGAGGAAATAACCCCAAGCTAGCACACACAGTGCAGTTGCTATCAAGTTGGCGGGTAGCGAATCCGTACGTTTCAAAGATGGAGACACCACTCCCAGTAAATCTTGTAGCATAAAACGTGCTGCTCGGGTTCCTGCATCCACCGCGGTTAAAATAAATAATGCTTCAAATAATATGGCAAAGTGGTACCAGAATGCCACATTCATCAAGCCGCCAAGCGCACCGTGAAGAATATACGCCATCCCAACTGCCAGTGTTGGCGCACCGCCTGCCCGTGAAATAATACTGGTTTCACCCACGTCATTCGCAATGCTGTTGAGCTGCTCAGGAGTGATTTGGAAGCCCCAACTACTGACAACTTGGGCCGCAGAGGCGACCACATCTTGCGTACCTGCGGGAGCTAACATCGCCATGGGACTATTCATGGCAAAATAAACACCCGGGTCAATCACACAAGCGGCAACCAATGCCATAATTGCTACGAAAGATTCCATTAACATGCCACCATAGCCAATAAAGCAAGCTTGGTTTTCATTAGCCAACATTTTTGGTGTGGTGCCTGATGAAATCAGTGCATGGAAGCCAGAAACGGCGCCACAAGCAATCGTAATAAATAAGAATGGAAACAAATCACCTGCCCAAACTGGGCCTGTACCATCAATATATTTCGTTAACGATGGCATCTGTAAGTTTGGATTGAGAATTAAAATACCAATTGCCAATCCAATGATAGTCCCGATTTTTAAGAAGGTTGATAGATAGTCGCGGGGAGCGAGTAATAGCCAAACTGGCAAAACGGCAGCAACAAAGCCATAACCGACTAACATCCAAGTGAGTTGAACACCTGTATAGTCAAAGTAAGGTGCCCAAGTTTCGCTTTCAGCAACCCAACCCCCTGAGATAATTGCAAATACAAGAAAAACTAGCCCAATAATAGAAACTTCACCAATGCGTCCTGGGCGGATATAACGGGTATAAATACCCATAAAAATCGCTAAAGGAATAGTAAAGGCAACCGTATAAGTTCCCCATGGGCTATGAGTGAGGGCTTTTACGACAATCATGGCAAGTACGGCTAAGATGATTACCATAATCATAAAACAAGCGATTAAAGCCAGCACCCCTGCGGTATTGCCCATTTCTTCTTTGACTAATTCACCCAGTGAGCGGCCATCTCGACGTGTTGAGACAAACAGCACCATAAAATCTTGTACGGCACCAGCTAGCACAACCCCAGCGAGTAGCCACAGCATACCGGGTAAATAGCCCATTTGCGCGGCAAGAACAGGGCCAACCAGTGGGCCGGCGCCTGCGATAGCGGCAAAATGGTGACCAAATAATACTTTTTTATCTGTTGGTACGTAATCTAAGCCATCATTATGACGAATTGCAGGCGTCATTCGAGTTGCATCGACTTGGAGTACTTTTTTAGCAATAAAAAGCCCGTAATAGCGGTATGCAATCAGATAAATACATACGGCAGCGACAACGATCCACAAGGCATTGATTTGTTCGCCACGATATAAAGCGATGTAGCCAAGTGAAAAAGCACCGAGCAGAGCGAGCACAATCCAAATAAATTGTTTACCCATAGCCATCCCCATCTGTTCAATGAATGATATTTGTTATTTATTTAAGTGAAACTGAGGAAGATATAGCCATAGTTAAGTTAAAGAAAAAGTAGCTAAAACGAGACACCTAATTGAAATTTGAGATAAATTTAATAATTGTTGTCAGTATCACTAATTTAGGATTATTTATTGGATTTTATCTGGTTTTGAGCTAGCGATTATTTGATGGATTGGCTTTTTATCTGGGTTTTTGATGTTTTTTAGTGATAATGTCTGTTACGATGTTTTTGTTGATACGAGAATGGTTAAAGAAAAGAAAATAATCGGAAGCTAAAAAACTCCCGACTATTAATTAGTTAACTAGGCTCGTCTTAATTGTTGGATTATTTTTTTACCAAAAAGCGTGGTAATTAGGCCAAACATGATCAAAACGAGGCCAGCAAGTTGTACGCCATTTATATGCTCTCCAAGGAATAAAGCACTGCTGCTTAAACCAAAGACTGGAACCAACAATGAAAAAGGAGCAACACGCCAAGCTTCATAACGGCCGAGCAGGACTCCCCAAAGCCCATAGCCGACAAATGTTGATAAATAAGCTAAATAGATAATGACACCAAAGACTGACCAATTAAAGCCTGATAGCCCTTCAACAATGGCTTCTTCACCTTCTAAAACCCATGAACTAATCAAAAAGGGAATGATTGGGATCAGCGCGCTCCAACTGACCAATGATAGGGCACTGCATTTCTCAGCACCTTCCTGTTTCATTATGATTCTATTGGTAATGTTGCCGCAAGCCCATGATAAACCAGCAATTAAAGTAAATACTAACCCGAGTAATGGAATATCATCTAGCCCACCGACGGTGGCGCCATTGGCTAAAACCGTTAGCCCTGCAATCGCGATAAACATGCCAATAAAATGGGTTGGTTGTAATGATTCTTTTAAAATCATTGCGCCGAGCAATAAGGTAAAAAAGGCCTGAGATTGCAAGATAACAGAGGTAATCCCCGCTGGCATCCCCACTCTAATCGCGCAAAATAAGAAGGCAAATTGACCAAAGCTGATGGTGAGCCCATAGAGAAGCAATAATTTGAACGGAATTTTGGGGCGCTTGAAAATAAAAATAGCAGGAAAGGCTACAAACATGAAACGTAATGCGCCTAATAATAACGGCGGAAGTGCGGTAACGCCGAGTTTAATGATAACGAAGTTAACCCCCCAAATTACGACTACACAAAGGGCGAGTAAGATGTCTCTGAGACTCATGCTATTTTCTCGATGAACTTGCCAGATTAGACATCTACTTTACATGTGTATAATTTTGAGTGCGATGGTTATGATGCTTAATAATAAAAAACGGTATAAAAAGGTTAAATTTTATGGTTGATTTGCGCTTATTTGTTATTTTTCGTTGCTTGAGTCTGGGTCTGTGAATATTTATAATGTATTTATACATCATACGTATTCAGGACGGCCTGAATCAACGTCATTTAAATATGGGGACGACCCCGAGTAATTAACGGGAGCAAGCAATCATGGCTTGGATCGTTCTTTTTTTTGCAGGTTTATGCGAAGTGGTATGGGCTGTAGGTTTAAAATATACTCATGGTTTTACCCGTTTAACACCGAGTATTATTACTGTTGTCGCTATTATTACCAGTATGGGGTTGTTAGCCTACGCCATGCGTGATTTACCGGTCGGCACGGCTTATGCCATTTGGACGGGGATTGGGGCTGTGGGCACAGCAATTGTTGGGATTATTTTCCTTGGTGAGTCAGCAAATATGTTCCGCTTGTTAAGCCTTGCTTTGATTATTACCGGGTTAATTGGTTTAAAAGTATCAAGTTAATTTTCAAATTAATTATTATTTAATTAAAAATGAATAATAAGCGGGCGACAGAGAAAGTTACCCGCTTTATCTTCTTGATATTTTATTGGCATAAAGAAAACTATTCTTATGTTATTTTTCGTTATAACGCGATGGCCAAATTTCAGATGGTGCAACACCCAAAAACTCGGCAATAATACGCTCTCCTTTAGGCCAACGTCTTGACAAGGCGTTATTTAATGTTGATGAGTTTAACCCTGCTGAACGTGATATTTGTGAAAGAGAAGAACCTTTTTTCTTTATCGCTGCAATAATATCAGCCGAGTGCCAATCTTGTTTCATACGATCTCCAATAGTGAATATATAAATATAATTGAAATTATTTAAGTTAGCTGGAACTAAATTTAGATATCAAGATAAAAAATAATTCTTAATTTTAAATCCCTTTAAATTTTGGTCTTTGAATATTTATTTTTATGTGCTAAAGATATGGGTTAAACGCTTTTATTATCTTTATTTTTATTTAAATAACTATAAGGTGATTTTTATGGATATAGAAAACAATAAGATGGAAAAAATAAGCACTAGAGTAAAGTTAGATCTTTGCAATTATTTTAATTGGAATGATATTGATATCCATTATACGATTATTAATGTTGATGAGGAAAAGATATACACATTATCTAGTAATTATGAGTGGCAGTTAATTTATTGGCATCATGATATGGATTTATCATTAAAAGAACGGTTATTCTCTGGGGTGCAATATTGGAGTAATTATTCAGATGCATACCAGAAAATATTAACAAAACTCGATAAAGGAAATAAAAAAATTGATATTTGTAATAGGTACAATAATTTATTTGAGATATTTTCACTCAATGGAAACCATAAAGTCTCATATGAGTACTTACTTTCATTATATCAATGGCGTTCAATAGTTTCTGATTATGCATATGAAAAATGGTCTGAAAATAAAACGGTGGCATTACCGTTACGCCAAAAAATTGAATTAGATGAACCTGTACCTATTATTTGTAGAAGTAAGGAAACCCCTAATTTTATACGTTTTGGTCAGTTATCATTTTCAAACAAAGAAGCATTAACCATCCGCTTGTTGCTTTCCCACCGAAATATCAAGGAAATTAGCCGTATTCAAGGCTGTTCGGAAGAGGTGGAATATATAAGAGTTAAAAACATCAAGAAAAAATTAAACTGTGAAATGGTCTCTCAAAAGGAATGCTTTTCGGTAATGGAAGGTCACGGCATTACATTAACAAGTTTAGAAAAATTAATGCCTATTAATTAATTTAACTATTGGTTTTCTATAGGGACATGGGATCATTTTATGAAATGGAAATTACGTTTTGGTGCTGTCGCAGGGCATACCTTAGAATTTTATGATGTTGCAATTTTTGCTGCAATTTCATCATATTTAAGTGCAGAATTAACCCGCCTAGGTTATCAGCAAGCAACGGAGCTGGTGTGGGGGATTTTTGCTTTACGTTTTCTTATTCGGCCATTAGGGGGGTATGTAATTGGCCGTTATGCGGATAAAGTCGGTAAAAAACCGGCAATGATTTTGGTCAGCATTCTTACCGGTAGTGCCACATTGTGTATGGCATTTCTGCCTATTGAATTATTAGGGATATATACACCTTTAGCCATCCTATTTCTTCAAATGTTGCTATCTTTTAGTTTTGCGGGTGAAAGCCCATCACTGTCTACCTATTTATATAAAGATTCTAAACCCCAAGAACGAGGTCGAATTTCAGCGTTGTTAACTGGAAGTGCGGTTGTTGGCGTTATTGGCTCGTTAGGAATTGTGTTAATTCTTGAAAATATATTAACCCCTGAAACCATGCAAAGAGTGGGATGGAGAATACCACTGCTATTAGGTTTAGGTAATATACTGATCTGTTTCTGGTTTCGCTATCGCTTACCAGACCAACCAATTGAATATGATGGGCGCCAGAAAATAGATTGGCTTAAGGCATTTAATATCTTACTGGTTGTTATTCCTGGTTCGGTTATTTTTTATACCTTAAATTTTTCATCTTCATTTTTACTTAAGGAGTTAGAACTCGAAGAATTTAAAAGTATATATTCAATGATATCATCAACGTTATTATTGGTTTTAATGGCAATAGTTGGTTGGCTAACCGATAAATACAATTACTCTGAGCGGGTGTTTAACTTAGGGGTAAAGCTCGCTGCGATATTATCAATTCCTATTTATTACCTAATGTCTACTAAGGTTTTATCATTAGTACTTATCTCCCAATCGTCAATTATTATTATTTCAGCGATGGTGTTATGCAATTGGAATTATGCGATGGCAAAACCAGCCAATGGGCAAGTTACGACGTTAAGTATGGGGTATAACCTTGCATCGACGATTATAGGTGGGTTAACGCCATTAATTATCAATTACTTAGTCCTCATTGATGTTTCCTTGGTGGGTGTTTTTGTTTCATTGAGCTCGTTAACGCTATTTGCGTCATTTTTATTGAATAAAAAACAAAGGTTATTAACTGCTTAAATTTAAGGGGGATGTATGAATATTGAAAATAAACACTTAGAACTGTCTTGTTCTGGTTTTGGTGATAAGTTTTTAAAATATTTCGATTGGAATGATATGGATGTGACTTACAGTAGAGTGGATGTAACAAATAACGTGGTAAAAGTTATTTCAAATCACTATGAGTGGGTTTTAATGTTTTGGGATGATGACCTAGATAAAAAAGTAAAGGAACGATTAACCCCCGGTATTCAATATTGGAATAATTACTCTGCCGCATTCCAAAAAACATTATCTAAAACAGATAAGAAAGAAATGAAGGTGGATTTTTGTACCCAATATGGTGGTATATATGAAATTACCTCAATAAATTCAAGGAAAAAATTTACAAGTAATGAATTATTAGAACTCTATAAATTAAGAGCAGTTATTTCTGATTACTCCCAACATGCCTGGAAAGATAATGAAAATATTATTTTACCACTTAGGGCTGACATAAGCTTATCTCAAAATATTGAAGATAATAACCGAGATATTTTAGATGCTCACCACTACATGCGTTTTGGTAATATTCGTTTTACCCGTAAAGAAATGATGACTATCCGATTACTATTATCACATTGCCGGGTAAAGGAAATTAGTTATATCCAAGGTTGTTCGGAAGCGACTGAAAATAAACGTATTCAACGTATTAAGGAAAAATTAGGTTGCTCTTATACTTCACCTAGCGGTTTATTTCAGGCATTAAAAGAAAATGGCATTACCCTTGCTTGTCTGGAGTCTCTGGTAAGTTACCCTTAATTTAAAATATCTATTTTAACGTATTGAATTATTAACCAAATTGAGAGTAGGGATGTGGAGCCTTTAATTCATTAACTTCCAGATACTAATAAGTATACTGTTTTTTAAAAGTATTAATTTTAATCTAATAATTTAAAAAAATAATCAAATTAAGGATAGTGTATGGATATAGAAAATAATTTATTAGAAAAATCCTGTTCTAATTTAACAAGCCTTTTTTCAAAGTATTTTGATTGGAATGATATAGATTTGTCCATAACCAGAGTTGATCTTAGTAATAAGCAAGTGAGTATTATGTCAAATAATTACGAATGGCTGCTCATATATTGGAATGCTGATTTAGATTTACGTTTAAGTGAACGGTTATCTCCAGGGATTCAATACTGGAGTAATTACTCAGAAAGCTTTATAAACACATTAGCAAAAACTAAAAAAAGAAAATTGAAAATTGATTTTTGTGCGAAGTATGGAAACATGTATGACATTGTCTCCATTAATTCTAGGAGGATAATTTCACTCAACGATATGATATCACTTTATAAGTGTAGGCCAACGATTATAGATTTTGCGTATGAATCATGGAAAAAAGGCAAAGATAATTATGCTATTTTACCCTTGCGCGAGGAAATTAAGTTTCCACAGAATAGAGTTTATAAGCTTAGTGAACAAGAGCTTGAACCTTTAGATATTCATCCTTATATGCGTTTTGGTAATATTCGTTTTACTCGTAAAGAAATAATTAGTATTCGATTGTTATTATCACATTGTCGTGTAAAAGAAATCAGTTATATCCAAGGTTGTTCAGAAGCGACAGAAAACAAACGTATTCAACGTATTAAGGAAAAATTAGGTTGCTCTTATACTTCACCTAGCGGCTTATTTCAGGCATTAAAAGAAAATGGCATTACCCTTGCTTGTTTGGAGTCTTTGGCTAGTTATCCCTGAAGGCCAGAATATTTTGCTACAAGGAAAGTCATTAATAGAAAAGGGACAAAAATGAAATGGAAATTTAGATTTGGTGCAGTTGCTGGTAATGCTTTGGAATACTATGATATTGCAGTTTTTGCAGCTATATCTACTTATTTAAGTATTGAATTAACTAAATTAGGTTATTTTCAAGCGACAGAAATAGTATGGGGTATCTTTGCATTACGTTTTTTAATCCGCCCTTTAGGCGGATATGTTATCGGTCGCTATGCTGATACGGTAGGAAAAAAGTCAGCCCTAGTATTAACAAGCTTGATAACCGGTACGGCAACATTAATGATGGCACTGTTACCCATTGAATTATTAGGGAACTATACGCCATTAGTGATATTAATTTTACAATTGGCTCTTTCTTTTAGCTTCGCAGGTGAATTTCCTTCTCTAATTACATATTTATTTAAGGATTTAGATGGAAATATTCGATCTAGAGTTTCGTCAATTATTGTTGGTAGTTCTTTGTGTGGAGTCATTGCATCATTAGCTATCGTTTTCATACTAAAGAATACGTTATCTGAAGATACTATGCAGTCAATTGGATGGAGAATTCCATTGTTAATTGGTTTGGTTAATATTTTTATTAGCTTTTGGTTTAGAGCTAAATTACCTAATTATAAAAATGAGTTAGATAAAAAAGCGATATTTAGTTGGTATCATGTATTTTGGGTGTTCTTATTTACCATTCCAGGTACTGTCACTTTTTACTCTCAAAGTTTGTCAACCTCACTAATTATTCAACAATTAAAGATAGATGAGATAAAAAATTATTATGAAATATTTTCATCCGGTTTATTGCTAGTTTTTATGATGATATGCGGTTGGCTAACAGACAAGTATAGTTCGGCTAAATCTGTTTTTGATATGGGCGTTAAAGGGATGGTGTTGTTTTCAGCGCCACTTTATTTTTTATTACAAATAGATAGTTTGCTTCTAGTCTTTTTTACTCAAGTTGTTATGTCCGCATACTCAGCGATGATATTGTGTAATTTATCAGCGGTACTGATGGGCAAATCTAATGGGCAGGCAACAATATTAGGTGTTGGTTATAATAGCGCAGCTGCCTCTATCGGTGGGATCACCCCTCTGATTGTCAGTTATTTAGGTCACTTTAACCTAGGTTATGTTGGGCTATTTATTGCGGTTTGTGGGCTTTTTTACTTTGTATCTGCTTGTTTGCCAAAACCAAACCCTGCTTAGTGTTAACCATGATTTAATCCCCCCGTTAGGGGGGAAATCATCATAAATTATAGAGCTGTAGTAATAGAAAATAAGATTGCCACCCTATTGGGTATACAAAAATTTTGCGGATGAAAAATAAAACCCAGTATTAAATGTGTTATTTGATGAGTTGGCTGAAACGTTGGTATAGGATCTCGCCCAGAGTATGTTGATCATACTCAGTACTATTGGCTAAATTATCAACAGCAGCATGCATGGAGTGATAAATCATTGTCGCCATCAATTCATGTGGCAATTCTGGCCATGCTTTGTTTTGCTCACCAAAAGCTAAAATAGCTTTAATCTGTTCAACTGCACGGGTTTCATGATCATTACTGCGGCCGTGGTATTCGTCATGAAATAGCATGTCGTGAATATTTTGTTTTTCAACATAGTATTTGACGCTATTTTCACACCACGATTTCAGCTTGGCAGTGGCACTTTTTTGTGAATCTAAAGCAGATTGAATGTAGCCTAAATACCAGTCCATGTAGCGTGTGCGTAAGGCTTCCATAATGTCATTTTTGGATTGGAAGTAGTGATAAAAAGTACCTTTTGCGACATCGGCAACGATGACAATTTCACTGACAGTTGTATTGACAAACCCTTTGGAAAGAAAGAGTTTTTCCGCTGCATTCATCAGGTCATCTAACCTTTCTTCCGCAGGTTTCGTTCTTGGCTTTTTAGGTAGTGTTGTCATTGAGTTTTTCTCTTAATGTTCTTTTCACAACAAAGGTTATTCAGGCATCATAGCATTTAAATGAGTTACCCTAACATTTAGCCTGCCGATAGTTTTATTTCTTTTGTTTCTAAAGCTTTTTTAGCACAAAAAAGTAAATAAATGACGATAAGTAACGCATAAAGCATAGCCCCAATCATCCACACCCAACCGTCCCATATCAGCAATGTTTGGCCAAAAATAACGCTAAATAGTAATGGGCCAATTACCCCTGTGGCATTGGTTAAACTCACTAATACTCCTTGTAATTTACCTTGATTAGCGTGATTGACGTGAGCTGACATCAACCCTTGTAGTGCTGGTAATGCAATACTACCACCGGCGAGTAAGATTAATGTAGGGTAAATCATCCAACCTTCGGTGAGTAATGACAAAATAATAAATGCGCTTCCGTCTGCGACAAAGCCGACAATGATTATTACCTTTTCATTGAATTTTTTGGCAATGGCTCCAGCAATAAAAGCTTGGAATAGGGCATGCATAACGCCTAAGCCCGCCAAAGATAACCCAACTTGCACACTATTCCATTGGAAGCGATTTTCGGTAAATAGCACCCAGGTTGTTGCAGGGATCTGACCAATTAACTGTGCCATAAAAAAGACAAAAAGTAGCAAAATAATGGGTTTTATCAGCTGTATGAAGGGAACTGACAGCTCTACAGTTTCATTTTGATCATTCTGTATGGCATTTTTATTTTTAAAAATAAGCCAGATCACGACAAAAGAGCACGCATTCAAAATAGCCGCAATAACAAAAGGTAAATGTGGGGAAAATTGCCCTGCAAAGCCCCCAATCGCAGGGCCGGCGATTAACCCCACGCCAAATGCTGCGCCTAATCGCCCAAACCACTTAGTGCGTTCTTGTGGGGCAGTGTTGTCGGCAATAACAGAAGCCGCTACGGCGCCTGTTGCGCCAGTGATCCCTGAAATTAAACGGCCTAAATACAGCATCCAAAGTGAGCTCGATAAAGCCAATAAACTGTAGTCCAGTACGGCTCCTGCAAGGGAGATCAACAAAATAGGCTTGCGACCGAATTTATCAGACCATCTGCCCAGTATTGGGGCAAAAAATACCTGCATGATGGCGTACAAAGCCAGCAAGATACCGTAATGATTTGCCAAGTTTTCTAGCGTCACATACTCGCGGAGTAAGGCAGGTAAAACAGGCATGATCAAACCGATCCCCATAGCATCAAGGGCGGTGATCGTTAATGCAGTGATCGCAAATTTATTCATTATTCATTTCTCTATCATTGATAGATTTGGAATGTATCCCTATCAGTGATAGAGTGTCAATAGAAAATTAAGGGGAAAGCGATGGCAAGATTGGATAAAGAAACCATTATTACGGCTGCACTAGATTTGCTGAATGAAGTGGGAATGGAAGGACTGACAACGCGAAAATTGGCTCAAAAGCTCGGGGTTGAGCAACCCACACTGTATTGGCATGTAAAGAACAAGCGCACATTGTTGGATGCATTATCGGTTGAAATGTTAAAACGACATCATGACCATCCATTACCTGTTGAAGGTGAAACGTGGCAGGAGTTCTTGCGCCATAATGCACTAAGTTTTCGTCGAGCCTTACTTAGTTACCGTGATGGGGCAAAGGTACATTTAGGCACGCGGCCTAGTGCAGAGCAATACGCCACGGTGGAAAAACAATTGCAGTTTATGATTGATAGCGGTTTTTCATTAAAAAGTGGCCTTTACGCAGTGAGTGCAGTGGGGCACTTTACATTAGGTTCAGTACTTGAGCAGCAAGAACATTTGGCAGCAATGGGTGAGAGAGATGTTGAACAAGACGGAGCGATGCCATTGTTATTAAAAGAAGCTATTCAAATCATGGATAATGATGATGGAACAGAAGCATTTTTGTTTGGTTTAGAATCACTTATTCGAGGCTTTAAGCCCTAAAAAAGAAAAGGTATGACAATGTGCTGTCATACCTTTTATTAAAATAATGTGTGATTGCATTATTTACAGAGTAAATACACCAATAATTGCAATTACACTAATGATTGCTGAGCCACCGTAGAAAACCCATTTTGTCGCAGGGACATGGATTTTAAAGTCGTGCAGCGTATGGTGGATACGGTGCATACCACACCAAACTGGCAAAATAATCATCAGTAATAAGAAAACGCGGCCGATAAAGCTTTGGCTAAATGCCATAATGCGCTCATAGCTCAGCATTTCTGGTGCCACACCGAGAGGAATTAAAATTCCTAACAGAATGATGATTGCAGGGCCAATTACAGCACTCCACATACCACCTGCACCAAATAACCCCCAGAAAATCGGCTCATCGGAACGTTTAGGCGTTAGATTCATCAGATTCTCCTTAGATTAAAATAACAATGCGATTGCTAAGATTGCTGCCGTAACAACAATCGTAAGAGCCCAGAAGCCTTTAACGATAGGCTCCTCAGACATTTTCTTATCTTTTACAATAATACTGACGGCTTTTGGTGCAAGTTTGAACCACGTTGTGGTGTGCAATAATGTTGCCGCCAAAGTAATAATGTTAATGATAAGAATGATTGGGTTGCTTAAGAACCCAACAAAGCCAGCCCATGATTCTGGACCGCTTTTCAGCGCAAATACCCCATACAGGACTAAAATACTGAACCAGACCTGAAGGACGGAGGTACTTTCACGCATGATGTAAAAGCGGTAAAAACCCAGCTTTTGCCACCAATCACCCTTCATTTCTCTGACATAGGGTTTACGTTTCGTAGTCATGACTTCAATTCTCCTTATCGTGGCTTCAGCATGGCGATAACAAAGTCTTGCGCGCTGGCAACTTTCCCTTGTTGGATCGCACCCGCAGGGTCAACATGCTTAGGACAGACTTCAGAACAGTAGCCTACAAACGTACAGCTCCAGACACCATTGTCACCGTTTAATAAGGTCATGCGTTCTTTCGCACCATGGTCTCGGTTATCTAAATTGTAGCGCTCTGCCAATGTGATCGCGGCTGGGCCGATGAACTCTGGGTTCAGTCCAAATTGTGGGCAAGCTGCATAGCACAGACCACAGTTGATACAGCCTGAAAATTGATGGTATTTGGCCATCTGTGCAGGCGTTTGCTTATTTGGGCCTTCAGAAGGTTTACGGTCATTACCGATAATATACGGTTTGATCGCTTCTAAACGCTCAATAAAGTGAGTCATATCAACAACAAGGTCGCGCTCGATTGGGAAGTTACCTAATGGCTCAACTTTCATACCTTGCGGGTATTCACGCAGGAATGTTTTACACGCCAGTTTAGGTACTTTATCCACCATCATGCCGCAAGAACCACAAATCGCCATACGACAAGACCAACGGTAAGACAGGTCTGGAGCGAGGTTATCTTTGATATAGCCTAACGCATCTAACAAAGAAGTTTGCTCGTCGTAAGGGACATCATACGTCACCAAATGGGGCTCACTATCCGTTTCCGGATTGTAACGCATGATCTCCATTTTTAGGTGTTTCATATCATCCATTAGCTTGCTCCTTCTTCGCCTTATCTTGAGCTTCAGCTTCGGCACCGTAAACACGTTTAGCTGGCTGAGATTTCGTGATTTTCACGTCACTGTACTCTAAACGAGGGGAGCCCTCTGGGTTATAGAATGCCAAAGTATGTTTAAGGAAATTAACATCATCACGCTCAGTACAGCCTTCATCGAGACGTTGGTGTGCACCACGTGATTCTTTACGGTTGATTGCAGAGTGAGCCATACATTCCGCCACATCAAGGCCAAAGCCTAATTCAATGGTGTACAGTAGGTCAGTATTAAATACGCTGCTATGGTCGGTAATTTCGACGTGTTTGAAGCGTTCTTTCAGCTCAGCAATTTTATCAACGGTTTTTTGCATTAATTCGGGGGTACGGTAGATACCGCAGCCTTCTTCCATTGAAATACCCATTTCGTCGCGGATCTTCGACCAGCTCTCTTTCCCTTTTTGGTTCATGAGTTTGCTGAGGTCAGCTTCGATATCACGAGTACGGGCTTCGATAGCATTTGCATTGGCTGGTGTTGCTTCAGCAGCATGGCGAGCGGCTTCTTCACCTGCCAGACGACCAAATACAACTAATTCAGCTAATGAGTTAGAACCTAAACGGTTTGCACCGTGCAAGCCAACAGAAGAACACTCACCGACAGCAAATAGGCCTTTGATGCGTGTTTCTGTGCGTTGATCCGTTTCGATACCACCCATGGTGTAGTGAGCGGTTGGGCGAACAGGAATTGGGTCTGTTACTGGGTCAACACCTACGTAGGCTTTCGCCAATTCACAAATAAATGGTAAACGCTCATGCAGTTTTTCTGCGCCAAGGTGACGTAGATCCAGATAGACGACATCACCACGGTGAGTGCTGATCGTACGGCCTGCACGCCATTCGTGCCAGAACGCTTGGGAAACTTTGTCACGTGGACCCAGTTCCATATATTTATTTTCAGGTTTACCCAGTGGAGTTTCAGGCCCCATTCCGTAGTCTTGCAGGTAGCGATAGCCGTCTTTATTGACAAGGATCCCGCCCTCACCACGACAACCTTCGGTCATTAAGATACCTGAACCCGGTAACCCAGTTGGGTGATATTGAACAAATTCCATATCACGCAGCGGCACGCCATGGCGGAATGCGATACCCATACCATCACCGGTTACAATACCGCCATTGGTATTGTAGCGATAAACGCGTCCAGCACCGCCAGTTGCCATCACGATGGCATTAGCACGGATCTGGACTTTTGTTCCTTCCATCATATTTAACGCGACAAGACCACGGACTTGGCCTTCATCAACAATGATATCGAGAACAAAATGTTCGTCAAAACGTTGAATTTGTGGATATTTTAATGAAGTTTGGAACAGGGTATGGAGCATGTGGAAGCCAGTTTTATCAGCAGCAAACCACGTACGCTCAATTTTCATTCCACCAAAACGGCGAACGTTAACTGAACCATCTGGTTTACGGCTCCACGGGCAGCCCCATAGCTCTAGTTGGGTCATTTCTGTTGGGCAGTGTTCGACAAAATAGTCGACAACATCTTGCTCACACAGCCAGTCCCCACCAGCTACAGTATCATTAAAATGATAGTCATAGGAGTCATGAGCCTGAGTAACTGCTGCTGATCCCCCCTCTGCGGCCACAGTGTGACTACGCATTGGGTATACTTTTGAGACCAGAGCAATCTTGATATTGGGATTTGCTTCAGCGGCAGCAATTGCTGCACGTAAGCCTGCGCCCCCGGCCCCGATAATCGCTAAATCGGCATTGAAGGTTTGCACTGCGCTTCTCCATTGTTCAAGTGTAAAATTGATAAATTCTTTTAAATACTTTTGATAATTAGCTACGTCATTTTCAGTTCAACTTAAAGCTAAACTACGAAATATCTGTTTTTTAATAGTAAATAATATAATAGCTAATAATGACTTATCATGCTGTGAATTATAGCGAATAGTCCTCAAGATAAATTTGATATAGAGGGGTGTTTTGGCCAAATTTAGCGATAAAGTGTGAGATAGATCTTCTTTTTATAAATTGTTTTTACATTACTGGATTTTCTAGGCTGTTAACACCGAATAAAAAGGAATTTCAAATGATTATCATTAAATTTACATAGACTTTTAGTGTATAAAACCAAGTGAATTACTCAGGTTTTATCAATAATAAGTGATTAATACTATTATTATAGCTGAAGAGTTTAATTCATATTGAATGCTAATTTGCGAGGAGTCTCACTATTTATTATTTAGAATAAATTTAATTTTGAACAGAAAATTTTAAAATAGATTGAGAAAGCGAATCGTTTCGCTTTTTTAGTAACAGATATGTCACATAATATAAGAATTAATCATGTTTCTGGCTACTTTCATTACTCTTCCCACCTCTGTAGGATAAAGCTAAAAGTAAAGGCTTTGCCTAATCGTATAAAGCAAGAGATAATCAGGCTATCTCTACTTACTCATCATCATGCCGACAGTTGCAAGTATTTACGTTCAGATAAATATGCATTATCAGTGTAAATGCATTGTGTGTTGCCTGTGAGGTGGGTACACTGCACGACTAAGTTTATTTTGGAGTCATCTTAATGAGTGATATAGCGAATTGGCAGCCAACCGCCCCCATCGCTAACCTGTTACAGCGCGCAAAAATAATTGCGGAAATCAGACGTTTTTTTACTGATCGTTGTGTACTTGAAGTCGAAACCCCCGCAATGAGTCAGGCAACAGTCACTGACATTCATCTTGTTCCATTTGAAACGCGTTTTGTGGGCCCTGGTGCAGCGCAAGGTATTAATTTATATTTAATGACCAGCCCTGAATACCACATGAAACGTTTATTAGCGGCCGGTAGTGGTCCTATCTATCAGTTAGGTCGTAGCTTTAGAAATGAAGAAGCAGGGCGACATCATAACCCTGAATTTACCATGTTAGAGTGGTACCGCCCGCATTTTGATATGTATCGCTTGATCAATGAAGTGGATGACCTACTGCAACAAGTTTTAGAATGTGAGAGTGCAGAGCTACTTTCATACCAACAAGCGTTTTTACGCTATTTGGATATTGACCCGTTATCTGCTGAAAAAAGTGAATTACGTGAGGTTGCAGCCCGTTTAGATTTGAGCAATATCGCGGATCAGGAAGAAGATAAAGATACCTTACTTCAACTGCTATTTACCATGGGCGTTGAGCCTCATATTGGTAAAGAAAAGCCTGCAGTCGTGTATCATTTCCCTGCAACCCAAGCGTCTCTTGCCGTAATTAGCACGGAAGATCATCGTGTTGCTGAGCGTTTTGAGGTGTATTATAAGGGAATGGAACTAGCAAATGGTTTCCATGAACTCACTGATGCAAGCGAACAACGCCAGCGATTTGAACAAGACAACCGTAAGCGAGCGGCAATGGGGCTACCTACTGCACCTATTGATGAGCACTTGCTCGCGGCTTTAGAGCATGGTTTACCTGATTGTTCTGGTGTCGCTGTTGGGGTTGATAGGCTGATTATGATTGCTTTAAATGCAGATAAAATCAGTGATGTGATCGCATTTCCTGTCACTATCGCTTAAATTTAAATTAAGATGGTCAACTTGAAGAGAATGCAGCCAAATGGCTGCATTCTTGTTTTGTCCCAGAAAACTATTTTTGTTTCTGTTGCTCTAAGAACTTAACCCCTAAATCAGGGAAGTCGGTGAAGGCACCATCGACATCAGCTTGGTTATAAATGATGTCATAAAGCTGTTGCCCATCTTTGGCGTATTTTGGCAGCTTATCAACCCGGATAGTGAACGGATGCACTGCCATTTTGTTATCATGAGCTTCTTTAACCATGCCATTCACTTTGATATTAGTTGGCGTGGATTCTTCACTAATTAGCATATGATAATCAGGGCCAATGCCATCTGCATAGGTTGCAATTTCTTTCATTGCACCCGGTTTCATCATCCAATCATAATTGTAATTAACCCAAGTTCCGTCAGGTTTTTGCTCTTGAGTTTCGTTCCAATCGGTGTAAGCAATCAATTGAATTAATTTAAGATCTATCCCCATTTCTGGCATCAAGGTATTTTTGATACGTTTTAGGTCATTAGGGTCAAATGACTGTAGATAAACGTTGGAATCCTTGGTGGTATAGCCATACTCTTTAAGGACTTCGAGTGTTTTTTTGGTGATATCTTTGCCTTCTTGTAAGTGGAACCAAGGGGCTTTAATTTCTGGGTAGATACCAATATTTTTACCCGTTGATTTGTTTAGTCCTTGAACAAATTCAATCTCTTCTTGGAAGGTATGAACGCGGAAGTCTGATTCGCCCATTGGGAAGCGGTTCGGATAGCTTTGCACTTTTTTACCATCAACAATATCAAATCCTTCTGTAAAATTGAGTGATTTGATTTCATCAAGGGTAAAGTCAATCGCATAGTAACGGCCATCTTTACGGGCGCGATCAGGGAAACGTTCAGCAACATCTGTCACGCGATCGAGATAATGGTCATGTAAGACCACGAGCTCGTTATCTTTCGTCATAACTAAATCTTGCTCAAGAAAATCAGCACCTTGTGCGTAAGCCATTGCTTTTGCAGGTAGGGTATGTTCCGGTAAGTAACCACTTGCACCACGATGTGCAATGACAACTTTACTTGAAGCTTGAGCTACAGCAGACACTGACATCACTAAAACCATACTAGCCACCAATGTTTTTAATGGAAAGCTCATGATTATATCTCCTTGGCACTTTATTTGGGTAAAAAAATGGGCTACATCATTTTTTGATATAGCCCACGAGTCTAGCGATTAACAATGAACATTTGATGAATGTTTATTGTGAGTTTGCTAATTCACGTTTATGTTTGCTTTCGCTCAACATCACGATAAACAGTAGAACAACGGCCAGTGCTGAACCACCGATCATGACTGCGAAGCCACCGTCCCAACCGAAGTAGTCTACGGTATAACCAACGATAGCACTTGCTGCTACAGAACCACCGAGGTAGCCGAACAAGCCTGTGAATCCTGCGGCTGTACCTGCTGCTTTTTTCGGTGCAAGTTCAAGGGCGTGCAAACCAATCAACATAACAGGACCATAGATTAGGAAACCGATGATCAACATACATGCCATATCAACATTTGGGTTACCAGCTGGGTTCATCCAGAACACGATAGTTGCAATGGTTACCAGAACCATGAAGAACACACCAGTGGCTCCACGGTTACCACGGAAGACTTTATCCGACATCCAACCACACAGTAACGTACCTGGGATACCTGCGTATTCATATAAGAAGTAAGCCCATGAAGATTTGTCCATTGCGAAGTGTTTAACTTCACGCAGGTAAGTTGGAGACCAGTCCAAAACACCATAACGCAGTAAGTAAACGAACACGTTAGCAATCGCAATCATCCATAACAGTTTGTTTGGGAAAACATACTTCATGAAGATTTCTTTTGCAGTTAACTCTTGCTCATCTGATGCTTTATAGTCAGTTGGATAGTCGTTTTTGTACTCTTCAATTGGAGGAAGACCACAAGACTGCGGGGTGTCGCGCATTAACGCAAATGCAATGATTGCAACAAGGATAGCAGCCAATGCAGGCATATACAGCGCAGCTTTCCAGTCGTTAAACCATGCCATACCTAACATGAACAGTAATGGAGGGATACCACCACCGACGTTGTGCGCACAGTTCCAAACCGAAACGATACCGCCACGTTCTTTTTGTGACCACCAGTGAACCATGGTACGTCCACAAGGAGGCCAACCCATACCTTGGAACCAACCACAAAGGAACAGTAATACGAACATTACCATGATGCTCGATGTTGCCCATGGCACGAAGCCCATGACTAACATCACCGCGGAGGCGAGAATCAAACCTGCTGGTAAGAAATAACGCGGGTTTGCACGGTCGGAAAACGACCCCATAATAAATTTAGAAAATCCGTAAGCAATTGAGATCCCTGATAATGCAAAACCAAGGTCACCTTTAGAGAAACCTTGTTCAACAAGATATGGCATCGCTAACGCAAAGTTCTTTCGGACTAGATAATACGCTGCGTAACCAAAGAAAATACCCATGAAGATCTGCCAGCGAAGCTTACGATAGACAGGATCTACCTTATCAGCTGGCAGCCTCTGTATATGAGGTGCTGGTTTAAAAATGCTTAACATATACGCCTCCGATGGCATGCTAATTTTTATTTACACTTCCATTCTCTACTTCAGAGAAATATTGAGTGTTTATTATTGGTGAAGTAACAAAAACGAAAATAATCGAGTAATTTAAGAGTCTTTATTTTCTTAATTGCTCTAAATTGTAGTCGTTAAAAAACAATTTATCTGTAATCCAACGCACAATTATTGATTTTGTTTATGAGGTTGCATAGTAAATGACATTTGTGAATGGAATGGAACTAGAAATGTTAATTATTTTGTGATTTTCATCACGATTTTGCTCTTTAAAACACTGAAAATGGATCTATTGCTTTCGTTTTTGTTCCTTATCAAACATTGATCGCGTTTCTGGACTATATTTAATAATAGATTATAAAAATAGAACCTATACTTATCTATTATAGAAACGTTTATTAATGTGAGGAATGCGACATGAATGGCTCATCTGTGACTGAAACGGATGTCATCATTATTGGTGGTGGCGCAACAGGTGCAGGGGTCGCTCGTGACTGCGCTCGCCGAGGTCTAAGAACCGTTTTACTCGAAAGGCATGATATTGCGACTGGTGCGACCGGGCGTAACCATGGATTACTTCATAGTGGCGCGCGCTATGCAGTCACTGATGGTGAGTCTGCCAGAGAATGTATAGAAGAGAACAAGATTTTAAAGCGTATCGCGCATCACTGTATTGAGCGAACAGATGGTTTGTTTATTACCCTCCCTGAAGACAGCTTAGAGTATCAGCAACAATTCATTACGGCTTGCCAAACTGCAGGCATTGATGCGACGGCGATTGACCCTAAAGAGGCGATTCGTCTTGAACCTTCCGTTAACCCACATCTAATCGGTGCGGTTCGTGTTCCTGATGGCACGGTTGACCCATTTCGTTTGACTGCAGCAAATATGTTAGATGCCAGAGAGCATGGCGCGAAAGTGTTAACTTATCACGAAGTCATTGGTTTGATTCGTGATGGTGATACTGTACGTGGCGTGACGGTTTATGATCACCATGCCAAAAAACAGTATGATATTTATGCAGAAATTGTCGTTAATGCAGGCGGGATTTGGGGACAAAAAATCGCAGAGTATGGCGAATTAAAAATTAAAATGTTCCCTGCAAAAGGGGCATTATTAATTTTAGGCCACCGCTTGAATAACATGGTGATAAACCGCTGCCGTAAACCTGCAGATGCCGATATTTTGGTTCCCGGCGATACGATTTCCCTGATTGGCACCACATCGACTCATATTGAATATGATCAAATTGATAATATGTATGTCACCCCTGAAGAGGTGGATATTCTTATTCGCGAAGGTTCAATGCTGTCTCCTGCACTTGCGACAACGCGCATTTTACGTGCGTATGCAGGCGTTCGACCATTAGTTGCCAGTGATGATGACCCATCAGGGCGTAATGTGAGCCGTGGTATTGTGTTGTTAGACCACGCTAAACGTGATGGCTTAGAAGGTTTCATCACCATTACGGGTGGCAAGTTGATGACTTATCGCCTGATGGCGGAATGGGCTACAGATAAAGTTTGCGAAAAACTGGGTCATAGCGCCAAATGTACAACCGCAGAAGCGCCGTTACCGGGCTCGCAGCACAGCGCAGAAGAAGCCTTACGTAACGTTGTTTCTATTCCTGCTCCTATTCGTGGCTCAGCGGTTTACCGTCATGGCGATAGAGCTTCTGCCATTCTCAGTACGGATAGGCTCGATAAAAGTTTAGTTTGTGAGTGTGAAGCCGTTACTGCTGGTGAAGTACGTTATGCTGTTAATTCATTGACGGTCAATAACTTGCTTGATTTAAGGCGTCGTACCCGAGTGGGGATGGGAACTTGCCAAGGTGAATTATGTGCTTGCCGGGCTGCAGGCTTACTTAATCGTTTTAATGTCACAACACCTCATGAAACAGAGCAACAACTGGGCCACTTCCTGAATGAGCGATGGAAAGGTGTACGTCCAATTGCTTGGGGGGATGCACTGCGTGAAAGTGAATTTACCAGTTGGGTATATCATGGATTATGTGGCATGAACGAAGCGACACTAGGTAAGGGTGCACAGAAGGAGGCTGATAATGAAATATGATGCTGTGGTAATGGGCGGCGGCCTAGCCGGGTTACTTTGTGGTATTCGTTTAACACAATCAGGCCTGTCTTGTGCAATTGTTAGCGCCGGGCAAAATGCGCTGCATTTTTCTTCAGGTTCATTAGATTTACTTACACACTTACCGGATGGGCAAGTTGTTGAAAAGCCATTAGAAATGTTAAATGCTTTACAAGCGCAGGCTCCGACTCACCCTTATAGTATTATTGGTCAGGATCAGGTTAGCGAATTGGCGAATCTGGCTCAATCCTTATTACAACAAAGTGGCGTTCGTTTAAAAGGCAGCAGTAAAGAAAATCATTATCGCATTACACCTTTAGGCCATAAACGCATGACGTGGCTTAGCCCTGAGTCTGTCCCAACGGTGGGTTTACACCAAAAAATGGCAATGGGGAAAATTGCAGTTGTTGGTATCGAAGGGTTTTTAGATTTCCAACCACAAATGGTGGCGGATGAACTACAGCGTGATGGGATAGAAGCCAGTTCTCATTATGTTCATTTACCTTTACTTGACCGTTTGAGAGAAAATCCGAGTGAATTTAGGGCAATTAATGTCGCTCGTTGGTTGGATAGGCCGGAGAATATGGCGCAAATGGTTGAAGAAATTCTCCCGTTAGTGGCTGATGCCGACACCATATTCATGCCTGCTTGTGTAGGACTTGATAGTGATGAGCCATTAATTGAGTTACAAAAACGGTTAGGTAAACCCTTATTCTTACTGCCGACTTTACCGCCATCATTATTAGGTATTCGTTTACATGAGTTGCTATTGCGTCAATTTCGTCGCCAAGGCGGTATTGTGATGCCTGGTGATAAAGTCACTTCAGTGAATTGTATCGATGGGGTAATTGATTCGGTACAAACTCGCAATCATGGTGATATCTCTTTAAAAGCTAAGCATTTCGTTCTAGCGACAGGGAGTTTTTTCAATAATGGATTGGTAGCCGAATTTGACCGTGTCTATGAGCCTTTGATGCAATTGGATCTGTGTGAAATTTCAGAACGTGCAAAATGGACCAATAAAGAGTTTTTCGCTTCCCAGCCTTATATGGCTTTTGGCGTGAAAACCGATGAAAAACTACGCGCACAAAAAGAGGGAAAAGCCATTTCTAATCTTTATGTAGCAGGTGCCGTATTAGGCGGTTTTGATCCTCTTACTCAAGGTTGTGGTGCGGGCGTATCAATGATTAGCGCATTATATGTAGCGAATCAAATAATCAATGAAATGAGTAAAAATAAAGCGATGCAGGTGGGGGTGGCGCAATGAGTATTCAAGATGCAAGCTTTGAAAGCTGTATTAAATGCACTGTGTGTACCACTTATTGCCCTGTTGCAAAGGTTAACCCTCTGTACCCTGGTCCTAAACAAGCGGGGCCTGACGGTGAGCGTTTACGTTTAAAAGACCCAATGTTATATGACGAGGCACTTAAATATTGTACTAACTGTAAGCGTTGTGAAGTGGCTTGCCCATCTGATGTAAAAATCGGTGATATTATCGCACGCGCACGTAATACTTATAGCCAGCAAAAACCTAAAATTCGTGATGCAATATTAAGCCACACGGATTTAATGGGCTCGTTATCGACACCATTTGCACCCGTGGTGAATACCATTACAGGGTTAAAACCGGTTCGTCAAATTCTTGATAAAGCATTGAAAATCGACCATCGCCGTGAATTACCTAAATATTCGTTTGGGACTTTCCGTCGTTGGTATGCAAAACAAGCTGCTGAACAAGCCAAATATGAAGAACAAGTTGCATTCTTCCATGGTTGCTATGTGAACTATAACCATCCTCAACTTGGGAAAGACCTGATCAAAGTCTTCAATGGGATGAATATTGGCGTTCAATTACTTAAACGCGAAAAATGTTGCGGTGTTGCGTTAATTGCCAATGGGTTCATGAAACAAGCGAAACGCCAAGCGAATGTTAATCTTGAATCATTACAAGAAACGATTCTTGAGAAACATGTACCTGTGGTGGCGACATCATCAACCTGTACCTTTACTATCCGTGATGAATATACCCATGTTTTAGACGTCGACACTTCAGCGATGCGTGACAACATTGAGCTGGCAACACGTTATATCTATCGCCTACTTGAAGAAGGGCGTGAATTGAAGCTCAAACACACACCGTTAAAAGTGGCCTATCACACACCATGCCACATGGAAAAAATGGGTTGGACTTCCTACACGTTAGAGTTAATTAAACGTGTACCAGGTGTTGAGCTGATTGTGCTGGATTCACAATGTTGTGGTATTGCTGGAACATATGGTTTCAAAAAAGAAAACTATGAAGTTTCTCAAGGGATTGGCGCAGGATTATTCCGCCAAATCGAAGAAAGTGGCGCTGATATGGTGATTACTGACTGTGAAACCTGTAAGTGGCAAATTGAGATGTCGACAAGTAAGAAGTGTGAGCACCCGATTTCACTCCTAGCAAGAGCGTTATAGCATGTAATTAATTGAATTGTAGGGTTGTTATTCTTTGTTTTAGCTCAGTTAAACTTATTTGGAGATAGCATTTAGCTATCTCCTTTTTTGTTTAGTGCTGATTGACTAACTGTTTTTTATCTGAGTTTGCAAAGAAATATTTCAAGATAAAATTCAAAAGCACACCATAAGCAGGTAAGAAAAATAGCATGCAAATAAGTAACTTGAAAACATAGTCAACTAACGCGATTTCGACCCAGTTTGCGGCCATAAAGGGGTCGCTACTGCGGAAAAATGCAATAAAGAAGAATGCGATAGTATCAATTAAGTTACCAAAGAACATAGCGCAGGCAGGTGCCACATACCAACGTGCATTTTGGCGCAACTTATTGAATACGCTGACATCTAATATTTGCCCAAGTACGTAAGCCATAAAGCTTGCCGCGGCGATACGAGCAACGAATAGGTTGAACTCAGATAAAGCGGTAAAACCTTGCCATTCACCTTGGAAAAACAACGCTGAAATAACGTAGGAAATCAGTAATGCAGGCAACATGACCGCAGTTATAATTCGGCGAGCCAGCGGTGCACCATAGATACGTACGGTTAAGTCAGTAGCAAGGAAAATAAATGGAAAAGTAAAAGCACCCCAAGTGGTATGGAAGCCAAAAATATTAATTGGCAACTGCACGAGGTAGTTACTAGAGGTAATGATTAAAATATGAAATAACGAAAGCCAAATTAACGCAGTGGCTTTTTGCTGCGCAGTAAAATTAAACATATTGTACCTTTTTAGTCACAATGGGGTGAGGGAACCCATGAAATACATCCCAACATTTGGGAACAGCGCATCATACGCTCGTTGCGCAACAAAAGCAAAACTGTTCATTTATCAATGAGCGTTTTATTATATAATCAGTCTATTGATTCCTTTTAGAAGTGTTTTTTAATGTCTGATTTATTTGCTAATCCAACGAAAACCCTTGATACGCTAGGGTTACGATGCCCAGAGCCTGTGATGTTAGTGCGCAAAACAGTTCGTAATATGGCTGATGGGGAAACGTTGTTAATTATTGCTGATGACCCAGCAACCACACGCGATATCCCAGGTTTCTGCCGCTTTATGGAGCATGATTTATTAGCGGTAGAGGCTGAGAATGCTCCGTATCGTTATTTGTTACGTAAAAAATCGAGTTAACCGCCATTAGCTAATTGCATTGTATCAATCCCTGCCAAAAGGCAGGGGGGATTATTGTAGATTTAATACTTCCTGATGAGTTAACCCAGTGAGCTGACAGATAAGCTCAATACTTGTACCGAGTTGTAAACCTTTCAGAGCAACTTCATGTTGTTTTTTGTTTGCTCCAATATCTATGCCTTTATTTACACCAATATCAATGCCTTCTTGTATTCCTTGATTTTTTAATCGTTGCGCAATGTTCATAATCGCCTCTTGGTTATTTTCAATTTGATCAATAAGTTGGTTAACCACTATTTCAAAGTGAGGTGAATCCATAGTAATAAATAAGTAATTGAAAATAGTGATGATGTCATCGCTATGATGATAATTTTGATTCATCGCTTCAGCTAGCAACTGCGTGACTTTTTCTATGTTATCTCTTAAGTCCCTATGCTTCATCGCGAGTTCCATAACCGCAACTTTGCGATGGTTTACGAGTTCATTATCATCAATGACAGTAATATCGACGAGCGGAAATGGTTGACTATATAAGTTTGATGCAATTTCTGGCCACGGAAAACAGTGTGTCCACGGCTTAGCATATGGATAAGGCGTTACCTTTCCATGATAAAATAAAACTGGCACAACCAGGGGCAAATCATGATGGCCTTGTTGTAAATGTTGATTCATGGCAAGGAACGAATAATGCATCATCCGCCAACCCATTAGCTTATCGGGTGTTGATTGGTGTTCAACTAACATATAAATATAGCCTTCACCTTGCTGTGTCTCGACAGTGTAGAGCATATCCGAAAGACGAGTTCGTAGCTGGTTATCAATGAAAGAAGAATTTGTTATCGCTAATGTTTTGAAATCACATAATTGCTTAATATGGCTGGGTAAGTGAATATCAAAAAAGTCACGTGCATTATCAAGTTTAGACATAAACCCTTTAAATGCAGCGTCATGTGGCGTTGAACTGTGATTTTTTACCATACCCAATACCCGCTAATACCTTGCCAAAAGAGTGATTTTCAAAATGCATTTTAGCGGAATCTGGGGTTGATGGAGAAAAAGTTAGTCCTAATTCTTAAGTTAAAATTGTATTTAACATATTGTAATAACAGTATTTATTGGAAAGGTTGTAAAAGAAAAAACGCCACTTATTGTGGCGTTTAAATCAGTTGATATAAATTACTTTTTCACTTGAGGTAATTTAACGCGTAATAGGCGCACTGCGTTTGCTGTTACGAGTGCTGTTGCACCGGAGTCAGCAAGAACGGCGACCCAAAGCCCGGTAATTCCCAACAAACTGGTGACGAGGAATACGGCTTTTAACCCTAAGGCAATCGCAATATTTTCACGAATGATTTTTCGTGTTGCGCGAGATAGCGCAATAATCTCTGCAAGCCCAGTTAAACGGTTATGAGTTAACGCGGCATCGGCAGTCTCTAATGCCACATCCGTACCACTGCCCATGGCAACACCGATACTAGACGCTTTCATTGCTGGAGCATCATTAATGCCATCACCGACCATCATCGTGCTGTGGTTTCGGTTAAGCTCCATAACCGCAGTGACTTTATCTTCCGGTAATAACCCTGCGCGGTATTCCATGCCTAATTGGCCTGCAATAGCACTTGCTGCTCGAGGGTTATCACCTGTCAGCATCACGGCATTCACGTTGAGCGCTTTTAGCATGCTCATCGTATCCGCAGCATCTTTGCGCAATGTATCTTGCAGTGCGGTTAAACCAATCACGCGGTTATTTTCGAGTGTGACAACAACGGTTTTCCCTTCTGCTTCTAAGGTTTCTACTTTACTTTGCCACTCACTGTTTAATGGCGTATCAAGGCGGTTTGGTGCGCTAACAAGGATATGTTTGTTATTAAGGTATCCTTCAATTCCTTTTCCTGCCAGTGCCTTACGCTCTTGCGCTTCAGTGACAGTCAAAGAAAGTTCTTCCGCTTTATTAACTACTGCTTTAGCAAGTGGGTGGTGAGAGCCAACTTCAACAGATGCGGTGATTTGTACTAATTCACTTTCTGACAAGCCTTCAACAGGGACTAAGTTAGTGACATGGGGTTTACCTTCTGTCAGTGTGCCCGTTTTGTCTAAAGCAATGGTCGTGATAGTTCCCAGTTGCTCCAATGCGGCTCCCCCTTTAATTAAAGCACCGCGCCGTGTAGCAGTTGCTAATGCGGAGGTAATTGCTGCAGGGGTTGAAATCACTAATGCACAAGGGCAACCAATCAATAACAGTGTTAACCCGCGATAAATCCATGTTTCCCATGGTGCGCTGAAGAAAATAGGTGGAATAACAATCACTAATGCGGAAATCAGCATGATGATTGGTGTGTATACACGGCTAAAGCGATCAATAAAACGTTCTATTGGTGCGCGACGTTCTTCTGCTTCTTCAATCAGCTGTAAAATGCGGTCAATCGCATTTTGACCCTGCTCTGATACCACCTGCATTTGAACGGCTCTATCAACAGATAAGCAACCTGCAGCCACTTTATCTCCAATATTACGTTCGACAGGTACAGATTCACCCGTTAATGCACTTTCATCAAAGCTGGCAAAACCAGATACTAACACGGCATCGGTAGGTAAACGCCCACCTGGTGCGATTTCGATAATGTCCCCGGGACGTAACTGCGCAACAGGAATAGTTGTTTTTTGCCCATTTTTGATTAAAACGGCATCTTCTGGAACCAGTGCCATTAAGGCGCTAACACCTCGTCTGGCCCTTCCGGCAGAATAAGATTCCAACATTTCGCCTAACATAAACAGTAAGATAACCATTGCGGCTTCTTCTGTTGCTTGAATAAAGATTGCGCCTATTGCGGCAACCGTCATCAATGTTTCGATGGCAAAAGGTGAACCCGTTCGCATTAAGCGTAATGATTTACGGGCAATTGGGTATAACCCAAACAGGGTGGTTAAAATAAAGGCAATATTACCCAACTGTGGATTGATAAATTCAATCCCCCAACTAATAGCCATTAAAATCGCTAAAATAATGACGGGCTTAGCTTCACTAATTAAGCTTGGTGGAGCTGCTGCCGCACTATTGCTACCGACTTCAAGTAATTCATAACCCGCAGTTTCAACGGTAGAGCGAACTGCCACACTAATATCTGTGTTGGCATCAACCACAAGTTTTTCTGTGGCAAATAATACTTTGGCTTGTTTTACTTCACTGATTTGCTTAACTGCAGTTTCAATTTTATTTGCGCAACTTGGGCAATCCATACCACGGATTATCCAGCTAAAGCGCTGGCTAGCCGCTTGGGTAGGCTCAACTTCATTCGCGACATCCGGAGTTAAACCACAGCTATTACCATGCTGGTGGTTATGTCCCTTATGATGATTGTCATTTACTGCATGCTCATGTGCAGAATGGTCCCCGATATGATGATGAGCTTCTTCATCGTCATCAGGGTTTTTCTTCACTGCACTGTGCTCGGAAGTATGTGAGTCGTTACTCACTTTTTTGTCATTTTCAGCGATAGCAGATGAGCAAGTACTGTTACTAGAGCAACAAGAACTGCTATGTACATGATTTTCTTTATGAGAGTGTGAGTGCATAAGCGCCCCCTTATCAAACAATGATTCGTTTTATCATTCATTGTTGATAAGTCTACACTCTGGAGTCTACTCCAGAGTCAAACCAAAAAGGGGGAGCCAATTGATAAAATTCTCAAATAGCACTTTTAGTCAATTGGCTTAGTCTTTGCGGATAGTAATTACAAGTAAATTGCCCGCACAATAAAGAACTGCCCAAGGAAATAGAGCGCTGCAACAACAGCTTTTGAAGCTTTAAATGGAAGACGGAATCGAGCAATTAGCCAAACACAGTTAGAAAGAAATAGCAGAGATGCACCAACCATGATTGAAAAATTATATTCACGGCCGAGACCAAAATATTGGTCACCAGCAACCCATGCCATAATCATACACATTATTAGTGATGCAAAAACAATGGCTTGAAGATTTTCAAGTTTGCCCCAAATAAACACTAAAGTAATGGCAGCGACAATCAGAGGGGCGGCTAGCCAAGGTAGATAGAGCCCGAAATTTAGCTGCATTCCAAAGCTGATGGTGTAAATCAAATAACTTAAGAACATCAATGCGACAGAAGCTAGTAAGTGCTCACTTGAAAGCATACGAGAAAGATCTGCAACAAGAGAAACTAGCAATCCAGCAAGAATGAGGTAGTTTTGCAGGTTAAGATCATCGGAACTCCACCCCCAAAGTAATAAAAGCAGCAGTGTGATCGGGCGAAATAACCAACGTTGCCACCCAGGTCCTCGGTAGGCGGCATCGACATATAACCAACCAGAAAAGAGTACTGCGAGGAATGGCCAACTAATCATATACACATCCTTATATGTTCAATGAATGACACGGCAGTGGTCTGGCAACTTAGAAACGTGCCCTGTTTAGTTAAATAAGATAAACTATCATGACGGATTTTTTAAGTGAAAAGCATACATTATGAACAAGCCCATACTATTGATCATTGTTTTAGCGGTTATTGCGGTTCTTGCTACTAAGCGTTTTTTTGACCAACGCAAGCAAAATGAAATTAATGATAACTCTTTGCTGGTGAGCTATTTGGTCAAGGTGGATAACAAAAAGGATTACCCTTATCCTAATATGCGTTCTCGTGAACGAGATGTTGTTTCCCCTGAAACCTTCCGCTATGAAATTTATTTCAAAACGCGCTCAAGCGGCGAAATTATCAAAACGATTGTGACAGAAGAACAATACCAAAGCGTAGCGTTAGGCAGTGAAGGAAAACTCACGATGCAAGGAACTCGGTTTATTCGTTTCGAGCCTGCATCATAAAGTTTTTACTGGTCTGATTGCCTTTTCTTTGCTTCTTCTAAAGCGGCTTTGGTTTTTTTCTGCATGGCTAACATTTCGAATACGCCAAAAAAGAAAATGCGTAGTTGAACTAAACCAGAGATTTTTTCCCCTTTAGGAAGCGTTGCTTTTAGGAAAATAGTTTGCAGTGCATGCATAAATACCATGAACACCATTGCAATATCCATGAAATATTTCAATGGCTTAGGGAATGGATGGACGAGGTTAAAGACCATAAAACCCCAAACGCAAATCATGAGCAGGCGTCCAATATTGATAAACATGTTTTTGTCCCTAAAGTGAAGTTCGAATAAAAAGGCGATATGCGACTTGCCCAGCTATTTTTTCGCGATGAAGTTGCCAGTTAGCTGGAATGTCAGTAAGTGGTGACTCCGCTTCTGACTCAACGTATATCCAGCTTTCTTCAGCTAACCATTGATTTTTTTCTAACAATTGAATGGTTTCATTGAGCAGTCCTTTGCGAAATGGTGGGTCAATGAAAACGACATCAAAAGGTGTACCTGCTTGGCTTAAAAAATTTAGGCTGTTGTGATTCACTACGGTTGCGTTATCAGCTTGTAAGCGAGTTTTATTTTCAGTCAATAATTGGGCGTTGTGTTTATCGAGCTCAATAAAGGTGACTGTTTCTGCAAAACGAGAAAGTGCTTCAAAGCCCAGTGAGCCACTGCCTGCGAAGCAATCTAAGCAACGCGCATCTCGAATGATTGGCATCAACCAGTTAAATAACGTTTCTTTAATTCTGTCTGTAGTTGGGCGTAAGCCCTCACTATCACGAACTGGCAGCTTTCTTCCGCGCCATTTTCCACCGATAATACGAATTTGCCCTAAAGAGGGGGATTGTGGTTTTTTTGCCATAATGTTTATTGCTGCTTAACGGGTTTATGTACTTAAATTTGATTGTTACTATTGTATACCTGTCAGGCGATAAGTTGCAGTGTTGTTATCTCTGATTGGCCGTATTTCAATTATAGTGCTTCATTTTCACAGTTTTAACACGAAAATTCAGATTAAATTGGCAGGATTTTTCTTTCAGATATGTGTTGCTGAGCGATGAAATGGTAGACTGCATATAATTTTATTGCGATTTGATTATCGAGTGCCATATTTTTACCGCGAGGAGTGTAGTGGCAAATGGCTAAAGACAAGAAAAAAGGTTTTTTTTCATGGTTGGGGTTTGGGCGTAAAAATGAAGAAGAAACCCAGCAACAAGAGCAACAACAAACTCAACAAAATGATGTGGTTAATGACGTCGAAAACCAATCAACCCATGAAGCTGCGGTTGATGCCGCAACAGCCGAAGCGGAACGTCAACATCAAGCTGAGCAAGCTGCTATTAAAGCGGCAGAAGATGAAGCTCAGCGTCAGTATGAAGCACAACAAGCTGCGATTGATGCGGCAACCGAGCAAGCAGAACGTGAGCGGGAAGCTAAACTAGCAGAGCTTCAAGCTGCCGAAGAGCAAGCGGAACAAGCACGCCAAGAAGCCGAAGAGAAAAAACTGGCGGAAGAAAAAGCCGAGCGTGAACGCCAAGAAGCGGAAGCAATGCGTCTTGCTGAAGAAGAAATGGCACGTCAGCGTCAAGTTGAGTTAACTGCGATTCAAGCGGCAGAGGAAGCGGAAGAGCAGCGTCGCCAAGCAGAGTTAGCTGCAATTCAAGCTGCC